>NZ_JBFRGY010000002.1:0-403812 GCF_052115565.1 Microbacterium sp. 2MCAF23 | reverse complement strand
GTGGTGGTGGAACAACTCACGCCTCCACGGCGAGCTCGGACTGCGAACTCCCCTCGAGGTCGAGAACGCATACTACGCTGACCACGAATCATCCCTCCCGGCAGTCGCCGGACAGGAATAGCAGTCGGAACGAAGACCAGGCCGATTCAAATTGAGCTCGTCGACCTTCTTCGCTTCGTCGAGGTACGACTCACCGGCAGACTTCGTGGAGTCCGTGACGTCCGCATTGGCCGCCTTCTCCTGCCCCTTAAGCTCGACGCCACGCTTGATCGCCTCGTTCTGCGACCCGATGCCATTGGTCATCGCCTCGAGCGCGAGACGGGTCTCCGCGGCACTCATCCCGGTCTTGGATGCGATGTCGTAGAACTTCGCGGTATCGCCGCTCAGGGCGTCGTAGTAGGGCTTCAGCTTGCCCATCGCATCCTGGTTACCCATCGCCGCATCCGTGACGGTATCAAGAGAGACCCCGAGCTTGTCGGCCGCGTCGTACGCCGACTGCCAGTTGAACGACAGCCAGTCGCCGCCCTTCTTCAGCTCTTCGACCGAGGAGAACATCCGCAGCTCGATCCCCCTTCTCGAAGACGCGGGGGAGATCGCCGTCGTCTCGAACGCGCTGCACGCCGAGCGGGCGCGGGGGCTGCTGCGCGCGGCACGACCCGACCTGGCCGCCCGCCTCGTGCGCGCTGACGACTACCGCTTCGGGGAGATCCCGGTGATCAAGGCGATCGCGGCCGCGCTCGCGCTCGTCGAACGACGTCGGAGTCGGGTGGATCCGGGCTCGCGCTAGGTTGGACGCTGCATATCCAAGGGGACTGGAAGTCCGAGGGGATCGGGGAGAGCATGACGAACGCCGTCGAAAGATACCGGCATGGGCTGAGCCCGATGCGCGGGCGGTCGCTGCATGAGCAGCACAGAGCGGCCACGCCGCTGGAGCTCTTGTACGACTTGGTCTTCGCCGCCGCGTTCGGGGTCGCCAGCACACAGCTGGTGGAGGGCGTCGCAGCCGGACACGGTGGCGCAGCGGTCGGAGCGTTCGCCTTCGCGGTCGCCGCGATCATCTGGGCGTGGATCAACTTCTCTTGGTTCGCGTCGGCGTTCGACACGGACGACTGGCTGTTCCGCGTGTTCACGATGGTGCAGATGGCGGGCGTCATCGTGCTCGCGATCGGCCTGCCGGCCATGTTCGCGTCGCTCGAGGAGCACGGCGCCTTCGACAACCGCGTCATGGTCTCCGGCTACATCGTCATGAGGGTGGGGCTGCTCGCACAGTGGCTGCGCGCCTCGCGCGAACCCGCCTACCGCCGGCACGCCCTCACCTATGTGCTGTTCGTCGCCGTCGCGCAGATCGGCTGGGTCATCGTGGCCTGGGCGCCGCTGCCCCTCGGCGCCGCCTTCGCGGCCGCAGCGGTGTGCTGGCTGATCGAACTGGGCGGCCCCGTCGTCGCCGAGCGCAAGGGCGACGGCGAGCGCAGGGGAACGCCCTGGCACGCACACCACATCGCGGAGCGTTACTCGCTCCTGACGATCATCGCGCTGGGCGAGACGGTCATCGGCACCCTCGCTGCCGCGCAGGAGGTCTCGCACGAGAAGGGGTGGTCCGGAGACACGGTGGTCGTGATCGGCGCCGGTGTCGCGATGACCTTCGCCCTGTGGTGGTCGTACACCGTGATGCCGTCCGGCCCGATCCTCGCCGTGCACCGGAGCCGGTCCTTCGTATGGGGCTACGGGCATGCCTTCATCTTCGTGAGCGTCGCCGCCGTCGGCGCCGGACTGCACGCGATCGGGTTCGCGTACCGGCATGAGGATCCGCTCGCCACGCCCGTCGTCATCCTGATGATCGCGATCCCCGTGATCGTCTTCATGGTGTCGGTCGCGCTGCTGCACTCCTATCTGGTGCACTCGCTCATGCGGGGCCTGCTGCTGCACGCGATCGCGATGATCCTGCCGCTCCTCGGCATCGTGCTGGCCTTCGGCGGGCTCCCGCTGTGGGTCTGCCTGCTCGTGGTGCTGGCCGGGCCGGTGCTCGTCGTGGTCGCCTACGAGGCCGGCGGCTGGCGGCTCGCGCAGCGGCATCTGGACGAGGCGCTGGGTGGTGCCGTGACCGGCCGGCCGCACGGGGCGGCGTAGGATTCTCCTATGGACTTCGCCCGGGTGACGCACGCGACTGTGTTCGCGGTCACCGGCACGCGAACTCTCAGGGCCTGAGCGGGCAGGGCGCCTTCGCGTCCGAAGCTGAGCCGAGACCATCGCCAAACTGGAGAACTTCCTTTGTCTGAGAATCCTGTGCCGTCTGAAGCCGCGGCGTCCGCCCCCGAACTGCCGTCCTATCCCTGCGACGGTTTCGCGCTCTACGGCGCGAACGGACCTTTCAGCGACCGCTCCGTCGTCGCCATGCTCGTGAACGGGCAGCAGAAGGACCTCGCCGCCCTCGTGAACGAGGACGACGACGTCCAGCCCATCACCATCGACAGCCCCGAGGGGCTCGCGATCCTGCGCCACTCGACGGCGCACGTGCTCGCGCAGGCCGTGCAGCGCATCAAGCCTCAGGCCAACCTCGGCATCGGTCCGCCCATCACCGACGGCTTCTACTACGACTTCGGCGTCGACACCCCGTTCACCCCCGAGGATGTCAAGGCGATCTCGAAGGAGATGCAGCGGATCCAGCGCGAGGGTCAGCGCTTCGTGCGCCGGGTCGTGACCGACGACGAGGCGCGCGCCGAGCTCGCCGACGAGCCGTTCAAGCTCGAGCTCATCGGGCTGAAGGGTCCAGGCGCCGACAAGACCGAAGGCGCATCGGTCGAGGTGGGCGAGGGCGAACTGACCATCTACGACAACGTCGCCAAGGACGGCGAGGTCGTCTGGAAGGACCTCTGCCGTGGTCCGCACCTGCCGAACACCCGCATGATCGGCAACGGCTGGGACCTCACCCGGATCGCCGCGGCGTACTGGCGAGGATCCGAGAAGAACCCGCAGCTGCAGCGCATCTACGGCACCGCCTGGCCCACCAAGGACGAGCTGCGCGCCTACCAGCAGCGCCTCGAAGAAGCGGCCAAGCGCGACCATCGCCGCCTCGGCAAAGAACTCGACCTGTTCTCCTTCCCCGACGAGATCGGATCCGGCCTGTCGGTCTGGCATCCGCGCGGGGGCATCATCCGCGGCGAGATGGAGCAGCACGCGCGTCGCCGGCACATCGCCGGCGGATACAACTACGTCTACACGCCGCACATCTCCAAGGAGGATCTGTTCCTCACCTCCAACCACCTCGTCACCTATCGCGACGGCATGTTCCCGCCCATCCGGATGGACGAGGAGCGCGACGAGGACGGCCACGTCACCAAGCAGGGCCAGGACTACTACCTGAAGCCCATGAACTGCCCGATGCACATCCTCATCTACAAGGAGCGTGCGCGCAGCTACCGCGACCTGCCGCTGCGGTTCGCCGAGAACGGCACCGTCTACCGCAACGAGCTCTCCGGCGCCCTGCACGGCCTCACCCGCGTGCGCGGCTTCACCCAGGACGACTCGCACCTGTTCGTCACCCCGGAGCAGCTGGAGTCCGAGGTCACCAAGGTCCTCGAGTTCATCCTCTCGATGCTGCGCGACTTCGGACTCAGCGACTTCGAGCTCGAGCTCTCGATGCGTGACGACGAGAAGGACAAGTGGATCGGATCCGACGAGTTCTGGGAGTACTCGACGAATGCGCTGCGCAACGTCGCCCTGGCCTCCGGTCTGAAGCTCACCGAGGTGCCCGGCGAGGCGGCCTTCTACGGCCCGAAGATCGACCTGAAGACCACCGACGCGATCGGCCGCGTGTGGCAGCTGTCCACGGTGCAGGTCGACCCCAACCTGCCGGAGCGCTTCGGACTCGAGTTCACGGACAAGGACGGGCAGAAGAAGCGCCCGATCATGATCCACCGCGCGCTGTTCGGCTCGATCGAGCGGTTCTTCGCGATCCTGCTCGAGCACTACGCGGGCGATTTCCCGCTCTGGCTGTCGCCGGTGCAGGTCGTGGGTATCCCTGTCGCCGAGGCGTTCGCCGACTACCTCGATGACGCCGTCGCGGCCCTGCGGGAGGCGGGCGTGCGCGCCGAGGTCGACCACTCCGACGAGCGTATGCAGAAGAAGATCCGCAACCACACCACGGGCAAGGTCCCGCTCATCCTCATCGCGGGGGAGCAGGACCGCGCTGCGGGCACGGTGTCGTTCCGGTTCCGAGACGGGACGCAGGAGAACGGCGTGCCGCTCGCAGAGGCCGTCGAGCGCGTGCGTCGAGCGATCGAGAGCCACGCGCTGATCCAGACCGCGGGCGACCTGGCATGAGCGACGTCGGGGACGCGGGCGTCGGGGCGCGGCTGGAAGACGCCGCGCACCTCGCCGGCGTCCCCGACGAGTTCCAGCGCCTCTGGGTCCCGCACCGGATGACGTACATCCAGGCGGGCCCGGAGCCGCTGCGCGAGGAGTGCCCGTTCTGCGAGGCGCCCAAGCACCCCGACGAGGAGCGGCTCATCGTCGCCCGCGGGCATACCGCCTATGTGCTGCTCAATCTGTTCCCGTACAACTCCGGCCACCTGCTCGTCTGCCCGTACCGTCACATCGCGACCTACGACGAGGCGACGGCGGAGGAGGTCGCCGAGATCGGTGCGCTCACGCAGACCGCGATGCGGGTGCTGAAGGCGACATCGCGCTGCGACGGCTTCAACATCGGCATGAACCAGGGCGCGGTCGCCGGCGCCGGCGTGGATGCGCACCTGCATCAGCACGTGGTGCCGCGCTGGAACAGCGACGCCAACTTCTTCCCGATCATCGCGAAGACGAAGGCGCTGCCGCAGCTGCTCGGAGACGTGCGCAACACGGTCGCGGCGGCCTGGCCCGTCTGAGGCGGCCGTGCGCCGCGCGAGGGCGTGGGGCGATCAGCGCACCCGGCGGGCTTCGAACTGGAGCGGCGGGTTCGCGTAGAACTCCTGAGCCGGCACGAGCTGCAGCTCGCGCTCGTCCGACTCGAGCGTGAGGCGGAGCAGCTCATACACGCTCGACACGGTGCGCTCGAGCGCGAGCTTCGCATCGCCGGTCTCGACATAGTGCGCGGTGAACAGCGCCGCGGTCACATCGCCGGATCCGTTCGCCTTCATCGGCAGGTGGGGAGTCGCGACCAGCCATGCGCCCTTGTCGTCCACGGCGAGCATCTCGATGGTGTCCTCTTCCCGATCGGGTCGGGCGACGCTCGTCACGAGAACGGTCTTCGGCCCCATGGCGCGCGCCTTGTCGACCGAGGCCAGGGTCGATTCGAGCGTGTCGGGCTCGGTCTCGGTCAGGAAACCCAGCTCGAACTGGTTCGGGGTGATGATGTCGGCCACGGGCACGACCTTTTCCCGCAGCAGCACGGGGATCGCAGGCGCGACGAAGCACCCCGACGCGGCGTTGCCCATGACCGGGTCGCACGCGTACACCGCCTGCGGGTTGGCGGCCTTGACCCGCGCCACGGCATCGATGATGACGTCGCCGATGCCCTCGCCGCCCTGGTAGCCGCTGAGCACCGCGTCGACCTCGCCGAGCACGCCGCGCTCCTCGATGCCGGTGATGACCTCGCGCACGTCGTCGGGGGCGATCAGCGGTCCGCGCCAGGCGCCGTAGCCGGTGTGGTTGGAGAAGTTCACGGTGTAGACGGGGAGCACCTCGACCCCGATGCGCTGCAGCGGGAACACGGCCGCGGAGTTGCCGACATGGCCGTACGCGACGGCGGACTGGATCGAGAGCACCTTCAGCATCCTCCGATCCTCTCATCCGGCGGGAGCGGATCCGGTCACCGACTCCTGAGTGTCAGGGTTCGTGGCAGACAGCGTATTATCTGTCCTATGACAGAACTTGCACCCGAATCGACCACCGGCACCGGTCGCGTCAAGCGCGGCCTTGCGGAGATGCTCAAGGGCGGCGTCATCATGGACGTCGTCACCCCCGAGCAGGCGAAGATCGCGGAGGACGCCGGAGCCGTCGCCGTCATGGCGCTCGAGCGCGTGCCGGCCGACATCCGCGCCCAGGGCGGCGTGTCGCGTATGAGCGACCCGGACATGATCGACGGCATCATCTCCGCCGTCTCGATCCCCGTCATGGCCAAGGCGCGCATCGGCCACTTCGTGGAGGCGCAGGTGCTGCAGGAGCTCGGTGTCGACTACATCGACGAGTCCGAGGTGCTCTCTCCCGCGGACTACGTGAACCACATCGACAAGTGGGGCTTCACCGTGCCCTTCGTCTGCGGTGCGACCAACCTCGGCGAGGCGCTGCGTCGGATCACCGAGGGCGCGGCGATGATCCGCTCCAAGGGTGAGGCGGGCACCGGAGACGTCTCCGAGGCGATGAAGCACATCCGCACGATCCGCGGTGAGATCGCGCGCCTCACCACGCTCTCCAAGGACGAGCTGTACGTGGCCGCCAAGGAGCTGCAGGCCCCGTACGAGCTCGTCGCCGAGGTCGCCGAGAAGGGCGCTCTGCCGGTCGTCATGTTCGTCGCCGGGGGAGTGGCCACTCCCGCGGACGCCGCCATGATGATGCAGCTCGGCGCCGACGGCGTGTTCGTCGGATCCGGCATCTTCAAGTCCGGCGACCCGGCCGCCCGCGCCGCCGCCATCGTGAAGGCGACGGCCGCCTTCGACGACCCCGCCGTGATCGCCCAGGTCTCGCGCGGGCTCGGTGAGGCCATGGTCGGCATCAACGTGTCCGACCTGCCCGCACCGCACCGCCTCGCGGAGCGCGGCTGGTGACGACCGCCGTGCGGATCGGTGTGCTCGCGCTGCAGGGAGACGTGCGCGAGCATGCCGCGATCCTCACCTCGCTCGGGGCGGAGGCGGTTCGCGTCCGCCGCCCCGAGCAGCTGGACGGGCTCGACGGCCTGGTGATCCCGGGCGGTGAGTCGAGCGTGATCGACAAGCTGTCCCGGATCTTCGGCCTGCGCGAGCCGCTGCGGGCGCTCATCGCCGAGGGACTGCCGGTCTACGGCACCTGCGCAGGGCTGATCCTGCTCGCGGATGAGATCGAGGGCGCGATCGATGGCCAGCTGACCTTCGGCGGTCTCGACGTCACGGTCGCGCGCAACGCCTTCGGTGGTCAGGTCGAGTCCTTCGAGACCGAGCTGGAGATCGAAGGCATCGAAGGGCCGGTGGATGCCACGTTCATCCGGGCGCCGCTCATCACGCGGGTCGGGCCGAAGGCGACGGCGATCGCGGCGCTGCCCGACGGCGGAGTGGTGGCAGTGCAGCAGGGCAACCTGCTGGGCACGAGCTTCCACCCCGAGATGAACGGCGAGGCGCGGCTGCACGCGCGGTTCCTGGAGCTGGTCGCGGCCCGACGGGCTGCTGTCGCAGCGTAGTCTCGCGGCTCTGCACCCCGCCGTCGGTGCTTCCGACGCGGATCTTCTAGAATGGACGATGCCCTGGCGGGACGAACCGCGGGGCTGATTCGAGCGGGAGAGATATGTCCGGGCATTCCAAGTGGGCCACCACCAAGCACAAGAAGGCCGTCATCGACTCGCGCCGTGCGAAGTCCTGGGCCAAGCTCATCAAGAACATCGAGGTCGCCGCGAAGCTCGGCGGCGCTGATCTCGCGGGCAACCCGACGCTGTTCGACGCCGTGCTCAAGGCGAAGAAGACCTCCGTCCCGAAGGACAACATCGACCGCGCCATCAAGCGCGGCGCCGGCATCGGCGGCGAGTCGGTCGAGTACTCCTCGATCACGTACGAAGGCTATGGCGCGAACGGCGTCGCTCTCATGATCGAATGTCTGACCGACAACAAGAACCGGGCCGCCGCCGAGGTGCGCACAGCGCTCAGCCGCAACGGCGGCACGCTTGCCGATCCCGGATCCGTCGCCTACAACTTCACCCGCAAGGGCGTCATCGTCGTCGACGGCGAGAACACCACCGAGGACGACGTCATGATGGCGGCGCTCGAGGCAGGGGCCGAGGAGATCGAGCCGCACGCGCAGGGCTTCGAGATCATCACCGAGGCATCCGACCTGGTCGCGGTGCGCACCGCGCTGCAGGAGGCGGGCATCGAGTACGAATCGGCGGACGTCGAGTTCGTGCCGAACCTCAAGGTCGAGATCGACGCCGAGGCGGCGCGCAAGATCTTCCGCCTCATCGACGCGCTCGAGGACAGCGACGACGTGCAGAACGTCTACGCGAACTTCGACCTCACGGCCGAGGTGCAGGCCGAGCTCGAGAACGACGAGTAAGCCCGAGGGAACCCTTTCGATGGCCGCGCCGCAGATCGTCCCCTACGATCCGGCGTGGCCATCTCTCGCTTCCGGCTGGAGCGCCCGGATACGCGATGCCTTCACTCGGGCCGGGATCGACATGACAGACCTCGCGCACATCGGCTCGACCGCGGTGCCGGGGCTCGCGGCGAAGCCGTTTCTGGATCTCCAGGCCGTTCTGCCCGCGGTCCCGGACGAGGGCGCGGCGACCGCCGCACTCGCCTCTCTCGGCATCCAAAGGGCGCGAGGCTCCCGGCCTGACTCGCCCGGCGTCGATGCCGACATCCCTCGACCCGGATCCGACCCGCGCCGCCACGAGAAGCTGCTCTACTTCCGGGACCTGGACGACGGCGGTTCTCTGCGCGGACTCATCCTGCACATCCGTCGCGCGGACTCGCCGTTCGCCGACTTCGTGGTCTCGTTCCGCGACTGGCTGCGCGCGGATCCCGAGGGACGGGCGGAGTATGAACGGCTGAAGCGATCCCTCGCCGCGGTTCACGCGGGCGCCGACGATTACGACGACTACACCCGCGCGAAGAGCGCCTTCATGGATCGCGCGCAGGCGGCGATGGGCTGGCCGCGCGCCTCGGCGCCGACCGACTGCGCTGCGCCTAGCCTGGAGGCATGACGGGCGTACGGCGGGTTCTGGGCATCGACCCCGGCCTCACGCGCTGCGGTGTGGGCGTCGTGGACGTCGATGCGAGGCGCCGCGGCACTCTCGTGCACGTGGGCGTGATCCGCACGCCCGTGGATGCGCCGATCGGCGAGCGCCTTGCCGCTGTCGCTGCGGGGATCCGTGCGGTGATCGCCGAACACGGCCCCGACGCGGTCGCGGTGGAACGCGTCTTCGCCCAGCAGAACAGCCACACCGTGATGGGCACCGCGCAGGCCAGCGGCGTGGCACTGCTGATCGCCGCCGAGCACGGGCTGCCGGCGGCCACGCACACCCCGAGCGAGGTGAAGGCGGCCGTCACTGGGTACGGCTCCGCCGACAAGAAGCAGGTGCAGGCGATGATCGCCCGGATCCTGAGGCTCGACGCACCCCCGCAGCCGGCCGACGCCGCCGACGCCCTCGCGATTGCGCTCTGCCATGCCTGGCGCGGAGCGGGACTCGGCGGGGGAGCGGATCCGGGATCCGACGCCCTGACCCCGGCGCAGAAGGCCTGGGCCGACGCGGAGCGTGTCGCTCGAACATACATACGAGCACGTGCGTAGACTGCTTTCATGATCTCTTCCCTGCGCGGCATCGTGCTGTCCGCGAGCACGGATTCCGTCGTCGTCGAGGTCGGGGGAGTCGGCTTCTGGGTCGCCGTACCCGGCGACGTCGCGCACACCGCCAGGGTCGGGCACGAACTCCGACTGCACACGTCGCTCATCGTCCGGGAGGACGCGCTGTCGCTGTACGGCTTCGCAGACCAGGCCGAGCTCGAGGTGTTCGGTCATCTTCTGTCGGTGACGGGCGTGGGACCGAAGTCCGCGCTCGGGGTGCTCTCGCACCTCTCCGTGGACCAGATCGCGAGCGCGGTCGCCGCTGACGACGACGCGCCCTTCCGCCGGGTCTCCGGCATCGGCCCGAAGACCGCCAAGCTCATCGTGGTGCAGCTCACCGGCAAGCTCCATGCGCCGGTCGCCGCATCCGCCGCCGCGTCCGTCCCCGACGAGATCGGAACGCAGCTGATCGCCGCCCTGATCGGACTGGGATGGTCGGAGCGCATCGCCGCGGACGCCGCGGAACGCAGCGCCGCCGAGGCCAGCGAGACCGAGCGCGGATCCGTCGCGCTGCTTCTCCGCCGCACGCTCGCCACCCTCGGTCCTGCCCAGGGCGGAAGTGCTCGTGGCTGAGTTCCACGACTCCGGCGACGTCGTCGACGAGGCCGAGCTCGCCGTCGAGGGAGCGTTGCGGCCGGCGAGCCTGAGCGAGTTCGTCGGCCAGCACAAGGTGCGCGGACAGATGACTCTGCTTCTCGAGGCCGCGAGGATCCAGGATCGCCCGGCTGATCACATCCTGCTCTCCGGCCCCCCGGGACTCGGCAAGACCACGTTGGCGATGATCGTGGCGCATGAGAGCGGGCGCCCGCTGCGCATGTCCAGCGGGCCGGCGATCCAGCACGCGGGTGACCTCGCCGCGCTGCTGTCGAGCCTCACGCCCGGCGAGGTGCTGTTCATCGACGAGATCCATCGGATGGCACGGTCCGCCGAGGAGATGCTGTACCTCGCGATGGAGGACTTCCGGATCGACATCATGGTCGGCAAGGGTGCCGGGGCGACGAGCATCCCGCTCGATCTCGCCCCGTTCACGCTCGTCGGCGCCACCACGCGTTCGGGTCTGCTGCCGAACCCGCTGCGCGACCGCTTCGGCTTCACGGCCCACCTGGAGTACTACGAGGCGGAGGAGCTCGAACGGGTCGTGGAGCGCTCCTCGAACGTCCTCGGCGTGGAGGTGCCCCCGATCGCGCGTGCCGAGATCGGACGGCGCTCCCGGGGCACTCCCCGCATTGCGAACCGACTGCTCCGGCGCGTGCGGGACTACGCCCTCGTGCACGGTGGCGGATCCTCGGCCTCCGTCGATGACGTGCGGGCGGCGCTGGAGCTCTACGACGTGGACCGGATCGGCCTCGATCGCCTGGACCGCGCCGTGCTGGATGCGATCGTGCGCCGCTTCCGCGGGGGACCCGTAGGGCTCAGCACACTCGCCGTCTCGGTCGGAGAGGAAGCGGACACCATCGAGAGCGTCGTGGAGCCGTATCTGGTCCGGATCGGATTCCTCGGCCGCACTCCCCGCGGGCGCATCGCCATGCCGGAGGCGTACGCCCATCTCGGCATCGCGCACCCCGAGGGGGCCGCGTTGTTCGATGACCTATAATCGCTGGAGACTTTCACCTTCCCCACCCCTTCCGCGCCCCACCGCCGGCGCGCGCCTCGAAAGGCTCCTCCTCGCATGAATCTCGCGACGTTCTTCTCGCAGTACGGCCTGTTCTTCGTCCTGGCCATCCTGCTCGTCTTCATGGTCCTCTCGACCCGCAAGCGCAACAAGCGAATGAAGGAGGAGCAGGAGAAGAAGGCCACGCATACCGTCCCCGGAGCCAAGGTGCTGCTGCAGGGCGGACTCTACGGCACGATCGTCGAGTTCGACCCGGAGAACCTGGACCGTCCCGCGAAGGTGGAGATCGCGCCCGGCGTGGTCATCGAGGTGCACTCGCAGGCGATCCTGCGGGTCGTGGACGAGGAGCAGAACGCTCCGGTCGCCGATGAGGCGCACATGCCGCTCGACGAGCAGACGACTCTCGACGCGCAGACCCCGCTGGACGAGCGCGCCAAGGACATCCGCATCGAGTCGGCCGAGGAGACCAAGGCGCGCCTGGAGCGCGACGCCGACGACAAGAACTGACGCGGTCCGCGCGCGCCGCTCGACCGTCCCTCCGGACAGACCGTCCCCCTCAGAAAGCGAAGAACCTTCGTGGCATCGTCTTCTCCCGTCAAGCACGCCTGGCGGGTTCTGCTCGGCCTGCTCATCGCCATCGGCGTGCTCTTCGGCCTGAACGCCCTGGGCGTGTACGGCTTCGGTAAGAGCTCCTGGTCGCCGCAACTCGCACTGGACCTGCAGGGTGGCACGCAGATCATCCTCAGCGCGCAGACGGCGGACGGCAAGGATCCCAACGCCGAGCAGCTCGATCAGGCGGCGCAGATCATCCGCCAGCGCGTGGACGCCTCGGGTGTCGGCGAGTCGGACATCACCACGGAGGGCGGCCGCAACATCGTCGTCCAGATCGCCGGCAAAGCGGACGAGGCGACGCGCAACCGCATTCAGGCCAGCGCGAAGATGGAGTTGCGTGCCGTGCTGGCGGCCACGGCGCCGTCCACGTCCTTCGTCGGCGACGACGGCAAGTCGACGCCGTATCCGACCCCTGCGCCGGATCTCGCCTCCACGCCGTCGCCGTCACCGACCGACGGCAGCGACATGTCGTGGGTGACGCCGAAGCTGCAGGCCGAGTTCCTCGCATACGACTGCAAGACCAAGCGCGATGCGGCGAAGCAGCCCACCGACCAGCCGCTGATCGCCTGCGATAGCAGCGGCCAGGCCAAGTACCTGCTCGGTCCGGTGGAACTGGACGGCACGTCGATCAAGGACGCCGTCGCCGGCCTGAACCAGCAGAATGCCCAGTGGGAGGTCAACCTCACCTTCGACGGCAAGGGCACCGACGCGTTCGGCAAGGTCAGCCAGCGCCTCTACGCGTTCACGCAGCAGAACCAGACGCCGCGCAATCAGTTCGCGTTCGTGCTGGACGGATCCGTCATCTCCGCGCCGTCCATGAACGGCGTGATCCTCGACGGGCGTCCCTCGATCAGCGGCTCGTTCACCCAGGAGACGGCGAAGAGCCTCGCCGACCAGCTCAAGTTCGGTGCGCTGCCGCTGAGCTTCACGGTGCAGAGCTCCGACACCATCTCCGCGACGCTCGGATCCCAGCAGCTGCAGATCGGCCTCATCGCGGGCCTGATCGGTCTCGGCCTCGTCGCGATCTACTCGCTGCTCAGCTACCGGGCCCTCGGTTTCGTGATCATCGCGTCGATCGCCGTGATGGCCGTCATCACCTACGTGCTGATCTGCATCCTGGGCTGGCGGATGGGCTTCCGCCTCTCGCTCGCCGGCGTCGCCGGTCTGATCGTCTCGATCGGATTCACGGCCGACTCCTTCATCGTCTACTTCGAACGAATAAGGGATGAGCTGCGCGACGGCAAGTCCATCACCGGTGCGGTGGAGGACGGCTGGAGTCGCGCCAAGCGCACGATCTACATCTCGAAGTCGATCAACATCCTCGCCGCCGTGGTGCTGTACATCCTCGCCGACGCAACGGTGAAGGGCTTCGCGTTCACGCTGGGTCTGACCACCCTCATCGACGTGCTGATCTTCGTGGTGTTCACGCACCCGGTGATGCAGATCCTCGCCCGCACGCGCTTCTTCGGCAACGGCCACCCGCTCTCGGGCATGGACCCGGAGGCGCTCGGCGCCGTCTACCGCGGACGCACCGAGTACCGCGCCGTCGCCACCGGCTCTCAGGGCAAGGCGGCTCGCGCCGGCCGCTCCCGTGGCGAGGCGGAGCGTCGTCAGACCATCGCCGAACGAAAGCGCGCGGAGGCTCTTGCCGAAGCGTCCCAGGGCGCGAGCCGGAACGGGGAGAACGACTGATGCGCTCCATGAACGAGTTCGGAAACGACCTCTACTCCGGCAAGACCTCGTTCCCGTTCGTCGGGAAGCGGCGGCTCTGGTTCATCATCGCGATCCTGCTCGTCGTGGGCTCCGCGCTGGTGCCGCTGTTCCGTCCGGTGCAGTTCTCGATCGAGTTCACCGGTGGATCCCAGTTCACGGTCGAAGCCCCCGCGAACCGCAACCAGGACATCGCGACGACCGCGGTGCGCTCGGTGCTGCCGAATGTCACCACGAAGGTGACCACCGTCAACAACCGCGACATCCGGGTGCAGACCGCCCAGCTCAAGAGCGAGCAGGAGAGCCACGACGTGGCGGCCGCCCTCGCGAAGGCGTACGGCGTCGCCGAGGACAAGGTGAACACCTCGTTCATCGGCCCGAGCTGGGGCGAAGGCGTGACACGCCAGTCGCTCTGGGGCCTTGCGATCTTCCTCGCGCTGACGTTCCTGATCCTCGCGATCTACTTCCGCACCTGGAAGATGTCGGCGGCGTCCATCCTCGGTCTGCTCGACGTGCTGATCATCACGGTCGGGGTGTACGCGCTGGCCGGGTTCGAGATCTCCCCGGCGGCCGTGATCGGCTTCCTCACGATCCTCGCCTACTCGCTGTACGACACCACGGTCGTGTTCGACAAGATCCGCGAGAACACGACCGAGGAGGGCGCCAAGTCCTCCCGCACGTTCGGCGAGGCCGTGAACCTCGCCGTGAACCAGACGCTCGTCAGATCGATCAACACGGCCGTCATCGCGGCCTTGCCGGTCGGCGCGATCCTGTTCATCGGGGCGTTCTGGCTCGGCGCGCAGACCCTCACCGACATCTCGCTGTCGATCTTCGTCGGCATCATCGTCGCCGCCTACTCGACGCTGTTCGTCGCGGCACCGTTGTACTCGCTGTTCCGGGAGAACGAGCCGGCGATCCGTGAGCACGACAAGCGCGTGCTCGCGGCGCGGGAGCGCGCCACGGCCACCGCGGTGGAGGTCTGAGCCTCGATGCGTCCGGCCGTCCCCGGCGCTTGTAGGATGATCTGCCTGGAGGTCGGATGAGCGAGGTCGGCACGACGCCTGGGGCGTCGGCGCAGGGGTCGAGTCTGCGCAGGCTCGTCCCGCGCATCTTCTCGCGCGCGCCCCGGATCAACGACCTCGACAACCTCATCCGCACGGTGCGGCAGAACCACCCGCGCGGCGATCTCGCGATCATCGAACGCGCCTACGCGGTCGCGGCGGAGAAGCACCAGGGGCAGAAGCGACAAAGCGGCGAGCCGTACATCACGCACCCGCTCGCGGTGGCGCAGATCCTCGCGGATCTCGGGCTCGGCCCGCGAGCGATCGCGGCCGCCCTGCTGCACGACACGGTCGAGGACACCGGCTACGCGCTCACCGAGTTGACCGCGACCTTCGGCGACGAGGTCGCCATGCTGGTCGACGGCGTCACCAAGCTCGACAAGGTGAAGTACGGCGACAGCGCGCAGGCCGAGACGGTTCGCAAGATGATCGTCGCGATGTCGAAGGACATCCGGGTGCTCATCATCAAGCTCGCTGACCGCCTGCACAACGCCCGCACCTGGGGTTTCGTGCCGCCGGAGAAGGCGGCGAAGAAGGCCACCGAGACCCTCGAGATCTATGCCCCGCTCGCGCATCGGCTCGGAATCCAGGCGATCAAGTCCGAGCTCGAGGACCTGTCCTTCGCGGTGCTGCATCCGAAGATCTACGCCGAGATCGACAGCCTCATCAAACAGCGCACGCCGCAGCGCGAGAAGTACATCCACGAAGTGGTCGACGCGGTCGAGAGCGACCTGCGTGACCTGCGAGTGCGCGGGAAGGTCGCCGGGCGGCCCAAGCAGCTCTACTCGGTGTACCAGAAGATGGTCGTGCGGGGCCGCGAGTTCGACGACATCTACGACCTGATCGGCATCAGGGTCCTGGTCGGCACGGTGCGCGACTGCTACGCGGTGCTGGGCGCGATCCATGCCCGATGGACCCCGCTGCCCGGCCGGTTCAAGGACTACATCGCCACCCCGAAGTTCAATCTGTACCAGTCGCTGCACACCACGGTGATCGGCCCCGGCGGCCGCACGGTGGAGATCCAGATCCGCACGCACGAGATGCATCAGCAGGCCGAGTTCGGCGTGGCCGCGCACTGGATGTACAAGGAGCGGATGAACGGCACGGGCAAGGGCACCGCCGACGCGGACATGACTTGGCTCGCGCATATCTCGGACTGGCAGGCCGAGACCGCCGACCCCAGCGAGTTCCTCGACTCGCTGCGCTTCGAGATCGGCGCGAAGGAGGTCTACGTCTTCACGCCGAAGGGTCGGGTGATCGGGCTTCCCTCCGGTGCGACGCCGGTGGACTTCGCCTACGCGGTGCACACCGAGATCGGCCACCGCACGATGGGCGCCAAGGTCAACGGCCGGCTCGTGCCGCTGGAGACCGCGCTGAACAGCGGTGACGTGGTCGAGGTGTTCACCTCGAAGAACCCCGACGCCGGACCCAGCCAGGACTGGCTGACGTTCGTGAAGAGCACACGCGCGCGTAACAAGATCCGCGGCTGGTTCACGAAGGAGCGCCGCGAGGAGGCGATCGAGCAGGGCAAGGAGGCCATCGCCCGTGCGATGCGCCGGCAGAACCTGCCCCTGCAGCGGCTGATGAGCCAGGAGTCGTTCACCGAGGTCGCGCACCAGCTGCGCTATGAGGACGTCTCGGCGCTGTACGCCGCGGTCGGTGAGGGGCACGTGTCCACCCAGTCCGTGCTGGAGAAGGTCACCGCGCTCATCTCCACGACCGAGGACACCTCGACCGGCGCGATCGACATCCCCGCCCAGGGACGCAGCCGCATTCCGCGCGAGGGCGACTCCGGGGTGCTGGTGCGCGGCGCGGCCGACATCCTGGTGAAGCTCGCAAAGTGCTGCACCCCGGTGCCGGGGGACGAGATCGTCGGTTTCGTCACGCGGGGGAGCGGCGTTTCCGTGCACCGCTCCGACTGCGTGAACGTCAAGGCACTGTCGGTCGAGAAGGACCGGATGGTGGACGTCGAATGGGCGCCGACCACGCGCAGCGTGTTCCTGGTGCAGATCCAGGTGGAGGCGCTGGACCGTTCCGGTCTGCTGTCCGACGTCACCAGGGTGCTCAGCGAGCACCACGTGAACATCCTCTCCGCCACCGTTCAGACGACCAACGATCGCCTGGCGCTCAGCCGCTTCGTCTTCGAGATGGGCGACACGGTGCACCTCGACCGCGTGCTCAACGCGGTGCGCCGGATCGACGCCGTCTACGACGTCTACCGCGTCACCTCGTCCTGAGCGAGGTCTTCGCGCCCCGAGGCGCGGTCGTCTCGCTCAGCAGGACGGCGGTTCTGCTCCGTAAGCGGAGAGGAACCGTGCGACGCGGTGATAACCGGGGCCGTGGTGCAGCCGTGCCAGGCGGACAGCGGTGCGGGCGACGAGCGACGGATCCGCGAGAACCAGCAGTCGGGCCCAGTCATGCCGCTCCGGCACCGTCACGGGCCAGCGCAGCAGGTCGATGAGTGTGCGCTCCGGGGTCGTCACCGCGAGGCCGCCGAGGTGCTGCACGTCCGAGGGATCCAGCACCGGATCATGCACGATGATCCGTCTCGTCGTGGGGGCGCGCAGCCGGCGACCCGTCGCACTCTGCAACTCGTGCGGATCCGGTGGGGAATCCCCGGCGCCATGGATCCACGCTGCGGTCATCCCCGCGAACGCGGCACCGTGCAGCCCCGCGACGAGGGAGGCCAGTGAAGCGGTCCGGAGAGCGGCCGTCTCGACGAGGTCCGCCGGAGCGTATGCCTCGCCGAGCTCGACCACATCCCCGTCCAGGCGCGCTGCCGCGAGTTCGGGCAGGGAGAGCCGATCTCCGGGAAGGTGCAGGAACGCGCCGCGCATGCCTCCAGTGTGCGGTACACGACACAGGGCGGGGATCCGGAGAACCCCGCCCTGTGGACAACTCCCGCGAATGCGGGGTGCGTGTCGTCGTTCAGCCCCCGAGAGCGTTCAGCCAGGCGCGTCGGGCCTCGAGAGCCTCGGTCGCCTCCTTGAGCGCCTTGGCGTTGCCGGACTGCTCCGCGGCGTCGCGCTCTGCCTCAAGCTTGGCGATGGCCTGCTGGAGCTGATCGCTCATCGCGCCGGCGCGGGCCTTCGTCTCGGGGTTGTTGCGCTTCCAATCGACGTCCTCACGCGACTTCAACTCCTGCTCGATGACGCGCAGGCGATCGTCCAGGGCACGCTCCTTCTCGCGCGGGAAGATCCGTCCGACCTCATCCCACTGGCGCTGGATGCGGGTCAGCATGGCTCGCGCCTTGGCGAGGTTCGGCTCGTCAGCGACGGCCTTGGCCTCTTCGAGCAGCGCGGTGCGCGCCTCGATACGGGGAGCGGACTCCGCCTCGGTCGCTGCCGCCTGCTCGGCGCGCGCCGAGTAGAGCGCGTCACCGGCGGCCTTGAACCGGGCCCACAGCGCGTCGTCGGCCTTGCGCCCCGCACGACCGGCGGCCTTCCACTCGTCGAGAAGACTGCGGTAGGCGGGAATCCCGTCCACGCCCTTGGGCGCCAGGGCCTCGGCGCGCTCGACCAGGCGCGACTTGCGGTCGCGCGCGGTCTTGTGGGTCTCGTCGAGCTCGGCGTAGAAGGCCCGGCGCTGACGGTCAACCGTCGCGCGAGCATCGCGGAATCGCTTCCAGAGCTGATTCGCCGCACCCTTCGGGAGGCGCGGGCCGTTCTGCTGGTGGCTCTGCCACGCGTCGAACAGCGCGCCCATCTCCTCGGTGACCTTCTTCCACTGGACGGAGGAGAGGTCCTGCGCGGCGATCGCCTCGGAACGCTCCACGAGAGCGGTGCGCTCGGCGATGGCCGCGTCGACGGCGGCCTTGGTCTCGGCCGCCTCTGCCGCAGAGGCGTCGGCGAGGGATCCGGTCAGCGCGTCGAGGCGGGCACGGAGGTTCGCGAGGTCGCCGACCGCAGCTGCGTCGGTGACCTCGGTGACGAGGTGCTGCGCCTGCTTGGCGAGATCCGTGGCGCCGGACCCGCCGGCCTGCACCCGCTGCTCCAGGGTGTTCACCTTGAAGGCCAGATCCTCGAACTTGCGCACGAAGTAGGCGAGCGCCTCGGCCGGGGTCCCGTCGGGGTACTGCCCGACCTCGCGCCACTCATCGCCTTCGCGAACGGACACCGTCCCGTCCTCGGTGACGCGACCCCATTCGGCCGCGTCGCTGGTGCTCACCGGTGCCGGGACGACGGGCGCCACCGGCACGGCGGGGCGGATCGCCGAGGCGGGGGGCCGGGGCATGGCCGGAGGCCGGGGCATCGCCGGCGGACGCGGAGCCGGGACCGAGGGGCGCGCTTCGACGGCAGGGGCCGGAGCGGAAGCTTCCTCACCGGTCTGCTCGGCAGGCGCGGACTCCTCGACAGGCCTGGCGTCCTCGACCGGTGCAGCAGTCTCGGCGTCGGCGCTCTCGACGGGTGCCGCGGCGACCTCGGGCGATTCCGCGGTCGGGGCCTCGGCTGCGTCGGCGACGGGCGTCGTGGCGTTCTCGGCGTCGGGCTGCGAGGTCTGCTCGGCGGCCGTCGGGTTTTCGGGGGTGTGCTCTTCGGTGGACACGGTGAACTCCTTGCGCGGCATGCCGCGGGAGGCGGAAAGGACAGGGCCAGCCTAGTACGCCGGGGCGGGGCGCGAGAGGGCTGCCGCTCAGCCGGCCGGGGTCTCCGTCGCCGTCGGGGCAGGCGCGGGAACGGAGCTCGGAGCCGCCGTCGGGCTGACCGTCGGAGAGGGGGACGGGGCAGGCGCGGTCGCCTCCGCATGCACGACCTGGCTCACGATCGCGCCGATCACGATGACGGCTCCCACGACCACGGCGACGGTGTTGTCACGCACTCTGCGCCGGACGCTCGCGGCGTGCAGGCCCTGGCGTGCGGCGTGCAGGCGCGCGCGCTCCTGCTGCGTGCGAGCGCGCTGATCGCGGGCGTTCGTCGGGCGGCGAGCGGCCATGGATCCTCCCTGGATGTCGAGGACCGAGCATATATCGCGTGCGCCTCGACGCGCCGTGCGACGCGTGACTTCGCCAGGGGTGCCGCGCGTCCTCGTGTCGGCGCACGACGTTAGCCTTGACCGCATGACTCCTGCAGCACCGCTGATGAGCGGCCATACGCCGCTCGCCGTGCGGATGCGTCCGATCTCGCTCGACGAGGTCGCCGGGCAGCAGCACCTGCTGCGGCCGGGTTCCCCGATCGTGGCGCTCGCGGATCCGGCGGCGAAGACCGCGTCGAGCGTCTCGATGATCCTGTGGGGCCCGCCGGGCACGGGCAAGACCACCCTCGCGCAGGCCATCGCGCGCTCGTCAGGGCGTCGCTTCGTGGAACTGTCGGCCATCACGGCGGGGGTGAAGGACGTGCGCGAGGTCATGCAGGAGGCGCTCAACCAGCGCGACCTCTACGGCCAGTCGACCATCCTGTTCCTCGACGAGATCCACCGCTTCACGAAGGCGCAGCAGGACGCTCTGCTGCCGGGTGTGGAGAACGGCTGGGTCATCCTCATCGCGGCGACCACGGAGAACCCGTCGTTCTCGGTCATCTCCCCGCTGCTGTCCCGCTCGCTGCTGCTCACGCTGCAGCCTCTCACCGACGAGGACATCGGCCTTCTGATCGACCGGGCCGTGTCCGATCCGCGCGGGTTGAGCGGGCGCGCGGTGCTGGACGACGCCGCACGGGCCGCCCTGATCCGGCTCGCTTCGGGCGACGCACGGAGGGCACTCACCGGGCTCGAGGCCGCGGCCGCCGTCGCGGCCTCGCCGGATCGCCTCACCGAGGACGAGACGCCGACCGTCACCGACGACGATGTGGCGCAGGCGGTGGATCGTGCGCTGCTGCGCTACGACCGGCAGGGCGACGAGCACTACGACGTCATCAGCGCGTTCATCAAGTCGATCCGGGGTTCGGACGTCGATGCCGCGGTGCACTATCTCGCCCGGATGATCGAAGCGGGCGAGGACCCGCGCTTCATCGCGCGCCGGCTGGTGATCTCGGCGTCCGAGGACATCGGCCTGGCCGATCCGCAGGCGCTCGTGATCGCCGTCGCAGCCGCAGACGCCGTCGCCTTCATCGGCATGCCGGAGGGGCGGATCCCGCTCGCCGAGGCGACGGTCTATCTCGCGACCACCGCGAAGTCGAACGCTGCCTACCTGGCGATCGACGCGGCGATCGCGGATATCCGTGCGGGTGGGTTCGGGCGAGTACCCGTGCATCTGCGCGACGCGCACTATCCGGGCGCCAAGCGCCTTGGACACGGCAAGGGCTACCGCTATCCGCATGACAGCGACGCCGGCATCGTGCCGCAGCAGTATCTCCCTGACGAGCTGCAGGGGCGCCGCTACTATCAGCCCAAGGCGCTCGGCGGAGAGCGCGAGGTGCAGGCGCGGCTCGAGCGCATCCGGAGGATCCTGGGGGAGGCGTAGGCGGGGCGTGGCACAAGTCGTCGCACTCAGAGCCACTGCGACAGGCGCTCAGGCCTGATCTGATAGCATGGATCGGCTCGAAACCGTGTTTTCGGGCATCTCTCCACTCCTGCACCACCCTCTCGTCCGCCCCGGCGTGCGCTCGTGAGGGGCGGAATCGAGACGATACGTCCGCGAGCCGTGATCGACACGGCCGCGTATCGAAAGGAACACTTCGTGGTCACGAAGTCCCAGGACCGCCGCAAGGTCCGCCTGTCCCGTGCACTCGGCATCGCCCTCACCCCGAAGGCGGCCAAGTACCTCGAGAAGCGTCCCTACGCTCCCGGTGAGCACGGCCGCACCAAGCGCAAGCAGGACAGCGACTACGCCGTCCGTCTGCGCGAGAAGCAGCGTCTCCGCGAGCAGTACGGCATCCGCGAGAAGCAGCTGGTCATCCAATTCAACGAGGCCCGTCGCAAGGACGGCCTGACGGGTGAGAACCTCGTCGAGCAGCTCGAGATGCGTCTGGACGCACTCGTGGTCCGCGCCGGTTTCGCGCGCACCACCGCGCAGGCGCGTCAGCTCGTCGTGCACCGTCACATCCTCGTCGACGGCCAGCTCGTCGACCGCCCGTCCTTCCGCGTGAAGCCGGGTCAGCTCATCCACGTCAAGCCCAAGAGCGAGGGCCTCGAGCCCTTCCAGGTGGCGGCCGCCGGCGGTCACGCCGACGTCCTGCCCCCGGTTCCGGGCTACCTCGAGGTCGAGCTCGACAAGCTGGAGGCCCGTCTGGTCCGTCGTCCCAAGCGCGCCGAGGTCCCCGTGACCTGTGACGTGCAGCTGGTCGTCGAGTACTACGCGGCTCGCTGATCCGCAGCGACTCTGCTCTCGGAGTTCAGCGAACTCTGCGAACACGCCGAGGAGGCGTCGGGGGTATCCCCGGCGCCTCCTTCGCGTTTGCGCATACGATGGAGAGCGTTGTGACGAGCGGGCCCGAACCGGAGGTGGTGACATGAAGACCCTGCTGTGGTTCCTCATCGGCGTGATCGGCGGCTTCGTCGCCGCGCACTTCATGAACAAGGATCCGCGAGGACACGACGTGCTGGCGGCCGTCGACGACCGGATCAACGAGTTCACCGGGATCCTCGCCGGCGCTTTCCACGCCGAGGAGGCGCGCCTCACTCAGGACGGCGCCGCGGACTGACGCGGATCGCTCCCTCTCCCGAAACCTGCGCTCCGGCGCGCCCTGACAGCAAGGACCCCTCGACGAGCATGAAGACCGCGGAGATCGCGCAGCGCTACCTGAGCTACTTCGAGAAGAACGATCACCTGATCGTCCCCTCGGCGTCACTGGTCAGCGACGACCCCTCGCTGCTGTTCACCGTGGCCGGCATGGTGCCGATGATCCCCTACCTCACCGGCGTGGTCCCCGCACCGCACCCGCGCATCGCCGACCTGCAGAAGTGCATCCGCACCAACGACATCGAAGAGGTCGGCCGCACGGCCCGGCACGGCACCTTCTTCCAGATGCTCGGCAACTGGTCGTTCGGCGACTACTTCAAGGAAGGCGCGATCCGGTACGCCTGGGAGCTGCTGACCGGCTCCGAGAGCGACGGCGGCCTGGGCTTCGATGAGAAGGACCTCTGGGTCACGGTCTTCGAGACGGACGACGAGGCCGAGGCGATCTGGCGCGACGTCATCGGCCTGAAGCCGGAGCGCATCCAGCGCCTCGGCCGTGCGGACAACTACTGGAACACGGGTCAGCCCGGCCCCGGCGGCCCCGACAGCGAGATCTTCTTCGACCGCGGACCGGCGTACGGCCAGGACGGGGGACCGGCCGCAGACGACAACCGGTTCCTGGAGATCTGGAACCTCGTGTTCATGCAGGACTTCATCGAGAACATCCGCGGCAAGACCGAGTTCGACATCGTGGGCGAGCTGCCCATGAAGAACATCGACACCGGCATGGGGCTCGAGCGCGTCGCCTTCCTCAAGCAGGGCGTCGAGAACATGTACGAGACCGACCAGGTGCGCCCCGTGCTGGACCGCGCCGTCGAGCTCTCCGGCCGCCGCTACGGCGCCGATCACGCCGACGACGTCCGCTTCCGCGTCGTCGCCGACCACGTGCGCTCCGCGCTCATGCTGCTCTCCGACGGCGTGCGACCGTCGAACGAGGGCCGCGGCTACATCCTCCGCCGGCTCATGCGCCGCACGGTCCGCTCCATGCGTCTGCTCGGCGTCGACGAGCCGGTGTTCCCCGAGCTGTTCGCGGTGTCCAAGGACGCCATGAAGAGCGCCTACCCGATCCTCGAGCAGGACTGGGCGCAGCTCTCGGCCGCCGCGGACGCGGAGGAGGAGACGTTCCGCCGCACGCTGGACGCCGGATCCACGATCCTCGACCTCGCCCTCGCCGACACGAAGAAGGCCGGATCCGAGACGCTGAAGGGCTCCGAGGCGTTCCTGCTGCACGACACCTACGGCTTCCCGATCGACCTCACTCTCGAGATCGCCGAGGAAGCGGGCCTGAACGTCGACCGCGCCGCGTTCGACTCGCTCATGCAGGAGCAGCGCTCCCGCGCCAAGGCCGACGCACGCAATCGCAAGCGGCAGATCGCCGACGTGTCCGTCTACGGCGACCTGCGCGCGAAGGGTGAGACCGCGTTCCTCGGCTATGACGAGCTCGAGACCAGCTCGAGCGTGCTCGGCATCCTCGTCGACGGCCAGCCCGTGCGCAGCGCCGCAGAGGGCCAAGTGGCCGAGGTCGTCCTCGCCGAGACCACGCTGTACGCCGAGTCGGGCGGCCAGGTCGCCGACAAGGGCGTCATCACCGGGCCCGGCTACGCACTCGAGGTGCTGGACGTCCAGCGTCCCGTTCCGGGGCTGATCAGCCACACCGTCGAGGTGACCACGGGCGTGGTGTCCGTCGATGCGCCCGCGACGACGAGCGTGGATGCCGCCAACCGCCGAGCCGCCCGTCAGGCGCACTCCGCCACGCACCTCGTGCATGCGGCCCTGCGCGACACCCTCGGCAAGACCGCCACTCAGGCCGGATCCCTGAACCGCGCCGGCTACCTGCGGTTCGACTTCTCCTGGGGACAGGCGCTCTCCGCAGACACCAAGACCGAGATCGAGGAGATCGCGAACCGCGCCGTGCAGGACGGGCTCGAGGTCACCACGCGGATCATGTCCCTGGACGACGCCAAGGCCGCCGGCGCGATGGCCCTGTTCGGCGAGAAGTACGGCTCGACCGTGCGCATGGTGGATATCGGCGGCCCCTGGTCGCGGGAGCTGTGCGCCGGCACGCACGTGTCCTCGAGCGCTGAGATCGGACTCATCAATCTCGTCGGCGAGTCGTCGGTCGGCGCATCGAACCGCCGTGTGGAGGCTCTCGTCGGCGCGGACGCGTTCCGCGAGTTCGCCGCCGAGCGCGCCCTCGTGTCACAGCTCACCTCTGCGCTGAAGACGCCGCGCGACCAGCTCACCGAGCGCGTGACGGATCTGGCCGCGCAGCTGAAGGCGGCGGAGAAGCGGATCGCGCAGTTCGAGGCCGCAGAACGTGCCGGCCGGGTCCCGGCGATCGCGCAGACCGCCACATCCCTCGGCTCGCTGCAGTTCGTCGCGCACGATCTCGGCGAGGTCGGCGGCGCGGACGAGGTGCGCGAGATCGCCACCGGCGTGCGAGACACGTTCGGATCCGCAGCCGCGGTCGTGGCGATCTCGGGCGTGGCGAACGGCCGGCCCATGGTGGTCATCGCGGCCAACGACGCCGCCCGCGCCCAGGGCGCGAAGGCCGGTGCCCTCGCGAAGATCGCGGCCGGCGTGCTCGGCGGCGGAGGCGGCGGCCGTGACGACGTCGCACAGGGCGGCGGATCCGATGCGGCGGCACTGCCGGCGGCGTTCTCCGCGATCGAGCAGGAGCTGCGTCGCGCGTGACCGGGTTCCGACGGGGCGTACGGCTCGGCATCGATGTGGGCCGCGCCAGGATCGGCGTGGCCCGGTGCGATCCTGACGGCATGCTCGCCGTGCCCGTGGAGACCGTGCCCCGCGGCGACGGGGCGGTTGGCCGGATCGCGGAACTCGCCGCCGAATACGAACCGCTCGAGTTCGTCGTGGGCCTGCCGATCAACCTCCGCGGTGAGGACACCGCCTCGACCGCCGACGCCCGCGAGTTCGCCGAGTCCCTCGGCCGTGCCAGCGGGATCGCCGTCCGGCTGATCGACGAGCGCCTGAGCACGGTCACTGCGCACCAGGCGCTGCGCGCCTCGGGACGCACGCAGCGCAACTCGCGCGGCGTGGTCGACCAGGCCGCCGCCGTCGTGCTGCTGCAGCACGCGATCGACATCGAGAAGAACACCGGCAACCCAGCCGGTTCCCCGCTGATCCTCGACGAGGAGAACCCCTGACATGTCCGACCGATCGCCATCGGCCGCCACGCCGGAGAACGACCCCGTCTCGCACGACCTGTTCGGCGCACTGCCGGATCCGCAGGTGCAGACCCCACGCCCGGCCGAACAGCCTGCGGTTCCCGGTTCCCGTCGTGCGGCCCGCGCGGCCGCGTCCTCCCCGTCCACGCCGGCAGCCTCCGACGAGGGCACCGGGACCCCCGCGGAACGGCACGACGAGACCCATTCGACGCTCGAGGCGCTGTTCCGCCATGAGGCCGAGCCGCCCGTCGCGCCGAAGCGGAAGAAGCGGCGCGGCTGTCTGGTGGCCCTGCTCGTGGTGTTCGTGCTGGTCGCCGGCGCCGCAGGCGGTGGGCTCTGGGTCTGGAACGCCTACGGCGACAACATCAGCGAGGTCATGGGCTGGGGCCCGTCGAAGGACTATGAAGCGGGTCAGGCCACCGGCAATGCGCTCGTCACCATCAACAAGGGCGACGGCGGGCACCAGGTGTCCGAGGCGCTCTACCGGGCCGGCGTCACGAAGACCTCCGACGTGTTCTACACCATGATGGTGAAGGAGAACATCGTCAACACGTTCTATCCGGGCGTCTACAAGCTGCAGCAGAAGATGACCGCCGCCGCCGCGCTCAAGGCGCTCAACGACCCGAAGAACAAGATGCAGAACTCCGCGGTGATCCCCGAGGGATACACCGTCGCCGAGACCGTGGAACGGATCTCGAAGAGCGTGGATGTGCCGCTGGCAGATCTCCAGGCGGCCGTGCAGAGTCCGGCTGACTACGGGGTGAACGCCCCGTCGCTGGAGGGCTGGCTCTTCCCCGCTCTCTACGAGTTCGGCCCCGGAGCAACCGCGAAGGACATCGTCGCCACGATGGTGAAGCGCACCAGGGACTCGCTCGCCTCCGCGGCCGTCCCCGCGAGCGACGAGCAGCGCGTGCTCACGATCGCGTCGATCATCCAGCGCGAGGCTCGTGCCGAGGCGGACTTCTACAAGGTCTCGCGGGTGATCCAGAACCGCCTGGATCAGGGCATGAAGCTGCAGATGGACTCCACCGCGCAGTACGGCTACGGAGAACTGCACAGCGGCTCGGCCAGCACCTCCGACGAGGCGCAGACCGATGACAACCCGTGGAACACGTATGTGATCGACGGGCTGCCGAAGACCCCCATCGCCAATCCGGGCGACAAGGCGATCGACGCCGCCATGCACCCCGCGGACGGACCCTGGCTGTACTTCGTCACGGTCAACCTGGACACGGGCGAGACGGTGTTCTCGACGACCTACGCCGAGCACGAGGCCGCGGTCAAGCAGTGGCAGGACTGGTGCAAGGCCAACCCCGACTCCGGATGCTGACGTGACCTCTCCGTCACGGCTGGCCGTCTGGGGGGATCCGATCGACCACAGCCGCTCTCCCGATCTGCACAACGCCGCCTACCGGTTGCTCGGACTGGATTGGGAGTACGGCCGTCGCCAAGTGGATGAGGCGGGCTTCGACGAGGCCCTGGACTCCCTCGACGCGACCTGGCGCGGACTCTCACTGACGATGCCGCTGAAGGAGCGGGCCCATGCACGCGCCCACGCCCTCGACGACGACGCCCGCCTCACCGGCGCCGTGAACACGCTGCTGCTGGGCGAGGAGATCCACGGCTTCAACACCGACGTCGGCGGGCTCACCTCCGCGCTCCTGGCGGCAGGTCTCGCGCAGGTGCGCACCGCGCGCGTGCTCGGCGGGGGAGCGACGGCCCGGTCGGCTCTGGTGTCACTGTTGCGCCTGGGCGTCGATGAGGTCGAGCTGCGGACGCGGCGACCGGAGCAGGCCGAGGAGCTCGCCGGTTTCGCCCAGCGCATCGGCCTGAAAGCGACCACGAATGAGCTCGGATCCGGCTCGCCGCCGCCGTCGGTGGATCTGACCGTCTCGACTCTGCCCGGCAGCGCGGCGCTGCCGGATGACGTGATGACGGTGCTCGCGCGAGAGGGCGGCGCGCTGTTCTCCGCCGCGTACGCGCCGTGGCCGACCCCGCTCGCACAGGCGTGGACCGATGCGCCGGTGCTGACCGGACTGGAGATGCTGCTGCACCAGGCGGTCGCCCAGATCCGGATCTTCCTCAATGGCGCACCGGATGCAGCGCTGCCGGACGAGCCCGCCGTGCTCGGCGTCATGCGGGCGGCTCTGCGCTGACGCGCACACGGAAGTCATCCGGCCGGTCGCGCTCTGAACGCATGGGAGACTAGGGGAATGCTCCGCGTGCTCACGGCCGGCGAATCGCACGGCCCCGAACTCATTGCCGTCATGGAGGGCCTGCCTGCGGGCGTCCCGCTGTCTCGTGAGGCGATCCAGTCCGACCTGCAGCGCCGCAAGCTCGGCTACGGGCGCGGCTCGCGGATGAAGTTCGAGCAGGACGAGCTCTCGATCTCCGGCGGCGTGCGCCACGGCTTCTCACTCGGCAGCCCGATCGCGATGCGGATCGGCAACACCGAGTGGCCCAAGTGGGTCGAGGTCATGAGCGCCGATCCCGTCGAGCTCACCGAGAAGTCCCGGGGCCGCAGCGCGGCCCTGACCCGCCCTCGTCCCGGCCACGCCGACCTCGTCGGCATGCAGAAGTACGGCTTCGACGAGGCCCGCCCGATCCTGGAGCGCGCGAGCGCTCGCGAGACCGCAGCCCGGGTCGCGCTCGGCGCCGTGGCGCGCGCGTTCCTCGGCGAGCTCGGGATCCGCCTGGTCAGCCACACCCTGTCCATCGGGCCCGTCCAGGTGCCGGACGGATCCGACCTCCCCACTCCCGATGACGTCGACACGCTGGACGCGGATCCGCTGCGCTGCTTCGACCCCGCGACCTCCGCGCGCATGGTCGAGGAGGTCGACGCGGCCCGCAAGGACGGCGACACCCTCGGTGGCATCGTCGAGGTGCTCGCCTACGGTCTGCCGCCGGGGCTGGGCTCTCACGTGCACTGGGACCGTCGTCTGGATGCGCGCCTCGCGTACGCGCTGATGGGAATCCAGGCGATCAAGGGCGTCGAGGTCGGCGACGGCTTCGATACCACGCGCCGGCGCGGTTCCGCGGCGCACGACGAGCTGTTCGCCACCGGGGCCGGCATCAGCCGCGGCTCCGACCGCGCCGGAGGAACCGAGGGCGGCATGTCCACCGGTACTGTGCTGCGCGTGCGCGCCGGCATGAAGCCGATCGCCACCATCCCGCACGCGTTGCGCACGGTCGATGTGGCGTCGGGCGAGCAGGCCACCGCGCATCACCAGCGTTCCGACGTGTGCGCCGTGCCCGCCGCGGGCGTCGTGGGCGAGGCGATGGTCGCGATCGAGCTCGCGAACTCCGTGCTGGAGAAGTTCGGCGGCGACAACGTCGCCGAGACCCGGCGCAACCTCGAGGCGTACCTCGCCGCGATCCCGGAGGAGCTGCGCACCACGCCGGCCTCCGAGGCGGCGCTGATCCTGCACGATGAACTCGGCTGAGCCGGCGATCGTCCTGATCGGGCCGATGGGGTCCGGCAAGACCAGCATCGGCCGCAGGGTCGCGAAGGCCACAGGGCTCCACTTCGTCGACACGGACAAGGCCATCGCGCGCGAGCACGGACCGATCCCCGCGATCTTCGCGGAGCACGGTGAGACGCAGTTCCGCGCCTGGGAACGAGAGGCCGTCGCCGAAGCCATCGCGGGCGGGGGAGTGATCTCCCTGGGCGGCGGCGCGGTGATCGCCCCCGAGACCCGAGCGCTGCTGCAGAGCGTTCCGGTCGTGCTGCTGACGGTGTCGCCGGAGGCCGTGGCGGCGCGGATCGCCGGCGATGCCCGTCCGCTCCTGCAGGGCGAGGAGGATCCGGTGCAGCGCTGGACGAGGATCTTCGCCGAGCGGCGCGCACTGTACGAGGAGGTCGCCGACGTGCACTTCGACACCTCACGGGTGCCGATGTCTCGGGTGGCGGAGCAGGTCGTGGAATGGATGAGAGGACGAGCATGAGCGCGGAGCAGAACGACGGCGTCACGACGATCGGCGTGACGGGGAGCACCCCCTACGACATCACCGTGGGACGGGGGATCCTCGATCGCGTCTCTGCGGCGCTGGCGCCGAGCGTGCGCAAGGTGCTCGTCGTGCATCCGCCGACGCTCGCCGACCGCGCCGCACAGCTGCGCGACCGGATCGTCGCCGACACGGCGAACGGCCCGCGCGAGGTGCTGCTGGCCGAGATCCCCGATGCCGAGCAGGGCAAGCGCATCGAGGTCGCGCAGTTCCTGTGGCAGATCATGGGCCAGGCCGACTTCACCCGCACCGATGCAGTCGTCGGCTACGGGGGCGGGGCGGTCACCGACCTTGCCGGCTTCGTCGCGGCGACCTGGCTGCGCGGCGTGCAGATCGTGCAGGTGCCGACGACCGTGCTCGGGCTCGTCGACGCCGCCGTGGGCGGCAAGACCGGCATCAACACGAACGAGGGCAAGAACCTCGTCGGCGCCTTCTGGGCCCCGCGTGCGGTGATCGGCGACCTGGACGAACTGTCCAGCCTGACTCCGAACGAGGCGACCGCCGGTTTCGCCGAGGTCGTCAAGGCCGGGTTCATCTGGTCGCCTGAGATCCTCGACATCATCGAGGCGGATCCGGCTCGCGCCGTCGATCCGCTCACCCCGGAGTTCCGGCGGGCCGTCGAGCTCGCGATCGGCATGAAGGCGAGCGTCGTCTCCGACGACTTCCGTGAGGCCGGGCAGCGCGAGATCCTCAACTACGGCCACACGCTCGGGCACGCGATCGAGCACGCCGAGCGCTACCGCTGGCGGCACGGCGCCGCGATCTCCGTCGGCATGCTGTTCGCGGCCGAGCTGTCCCGGCTCGCCGGACGGCTCTCGGACGACGACGCCAACCGGCACCGCGCGATCCTCGAATCGCTGGGGCTGCCGACGTCGTACCGCGCCGGCGCGTGGCCGACCCTGCTGTCCACCATGCAGCGCGACAAGAAGAGCCGCGGGGGGATGCTGCGCTTCATCGTGCTGGACGGCATCGCAAAGCCCACTGTGCTGCAGGCACCCGACGAGTCCCTGCTCTTCGCCGCGTACCAGGAGGTCGGCGAGTGACTTTCTCGATCCGGCGCATCGAGACCGACGAATGGCGCGAAGTGCGGGATCTTCGTCTGCGAGCCCTGCAGGATCCCGTCGCCGCGCTCGCATTCCTCGACACGTTCGAGAACGCGTCTGAGCAGCCCGACGAGTTCTGGCAGCACCGCGCGAAGCAGGCTGCCGAGGGCGGCCCCAACGGCCAGTTCGTCACGATCGCGGACGACGGCGAGTGGTTCGGATCGGCCACGGTGATCGGAGATCGGGACGCGGCTCCCTCCGCGCTCGTGGTGGGCGTGTACGTGGCGGACGGGCATCGCGGCTCCGGGGCGATCGAGGCGCTGTTCGACGAATGTGCGGCGTGGGCGGCTGAGGGCGGCCTGACCGAGCTCACGCTCGAGGTGCACGTGGACAATCACCGCGCGCAGGCCGCGTACGAGCGCTGCGGCTTCACGCGCACGGGCCAGATCACCGAGCTCGAGAACGGACGCGAGTACGTGATGACCCGCCCGGTCGTGCCCGTCGCGCGCTGATACCGTGAGCACGTGACCACGCCGCGCCGTCTTCTGCTCGTCAACGGGCCCAATCTCAATCTGCTGGGTCTGCGCGAGCCGGGGATCTACGGATCCGCGACGCTCGCCGACGTCGAGCGTCTCACCGCCGAGGCCGCGGCGGCCTACGGGTACGAGATCCGTGCCGTGCAGAGCAACCACGAGGGCGTGCTCCTGGACGCGATCCACGACGCTCGAGAGGATTGCGCCGGCATCGTCATCAACGCCGGGGCCTACACGCACACCTCGGTCGCGCTGCGGGATGCGCTCACGGGGGTCGCGCTGCCGTTCGCCGAAGTGCACATCTCCGATGTCTACGCCCGCGAGGAGTTCCGGCATCACTCGTACCTCACGGACGTCGCCGCCGTGCACGTCGTGGGCGAGGGCGTGCAGGGCTACGCGACCGCGACCCGCCGTCTGATCCTCGTGATCGCCGGGCAAGCCGACGGCTGATCCCCTCGCGAGAGCCGCTCCCACCGGCCGTCCGGCGGGCATCGCGTAAGATGGAACGTCGGTCGATCGACCGCGCAGACTTCAGAACGGACTTCTCAGACCCATGGCATCCACCGCAGACATCAAGAACGGCGTCGTCCTGTCGATCGACGGACAGCTCTGGAACGTCATCGAGTTCCAGCACGTCAAGCCCGGCAAGGGCGGCGCGTTCGTCCGCACGAAGCTGAAGAACGTCGTCAGCGGCAAGGTCGTGGATCGCACCTACAACGCGGGCGCCAAGATCGACATCGAGAACGTCGACCGCCGTGACTTCACCTACCTGTACACGGACGGCGACAACTACGTCTTCATGGACCAGGAGGACTACGACCAGATCAACGTGGCCGCCGCCACGGTCGGTGACGCGAAGAACTTCATGCTGGAGAACCAGCAGGTTCAGATCGCACTGAACAACGGCAACCCCCTCTACATCGAGCTGCCGGCCTCGGTCGTGCTCGAGGTCACCTACACCGAGCCCGGCCTGCAGGGCGACCGCTCCTCGGCCGGCACCAAGCCCGCCACGCTCGAGACCGGGTACGAGATCCAGGTTCCGCTGTTCCTGGAGACCGGCACCAAGGTCAAGGTCGACACGCGCACCGGCGGCTACCTCGGCCGCATCAACGACTGACGCGTGGGCGCCCGGACCAAGGCGCGCAAGCGCGCCCTCGACATCCTGTTCTCCGCCGACGTACGCGGTGACGACCTCGCCGTGACCCTCGCCGCGGAGGCCAAGCGCGCCGCCGCCGAGCCCGCGCGCGAAGGATCGTGGCTCTATGCGCGCGAGATCGTCGACGGGATCATCGACCACCGCGACGAGATCGACGAGCAGATCACCACGCACAGCCGGGACTGGAAGCTCGAGCGGATGCCGGCCGTGGACCGTGCGCTGCTGCGCATCGGCGTGTGGGAGATCCTGCGCAACGACGAGGTCCCCACGGCCGTCGCGATCGATGAGGCCGTGGAACTCGCCAAGGAGTTCTCCACCGACGAGTCCGGCGCATTCGTGCACGGCGTGCTGGCGCGGGTCGCCCGCACGGCCTGACGTCACGCATTCCTTCGAGGCGCCTCTCCCGCGAATCCGGGTGGGGCGCTTCGCCGTCTCCGCGGTCTCGGATGTCGGCGGCGCGGGGGAGGATGGATGATCATGACCTCCGCTGACGCCGACGACTGGCGCGTACTGCTGCCGTCCGCGCGGGCGAGCGGGGTGCCACTGGCGCTCGGCGTCGAACTGCGTCGACGTGATCGTGCAGACGCACGGCACTGGGCCGCACGACCGCTGCGCACCGCCACCGCACGGGATCTGGTCATGGATCCGGGCGAGCTGTTCGTCGCCGTCCGTCCGCTGCGGCGCAACGACGCCGGATCCGCCTGGGTGCAGGCGGACGCCGACTGGGACGCGGTTCGCCGCCCTGGCGCGCGATACGACGCGGCGCACTCCCGCTGGTTCGCCGATCTGCTGAGCATCTCGCGCGACTCGCTGCTGTCCGGCACGGCGGGGGACTGGCTGCTGCTGGATCCCGTGGCGTCGCCGCTGCTGTGGCCGCACCTGCAGTCGGCCGCAGACGCGGGGATCCGAATGGTCGCCACAGAGCGCAGCACCCGTCTGCAGTGGTCCGACGAGCTGCGGATCGTGGTGGACATCGCGGCGGACGGCCACGGCGGGCTCCTGCTCTCCGGCGCGGTCGACGCCACGGGTGAGGCATTCCCCGCCGCGACCACACAGGCGCTGGGATCCGGCGGTGTGTACGCGCATCGCGTCGTCGGCAAGAGGATCGATCTCGTGCTCGGGCAGGTGGCGCTGACCGACGGTGTGCGGGCGCTCCTCGCAGCCCCGGCCGGACTGAGCGTCGCCCCGGTCGACAAGAAAGCGTTCTTCCGGGATGGGTATCCGACGCTCCTGCGCGGCGCTGCCGTGCGCGCGGGACACGGGGTCACGCTGCCGGCGCCGCCGAAACCGGTCCCGCTGCTCGTGGTCGACTTCCGCCCCGACGACGTCGTGGCGTACCGGCTGCACTGGGACTACCCGGGGTACGCGCGCTTCCCCCTCGATGAGCGGGCCGCCGAGACCGGGGTGCGCGACGGCGCCGTGGAAGCGCGGCTGCGTCCGTCCGTGCTCGCGATGTGGACCGAGGTCACGGGCCTGCCGTTCACGCTGGCGGGCGCGCTGCGCGACGCCGATGCGGCCGAGTTCGTCTCGCACCTCGTGCCGGCTCTGGAAGAACGCGGCTTCGTCGTCGAGCGCACCGGCACGCCGCGCACGTACGCGGAGCTCACCGGCGATCCGTCGATCACCGTCAGCACGGTGGAGAGCACCGATCCGGACTGGTTCGAGCTCGGCATCCTGGTGCGGATCGACGGGCGCTCGATCCCGTTCGAGCCGTTGTTCCGCGCGCTCGCCCTGCGGCAGGTCAAGCTCAAGCTCGTCGACAACACCTGGTTCTCGCTGCGGCATCCCGCCTTCGACCGGCTCAAGGAGCTGCTGGACGAGGCCGCGGAGCTCGCGGAGTGGGAGACGGGTCCGCGAATCGCGCGCACCCACGTGACGCTCTGGGAGGACTTCGAGGATCTCGCCGACGAGACCGTGCCCGCACAGGCCTGGCGCGCCGCCGTCGAAGGCCTCAGAGCCGATCCGGGCCAGGATCCGGTTCCCCTGCCCGCCGCCATCACCGCGGAGCTGCGCCCGTACCAGCGTGAGGGGTTCACGCGGCTCGCGCGCCTGTGGCAGCACCGCCTCGGCGGCATCCTCGCCGACGACATGGGCCTCGGCAAGACGCTGCAGCTGCTCGCGCTCATCGCGCACGCCCGCGAGGATGCCGCCGAAGGAGACGCCCCGTGGCTCGTCGTCGCGCCCACGTCGGTGCTTGCGGTCTGGCAGCGCGAGGCGGAGCGGTTCGCGCCCGGGATGCGGGTCGCGATCGTGGATCGCACCCGGGGCGCGCACGGGGTCGAGCTGGCCGCGCACATCGACGGCGCGGACCTCGTGGTCACCTCGTACACGCTGCTGCGCCTGGACGCGGAGGAGTTCGCCCGCCGGCCGTGGTCGGGCGTCGTGCTCGACGAGGCGCAGAACGTGAAGAACCCGGCCACCCGGCAGCATCAGGCAGTCGCCGCGCTCGACGCCGGGGCGGTGTACGCCGCCACAGGCACACCGCTGGAGAACGGCCTGGGGGAGCTGTGGGCGCTGCTCAGCCTCACGTCGCCAGGCTTGTTCGCGTCGGCGCGGAAGTTCCGGGAGGACTTCATCCAGCCGATCGAGCAGGGCAAGGTGCCCGAGAACGCCGAGGGCGCCCCGTACCGTCGATCCCGCATCGACCTGCTGCGACGGCGGATCCGTCCGTTCCTCATCCGCCGCACGAAGGAGCTGGTCGCCCGGGACCTCCCCGAGCGGCAGGAGCAGGTGCTGCGCGTCGAGCTCGCCCCCGCGCACCGCCATCGCTACGACACGGTGCTGCAGCGCGAACGGCAGAAGATCCTCGGGCTGCTGGAGGACCTCGACCGGCAGCGCTTCATCGTTTTCCGCTCGCTCACGATGCTGCGCATGCTGAGCCTGGCGCCCGGCCTGATCGAGCCCGACGACGCCGGCATCGCGTCCCGCAAGCTCGAGGAGCTCGTCGAGCGACTGCTCGAACTGCGTGCCGAAGGACACCGGGCACTCGTGTTCAGCCAGTTCACGTCGTTCCTCGGGCTCGCCGCCGAACGCCTGCGCCGTGCCGGCCTGCGGATCTCTTACCTCGACGGATCGACCAGGGACCGGGACCGCGTGGTCCAGGAGTTCCGCGAGGGGGATCAGGACGCCTTCCTGCTCAGCCTCAAGGCGGGCGGCACGGGCCTCACGCTCACCGAGGCCGACTACGTGTTCCTGCTCGATCCCTGGTGGAACCCGGCGGCCGAGGCTCAGGCCGCCGACCGCGCCCACCGGATCGGTCAGCAGAACCGCGTCTTCGTGTACCGGATGATCGCCGAAGGCACGATCGAGGAGAAGGTGCTCGCGCTGCAGCAGCGCAAGGCGCGCCTGTTCTCGGCGGTGCTGGACGACGAGGATCTGTTCGCGCAGACCCTGACCGCGGATGACATCCGGGAACTGCTCGGCTGAGGCCCGACGCCGCCAGCGCTCGGATCCGGGTTATGCACGGGCCGTCTCCAGGGCCGCCGTGAATCGCCCCGGTAGGATCGACAGGTCCACACAGGAGGAGAAACATGCGGATCACGGGACTCGGGCATGCCGGGATGTTCATCGAGACGGTCGGCGGGAACATCATCTGCGACCCCGTCCTCGGCCCGTCCTTCTACGGTTCCTGGTTCCCGTTCCCCGACAACCGCGGCCTCGACTGGGAGCGCTTCGGACGCGAGGCCGACTTCCTGTACGTATCGCACCGGCATCGCGACCACTTCGACCCGCGCCTGCTCGAGCGCTACATCCGCAAGGACATCGAGGTGCTCCTGCCGGAGTACCCGACCGACGACCTGGAGAAGGATCTCCGCGCTCTCGGGTATGACAACATCACCTACGCGCCTGCCGGCGAGGTCATCGAGCGCGGCGCGCTCAAGATCATGATCACGCCGCTGCGGGCCCCGAGCGACGGCCCGATCGGAGACTCGTCGCTCAGCGTGGACGACGGCTCGGGATCCGTCCTGAATCAGAACGACTCGCACCCGCTCGACCTCGAGAAGCTGCTGAAGTTCGGCACGCCCGACGCGTACTTCACACAGGTCTCCGGCGCGATCTGGTGGCCGATGGTCTACGACCTGCCCCTCGACGCCAAGCAGAACTTCGCCCGCCTCAAGCGGGAGGCGCAGAACAAGCGCGCGATGTACTACATCGAGAAGGTCGACGCGCCGCACGTGTTCCCGATGGCAGGCCCGCCGATGTTCCTGCGCGACGAGCTCTTCGACTTCAACGGGATCGGCCGCAACGGCGAGTCGATCTTCACGGACCAGAAGCAGTTCCTCGCGCACATGAACGAGCTCGCCCCGCAGTACGACGGGCACCTGTTCGTGCCCGGCACGGTGGTGACGCTGGAGGACCGCGAGGTGGCGTCGGTCGAGCAGACCCTGTACACCGAGGATGAGCTGCGCCACATCTTCGACGAGAAGTGGGACTACCTCGAGGAGCAGCGCGCAAGCCGGCAGCAGGAGATCCGCGACGAGGAGGCACGTCGCTCGCCGATCCTTGCGCCCGACGAGATGCTCGCCGCGATCAAGGAGTGGTGGGAGCCGCTGCTGAAGAAGTCCCGCACGATCCGCCTCGGCGTCGGCGGCAACGTCCGGTTCCGCATCGGCGAGCTGGACATGGTCGTGGACTTCCCGAAGGCGAAGGTGCGCGAGTACGCGGGGGAGGAGTGCATCTACTGGTACACGATCCCCGCGGACCTGGTCTCGACGAACATCGCCGACCACGAGATCGACTGGTCCAACTCGATCTTCCTGTCGATGCAGTTCTCCGTGGGCCGCAGCGGCAAGTTCAACGAGTTCCTCACCACCTTCCTCAAGTGCCTGTCGGTCGACCGGATCGAGTACGTCGAGAACTGGTATCAGGAGCAGACGGATCAGACCGAGGACGCCGAGATCGGCGACTGGGTCGTCCAGCGCCGGTGCCCACATCTGCGCGCCGACCTCACCCGCACCGGATCCATCGATGAGGACGGCGTGCTGACCTGCAGCATGCACGACTGGAAGTGGGATCTGAAAACGGGCCGATGCCTCTCCACCGCAGGTCATCCGATCCGCGCCAAGCAGATCGATCCGTTGACCGACGCCGTGCTCAGCGAAGCATCCTGAGTTCCGCGGAGCCTCGTCGTGTCCATGGCGGGGAGCTGCCTCGGCTAGACTGAGGTCATCCTCAGAAGCAACCTTTAACACCGTCCCGTGAGGCGGAGAAGGGAGCCGGCAGATGAGCGCACGTATCGTGCTGCAGGAAGCCGACATCAGGCGCGCTTTGACGCGCATCGCCCACGAGATCCTCGAATCCAACCGGGGAGCGGAGGATCTGGTCCTCCTGGGCATCCCCACCCGCGGTGTCCCTCTCGCCGAGCGCCTCGCGCTGCTGATCACCGAGATCGCACAGACCGCCGTCCCCGTCGGCTCGCTGGACGTGACGCTGTTCCGCGACGATCTGGCGAAGCACCCGACCCGATCCCCGCACCGCACCGACATCCCCGCGGGCGGGATCGACGGCAAGATCGTCGTCCTCGTCGACGACGTGCTCTTCTCCGGACGCAGTATCCGCGCCGCCCTCGACGCGCTGCAGTCCATCGGCCGCCCCGCGGTGGTGCGCCTCGCGATCCTCGTCGACCGCGGGCATCGCGAGCTGCCGATCCGCCCCGACTTCGTCGGCAAGAACATCCCCTCGTCCCGCAGCGAGCGTGTCAACGTGCGCCTGCGCGAGGACGACGGCGAGGAGTACGTCTCGATCGAGGGAGGGGACGAATGAGGCACCTGCTCGACACCCGCACCCTTGCACGCGAAGACGCGATGCGGATCCTGGACATCGCCGAGGACATGGCCGACACCCAGTCCCGCGAGGTGAAGAAGCTCCCGACGCTGCGCGGCAAGACCGTGGTGAATCTTTTCTTCGAGGACTCCACCCGCACGCGCATCTCGTTCGAGGCCGCCGCCAAGCGCCTCTCCGCCGACGTGATCAACTTCGCCGCCAAGGGGTCCAGCGTCTCCAAGGGCGAGAGCCTCAAGGACACCGCGCAGACGCTGGAGGCGATCGGCGCCGACGCCGTGGTCGTGCGCCACCCCGCGTCCGGCGCGCCCCGCACTCTCGCTACGAGCGGCTGGATCTCGGCCGGCGTCGTGAACGCCGGCGACGGCACCCATGAGCACCCGACGCAGGCACTGCTCGACGCGTACACGATGCGCAAGCGCCGGTTCGGCGCGGACAGCCGCGGCCGCGATCTCAGCGGAGTACGGGTCGTGATCGTCGGCGACGTGCTGCACTCCCGCGTCGCCCGCTCCAACGTGTGGCTGCTCGCGACGCTCGGCGCGGAGGTCACCCTGGTCACCCCGCCGACGCTGATCCCGCAGGACGTCACCGCATGGCCGGCGCGGGTGCTGTACGACCTCGACACGGCGCTGGCCGAGGAGCCGGACGCCGTGATGATGCTGCGCATCCAGCTCGAGCGCATGCACGCGGCCTTCTTCCCGAGCGAGCGCGAGTACGCCCGCCGCTGGGGGCTCGACGCAGCCCGGCTGCGGCGGCTGCCCGAGGATACGATCGTGATGCACCCCGGCCCGATGAACCGCGGACTGGAGATCTCGTCCGACGCCGCCGATTCCGCCCGCTCCACCGTGCTGGAGCAGGTCGCGAACGGGGTCTCGGTGCGGATGGCGGCGCTGTACATGCTGCTGGCCGGGGAGCGCTCTGAGCCCGTCAGAACAGGGACCGGCTCAGGGACCGAGGAGTTTCAAATGAATCGAGGAGACCGATGACCGAGAGCCTGCTCTTCCGAGGCGCGAAGATCCTCGGCGCCGATTCCGCGGACATCCTCGTCCAGGACGGACGGATCGCCGAAGTCGGCGCCGGCCTCTCCGCCGCAGGCGCCCGCGTCGTCGACGCCGACGGCCTGGTCGCGCTGCCCGGCCTCGTCGACCTGCACACGCACCTGCGTGAGCCCGGCTTCGAGGCGAGCGAGACCGTGCTTTCCGGCACCCGCGCTGCCGCCGCCGGCGGCTTCACCGCCGTGTTCGCGATGCCCAACACCTCACCCGTCGCCGATTCGGCGGGCGTCGTCGAGCAGGAGCTCGCCCTCGGCGAGGTCGCCGGCTACGCCACGGTGCAGCCGATCGGCGCCGTCACCGTCGGGCAGAAGGGGGAGCGGCTCGCCGAGCTCGGCGCCATGGCCTCGTCCCGCGCGAACGTCCGGGTCTTCAGCGACGACGGCTTCTGCGTCTGGGACCCGCTCATCATGCGCCGCGCGCTCGAGTACGTGAAGGCCTTCGACGGGGTGATCGCGCAGCACGCGCAGGACCCGCGGCTCACCGAGGGCGCGCAGCTGAACGAGGGCGCCGTATCGGCGGAACTGGGCCTCGCGGGCTGGCCGGCGGTCGCCGAGGAGTCGATCATCGCGCGCGACATCCTGCTCGCGGAGCACGTCGGATCCCGGCTGCACGTCTGCCACCTGTCCACCGCCGGATCCGTCGAGCTCATCCGCTGGGCGAAGAAGCGCGGCGTGGCGGTGACCGCCGAGGTCACCCCGCACCACCTGCTGCTGACCGACGAGCTGGCGCGCGGCTACGACGCGCGATTCAAGGTCAACCCGCCGCTGCGCACCCAGGAGGACGTGCTCGCCGTGCGTGAGGGCCTCGCCGACGGCACGATCGACATCGTCGCCACCGACCACGCTCCGCACCCGAGCGAGGCGAAGGCCTGCGAATGGCAGGCCGCCGCGAACGGCATGGTCGGCCTGGAGTCCGCGCTGCGGGTCGTGCACCAGGCCATGGTGCAGACCGGACTGCTGGACTGGACCGATGTCGCCCGCGTCATGAGCTCCGCTCCGGCGCGGATCGGATCCCTCGCCGGGCACGGCACGCCGATCGCCGCCGGGCAGCCGGCCGAGTTCACGCTCTACGACGCCGCTGCGCAAGGAGTGTTCGCCGAGGCGGACCTGCACGGCCAGAGCACGAACTCGCCGTACCTCGGTCGCGACCTGCCGGGCAAGGTCCTCTGGACCGTGCATCGCGGGTACGCGACGCTCGCCGACGGCGTGCTCGTGGAGCTCGGCTCGTGAATCAGCAGGTCGCCGGCGCGGTCGTCCTCGGGGTCGCCGTGCTGCTCATCCTCGCCGGAGTCTGGGCGTGGCGCGCCCGGCTGCGGCGCGACTCCGGCCTCGCGGCACCGATCGGGGTTCCCGAGCACGCCGAGGTCCAGGCGCGCTACGAGACGCTCTACGTCGCGACCACCCGGCACGACCACTCGCTCGAGCGCCTCGCGGTGCGCCCACTCGTGTATCGAGCACGGGGCGAGCTCACCATCACCGACCGCGGCGCGGCGCTGAGCCTGGACGGCTCGCCGACGGTGTTCCTCGCCTCGGCGCGGCTGCTCGGCGCCGACCGCGCGACAGTCACGATCGACCGGGTCGTCGAACCGGGCGGGCTGATCCGCCTGGTCTGGCGCACGGACGACGGCACCGTCGTCGACAGCTATCTCCGCATCACCGGCGACCTGGGCAACACCGATGCCGCCGGCGCCGCGCTCACCGACCTTCAGCGCCTCTGCGCTGCCTCCGAGACTGGAGAATCCGCATGACCCTTCCTCACGACTCCGCCGTGCTCGTCCTCGAGGACGGCACCCGCCACGTCGGACGCGCCTACGGCGCGACCGGAACCGCCCTGGGCGAGGTCGTCTTCGCCACCGGCATGTCCGGCTACCAGGAGACGCTCACCGACCCGTCCTACGCCGGACAGATCGTGCTGCAGACCGCGCCGCACATCGGCAACACCGGAATGAACGACGAGGACCCCGAGTCCCGCCGCATCTGGGTCGCCGGCTACATCGTGCGCGACCCCTCGCGGGTCGTGTCGAACTGGCGCGCGAACGCCTCGCTCGATGAAACCCTCGTGCGCGACGGGATCGTCGGCATCAGCGGCATCGACACCCGTGCGATCACGCGGCACATCCGCTCCGCCGGATCCATGCGCGGCGGCATCTTCTCCGGTGCGGACGCCGCGCTGGATGCGGATGAGCAACTGCGCCGCGTGGCGGAGGCGCCCGAGATGGCCGGGCAGAACCTCTCCGCCGCGGTCTCCGTCACCTCCGCACAGGTCACGCCCGCGACGTCGGAGCGGATCGGCAACCTCGCCGTGCTCGACCTCGGCGTCAAGCAGTCCACGCTCGACAACCTCGCCGCCCGCGGGTTCGACGTGCACGTGCTGCCGCAGGCCTCCACGTTCGCCGACATCACCGCGATCGAGCCGGTCGCGGTGTTCTACTCGAACGGTCCCGGCGACCCCTCGGCGTCCGACGCCCAGGTCGCGGTGCTCCGCGAGGTGCTGGACGCGGGTCTGCCGTACTTCGGCATCTGCTTCGGCAACCAGCTGTTCGGCCGTGCCCTGGGGCTCGGCACCTACAAGCTCACGTTCGGCCACCGCGGCATCAACCAGCCGGTGCTCGACAAGGCCACGGGCCGCGTCGAGATCACGGCGCACAACCACGGCTTCGCCGTCGAGGCGCCCATCGAGGGCTCCTTCGACAGCCCCCACGGCTACGGCAAGGTCGAGGTCAGCCACGTCGGCCTCAACGACCAGGTCGTCGAGGGGCTCCGCGCCCTGGACATCCCGGCCTTCTCGGTGCAGTACCACCCCGAGGCCGCGGCCGGTCCCCACGACGCCAACTACCTCTTCGACCGCTTCCGCGACGTCGTCGTCGCCCACCTCTCCACGAAGGACAGCAAGTAATGCCCAAGCGCGACGACATCCACTCCGTCCTCGTCATCGGATCCGGTCCGATCGTCATCGGTCAGGCCTGCGAGTTCGACTACTCCGGCACCCAGGCGTGCCGCGTCCTGCGCGAGGACGGCGTCCGCGTCATCCTGGTCAACTCCAACCCGGCCACGATCATGACCGACCCCGACTTCGCGGACGCGACCTACATCGAGCCGATCACCCCCGAGGTGATCGAGACGATCATCGCCAAGGAGAAACCGGACGCGATCCTGCCGACCCTCGGCGGGCAAACCGCGCTGAACGCGGCCATGGCGCTGCACGAGCGCGGGATCCTGGAGAAGTACGGCGTCGAGCTCATCGGCGCGAAGGTCGAGGCGATCCAGAAGGGCGAGGATCGCCAGATCTTCAAGCAGCTGGTGCTCGATGCGGGCGCCGACGTCGCCGCGTCCGTGATCTGCCACACGATGGACGAACTGCTCGAAGGCGCCGAGAAGCTCGGCTACCCGCTGGTCGTGCGCCCCTCGTTCACCATGGGCGGACTCGGATCCGGCTTCGCGTACGACGAACGCGACCTGCGCCGCATCGGCGGCGCCGGCCTGCACGACTCGCCGACCACCGAGGTGCTCCTGGAGGAGTCGATCCTCGGTTGGAAGGAGTACGAGCTCGAACTCATGCGCGACACGGCCGACAACACGGTCGTCGTCTGCTCGATCGAGAACGTCGACCCAGTCGGCGTGCACACCGGCGACTCGATCACGGTCGCCCCGGCGCTCACGCTCACCGATCGCGAGTACCAGAACCTGCGCGACATCGGCATCGACATCATCCGCGCCGTCGGCGTCGACACCGGCGGCTGCAACATCCAGTTCGCAGTGAACCCGGAGAACGGCCGCGTCATCGTCATCGAGATGAACCCCCGCGTGTCGCGCTCCTCGGCGCTCGCGTCGAAGGCGACCGGATTCCCGATCGCGAAGCTCGCCGCCAAACTCGCGCTCGGCTATCGCCTGGACGAGATCCCGAACGACATCACGGGCGTGACCCCGGCGAGCTTCGAGCCCACGCTCGATTACGTCGTCGTCAAGGCCCCGCGGTTCGCGTTCGAGAAGTTCCCGGCCGCCGACGCGACGCTCACCACGACCATGAAGTCGGTCGGCGAGGCCATGGCGATCGGCCGCAACTACACGACGGCGCTGCAGAAGGCGCTCCGCTCGCTCGAGAAGCGCGGATCCTCGTTCCACTGGGGTCCCGAAAGCCGAAGCGTCGAGGAGCTCCTCGAGATCTCCAAGACGCCGACCGACGGGCGCATCGTCGTGCTGCAGCAGGCGCTGCGCAAGGGCGCCACGATCGAGCAGGCGTTCGAGGCCACGGCGATCGACCCCTGGTTCATCGACCAGATGGTGCTCATCAACGAGGTCGCCGAGCAGATCCGCACCGCGCCCGAGCTCGACGCCGCCACGATCCGCCTCGGCAAGGACCACGGCTTCTCGGACGTGCAGTTCGCCGAGCTCCGCGGGCTCACCGAGGCCGAGGTGCGCGGCGTCCGGCACGGGCTCGGGATCCGGCCCGTCTACAAGACCGTGGACACCTGCGCCGGCGAGTTCCCGGCCCTCACGCCGTACCACTACTCCAGCTACGACAGCGAGACCGAGGTCACCCCGAGCGACCGGACCAAGGTCGTCATCATCGGATCCGGGCCGAACCGCATCGGCCAGGGCGTCGAGTTCGACTACTCCTGCGTGCACGCGTCCTTCGCGCTGTCCGCCGCCGGGTACGAGACGGTCATGGTCAACTGCAACCCGGAGACCGTCTCCACCGACTACGACACCAGCGACCGGCTGTACTTCGAGCCGCTCACCCTGGAGGACGTGCTCGAGGTGCTGCACGCCGAAGCGCAGTCCGGCACCATCCTCGGCGTCGTCTGCCAGCTCGGCGGGCAGACCCCGCTCGGACTCGCGAAGGGGATCGAGGCGGCGGGATACACCGTGCTCGGCACCAGCCCGGAGGCGATCGACCTCGCCGAGGAGCGGGAGCTGTTCTCCCGGCTGCTGGACGCGGCCGGTCTGGTCGCGCCCCGCAACGGCACCGCGATCGACGTCGAGGGCGCGGTCGCGGTGGCCGAGGAGATCGGCTACCCGGTGCTCGTCCGCCCCAGCTTCGTGCTCGGCGGCCGCGGCATGGAGATCGTCTACGACACCCCGGCGCTGCGCGACTACTTCGTGCGCACCGCGGGCGAGGTCATCATCGAGGAGGGCAAGCCCCTGCTCGTGGACCGCTTCCTCGACGACGCGATCGAGATCGACGTGGACGCGCTGTACGACGGCGTGGAGCTCTACATCGGCGGCGTCATGGAGCACCTCGAGGAGGCCGGCATCCACTCCGGCGACTCGAGCTGCACGCTGCCGCCGGTCTCGCTCGGCCGCACCGACATCGACCGCGTGCGCACCGCCACCCTGGCCATCGCCGAGGGCGTCGGCGTGCGGGGCCTGCTCAACGTGCAGTTCGCGATCAGCGCCGGCGTGCTCTACGTCATCGAGGCGAACCCGCGCGCGAGCCGTACCGTGCCGTTCGTCTCGAAGGCGCTCGGGATCCCGCTCGCGAAGGCGGCGAGCCGGATCCTGTCCGGATCCACGATCGCCGAGCTCAAGGACGAGGGGATGCTGCCGCCGGTCGACGGCTCCCGCGTGCCGCTCGGCTCGCCCGTCTCGGTCAAGGAGGCCGTGCTGCCGTTCAAGCGGTTCCGCACCAAGGACGGCCGCATCGTCGACTCGATCCTCGGGCCGGAGATGCGCTCGACCGGCGAGGTGATGGGCATCGACCGCGACTTCCCGACCGCGTTCGCGAAGAGCCAGGCCGCGGCCTACGGCGGCACCCCGACGTCCGGCACCGTGTTCATCTCGGTCGCCGACGCCGACAAGCGCTCGGTGATCCTGCCCGCGCACCGGCTGCACCAGCTCGGCTTCACGATCGTGGCGACCACGGGCACGGCCGAGATCCTGTCCCGCAACGGCATCCCGGTGACCGTCGTCGAGAAGTACAGCGAGACCCAGGCGAGTGGCGAGACGAACATCGTCGACCTGATCGACCAGGGCGCGATCGACATCATCGTGAACACGCCCTCCGGCGGGGCCGCACGCGCCGACGGCTACGAGATCCGCGCGGCCGCGGTCGCCGCGGACAAGGCGCTGTTCACGACGATCGCGACGCTCGGCGCGGCCGTGAGCGGAATGGACGCGGCGGACAAGGGCTTCGAGGTGCGGAGCCTCCAGGAGTACGCCCAGGACCGGCTGGCGCGCGCGTGACAGTGACATCCTTCGGAGCGCGGCTGCGCAAGGCGCTCGACACGCACGGTCCGCTGTGCGTGGGGATCGACCCGCATGAGGCGCTGCTGGACGCCTGGGGCCTGCCTCAGACGGCCGACGGCGTGCGGGCGTTCGGACTCGCGACGGTCGAGGCCGCCGCGGGGCGCGTCGGCATCGTCAAGCCGCAGGTGTCGTTCTTCGAGCGCTTCGGATCCCGGGGGTTCGCCGCGCTCGAAGACGTGATGTCGGCGGCGCGTGCGGCGGGGCTCCTGGTCGTCGCCGACGCGAAGCGCGGCGACATCGGCACCACCATGGCCGGATACGCGCAGGCATGGCTCGAGCCGGGCTCACCGCTCGAGGCCGACGCGCTCACGATCAGCCCCTACCTCGGCGGCGGGTCGCTCGCTGAGGCGATCACGCGCGCGCTTCCCGCGGGCAAGGGCGTCTTCGTGCTCGCCGCGACGAGCAACCCCGAGGGGGCGCCGGTGCAGCAGGCGCTCGTGCCGGCAGCGCTCGCTGTCACGCCGGGGGAGACCACCGCGCTGCGCATCACCCGGGATGTGACGGCGTACGACTCACCGCAGGGCGGGCTCGGATCCGTCGGCCTGGTGGTCGGGGCGACCATCGACCGAGAGGATTTCGGCCTGGACGATGAGACGCTGCGCACGGTGCCGCTGCTGGCCCCGGGATTCGGCGCGCAGGGCGCGACACCCGCGGATCTGCGCTCGAGATTCGGTACGCTGGCAGGTAACGTCCTGGCTTCCGAAAGCCGGAGCATCCTGTCCGCTGGTCCGGACCGGATCGCAGCGACGATCGAAGAGCGCGCCGCGCGCTACCAGGAGGTCATGGGTGGTTGAACCGGCAGGACGCGCAGTCCCCGAGGTCGATCGCGTCGCCGCCGCTCGTCGAGCGGTCGAACGCCGCCGCGCGCGCGCATCGCTGAAACGCGATCTCACCATGCGGGTGACCGCGCCGCAGGACGTGCTGGCCGCGGCCGCGGCCGACCCGCATTCCACAGCGGGAACGCTGCGCGTCCCGGACTTCCTGACGGCTCTGCCCGCGATCGGCGCGGGCAAGCGCGATCGCATCCTCGCCGACCTGCAGATCTCCCCGGTCAAGCGGCTCGGGGGCCTCGGGTCGCGGCAGCAGCAGGCGCTGCGTCACTGGGTCGACACGCGCTTCCCGCAGCCCGTGCCCCGCGCCGGCCGGAGCCGGCTGCTCGTGCTGGCCGGACCCACTGCGGTGGGCAAGGGCACGGTGGCCGCGCACATCCGCGAGAATCACCCCGAGATCCACCTCTCCGTCTCCGCGACCACGCGCGCACCGCGCCCGGGGGAGCAGGACGGCGTGCACTACTTCTTCGTGGACGACGCCGAATTCGATCGCATGATCGCCGCGGGCGAGCTGCTCGAGCACGCCACCGTGCACAACCGGTTCCGCTACGGCACTCCGCGCCGGCCCATCGATGCGGCCCTGGCCGAGGGCAAGACCGTCCTGCTGGAGATCGACCTGCAGGGCGCCCGTCAGGTGCGGGCTGCGGATCCCTCCGCGAACCTCGTGTTCCTGCTGCCGCCGTCCTGGGACGAGCTCGTGCAGCGTCTGGTCGGTCGCGGCACGGAGGACGCCGAGGAGCGTGCCCGGCGTCTGCGCACCGCGAAGGTCGAATTGGCCTCTCAGTCGGAGTTCGATCACCGCGTCGTGAACGAGGACGTCGCCACGGCCGCCCGCGAGGTCGTAGAATTATCTTCGGCGTCTGCGCGCTGACGGATCCATCCGGTTCCTGAGCCTGTCGAAGGGCTCGAAGGGCGCGCACGCCCGAATTCTTCGCGACATGCGTCGCCGAACATCCCACCAACAGGAGGTCCACCATGGCCGGACACAACAACGGCATCATCGACCCGCCCATCGACAACCTGCTCGACCGTGTCGAGTCCAAGTACGAGCTCGTCATCTACGCGTCCAAGCGCGCGCGCCAGATCAACGACTACTACTCCGACCTGCACGAGGGCAACCTGTTCGACAACGTGGGTCCGCTGGTCGACTCCTCCGTCGAGGACAAGCCGCTGACCATCGCGCTGCACGAGATCAACGAGGACAAGCTCCGCATCCGCCACGCGGAGTGAGCTGACCCTCCGCCGGCACGACGCAAGGGAGCCGCCGTCATCCCGTCCGTGGATGTCGGCGGCTCCGTCCATACTGGGCATGGGCGCACCGACCTGTTGCCAGGGGCGCAACCCGTCCCGCCCGACCGCCCTCCACACCAAGGAGCACCGATGAGCGCGCTGCGTCTGTTCACCTCCGAGTCCGTCACCGAGGGGCACCCCGACAAGATCTGCGACCAGATCTCCGACTCGATCCTGGACGGCCTGCTCACGGTGGACACCGGAGCACGCGTCGCGGTGGAGACGCTCGTCACCACGGGCCTCGTGCACGTCGCCGGCGAGATCCGGACCTCGGGCTACGTCGACATCCCCACGATCGTCCGCGACGTCGTCAACGGCATCGGCTACACCTCGAGCGACACCGGATTCGACGGCTCCTCCTGCGGCGTGAGCGTCTCGGTCGGGGAGCAGTCGGCGGACATCGCGAGCGGCGTCGACCAGGCGCACGAGCACCGCGAGGGCGGCTCCTCCGACCCGCGCGATCTCCTGGGCGCGGGCGATCAGGGCATCATGTTCGGCTTCGCCACGACCGAGACCCCGCAGCTCATGCCGATGGCGGCGTGGACCGCGCATCGCCTGGCGGAGCGCCTGACCGAGGTGCGCCGCGACGGCACGCTGCCGTTCCTGCGTCCCGATGGCAAGACCCAGGTGACACTGGGCTACGACGGCTTCACCCCGAAGACGGTCGACGCGGTGGTGCTGTCCACTCAGCACAACCCGGAGATCTCCCAGGAGGAGCTCAAGGCGCTCGTCCGGGAGCACGTGATCGACCCTGTGCTCGCGACGACGGGCCTCGACCTCGATGGCGTCACGCACTACATCAACCCGGCCGGCCCCTTCGTGACCGGCGGTCCGAAGGGCGATGCGGGGCTGACGGGTCGCAAGATCATCATCGACACCTACGGCGGCGCGTCACGGCACGGGGGCGGCGCCTTCAGCGGCAAGGACCCGTCCAAGGTCGACCGTTCGGGTGCCTACGCGATGCGCTGGGTCGCCAAGAACGCGGTCGCGGCGGGGCTCGCCGATCGGCTCGAGGTGCAGGTCGCGTACGCGATCGGCGTGGCGCAGCCCGTGGGGCTGTACGTCGAGACGTTCGGCACCGGCGCCGTGGACGACGAGACGATCACCCGCGCGATCCGCTCGGTGTTCGACCTGCGCCCGCAGGCGATCATCGAGGAGCTGGATCTGCTGCGCCCGATCTACGCCGCCACCGCCGCATACGGGCACTTCGGCCGTGAGCTGCCGACGTTCACCTGGGAGCAGACGACGCGCGCCGACGACCTGCGCCGCGCCGCCGGACTCTGATCGACCCCGTTCACCCGCAAGCTCCGCTCGTGCCCCGGCCGATCGCCCGCGTACTGCTGGACTCGCCGGTCCCGCAGCTGGATCGACTGTTCGACTACGCCATCCCGGCGGAGCTGATCGATGATGCCCTGCCGGGGGTGCGGGTACGGGTTCCGCTGCGTTCCGCGGGGCGCGTCATCGACGGGTACCTGGTCGAGGTGGCCACGGAGGACGACGACGCCCGGACACTGGCGGAGGTCGACGCCGTAGTGTCCCGCGCGCGGGTGCTGCCCGAGCCGCTCTGCACCCTCGCCCGTCGCGTGGCGGACCGCGCCGCAGGCAGCGCATCCGATGTGCTGCGGCTGATCGTGCCCAAGCGACAGGTCCGCGTGGAGAAGGCGTGGCTGGCGGCAGCCGGGGAAGCGGAGGGCGACAGTGCCGCAACCGCGCAGGCGACGGTCCCCGCCGTCTCCGAGACGATCGCGCGGTACGCCGGTCTCGCCGATGTGCTCGCGGACTCCGGCCGGGCGGCCGTGGAGGCGATCCCGCGCCTGGCCTCCGACGATCTGCCGGAGTGGACCCGGTTGCTGGCCGCTGCGGCTGCGCACACGCTGGCGGGCGGCGCCTCGGCGATCCTGGTCGTTCCCGACTACCGCGACCTCGACCTGCTGCTCGCCGCCCTCGACGTGCTCGCGCCCGACGCCCCCATCGCCCGCCTCGACTCCCGGCAGACGGGCCCCGACCGCTACCGCGCGTACCTCCGCACGCTCGAGGACGCCCCCTGCATCGTGGTCGGCAACCGCTCCGCCGTGTACGCCCCGGTGCGAGCGGGCCTGGTGATGCTATGGGACGACGGCGACGGGCTGCTGGCCGAGCCGCTCGCGCCCGGTGCGCATCCCCGAGATGTCGCACTGCTGCGGCAGGAGCAGGAGGGATCCGCCCTCTTGTTCGCCGGCCACACCCGCACGACCGACGTGGAGCGCTTGGTCGAGACCGGGTGGATCCGGGCGATCACGGCCGCCAAGCGGCAGCTGCCGCGCGTGGTCCTGGACTCCACCGAGGATCTGGACCGGCGCGGTCAACGCCTGCCGTCCCGGGCGTTCCTCACGGCACGGGACGCTGCCGCGACCGGACCTGTGCTGCTGCAGGTGGCGCGACCGGGGTTCTCGCCGACGCTCGTGTGCGCGTCGTGTCGCGCGCCGGCTCGCTGCCGAGCCTGCGGAGGGCCGCTCGGTGCCGCGCATCGCGGGGCGACACCGGTGTGCGCCTGGTGCGGACGCGGGGCGCGCCTCTGGGCGTGCAGCTCCTGCGGCGGGGAGAAGGTGCGTCTTGCCGCATCCGGCAGTGAGCGGACCGCGGAGGAGCTGGGGCGCGCGTTCCCGGGGATCCGCGTGATCGTCGCCGACGGCAACCATCCGGTGGTCCGTGTCGACGCGAAGCCTGCCCTCGTCGTCGCGACCCGCGGCGCCGAGCCTCTGGCCGAGGGAGGCTACCGGGCGGTCGTGCTGCTCGACGGCTCCCGGATGCTGCAGGCGCCGGAGCTGCGGATCGGGGAGTCCTGCCTGCGCTGGTGGTCGAACGCGGCCGCCCTCGCCGCGCCCGGAGCGCCGATCCATCTCGTCGGCGTCGACGGTGCCGTGGCTCGTGCTCTTGCGACCTGGTCCCAGGCGTCGTACGCGCGGACGGAGCTCGCCGAGCGCGCGCCGCTGCGCATGCCGCCGTCCGTGCGCGTCGCCCAGGTCGAGGGCACCGGCGCCGCCATCCGTCGCGCCCTCGACGACATCGCCGCGCTGCAGCTGCCGCCGGACGCCGTGCTGGGGCCCGTACCGATCGAAGGCGACGACGACGGCCGGGAGCGCGCGCTCGTGCGGTTCCCCTACGCCGAGGGCGCGCGCGTGGCGGGCGCCCTCCGCGCCGCCGTGATCGCCGAGGCGATGGGCCGTCGCCGAGCCCGTGGCAGGACCCCACGGACTACGCTCTCGGTGAGGCTCGACGTCACCGAACCCGACCTCTAAACCACCCGATCCACCCCGTTCGTCTCGAACAACCCGCAGCACCTTCGAAGGACCCTCATGCGTCTCGTCTTCGCCGGCACTCCGGCGGCCGCCGTACCCACCCTCCGTCGCCTCGCCGGCGAGCACGAGATCGTCGCGGTCGTGACCCGCCCCGACGCGCCGCTCGGGCGCAAGCGGATACTCACCCCTTCGCCGGTCGCGCAGGAGGCCGATGCGCTCGGGATCCCGGTGATCAAGGCCGCGCGCCTGGACGAGGAGGCGACGGGTCGGATCACGGCGCTGCGCCCCGAACTCGGTGTCATCGTCGCCTACGGCGGCCTCGTGCGCGAACCCCTGCTGAGCGCCCCCGAGCACGGCTGGATCAACCTGCACTTCTCCCTGCTGCCGGCCTGGCGCGGGGCCGCCCCGGTGCAGCGGGCGCTCATCGCGGGGGACGCGGAGCTGGGCGCCACGGTGTTCCAGCTCGTCCCTGCGCTCGACGCGGGGGACGTGCACGCGATGCGGGTGTACCCCGTAGCCGGCGACGCCACCGCGGACGACGCGCTCGCCTCCCTCGCCATCGACGGTGCCGGGCTCACCGCGGAAGCCGTCGGCGCCATCGCCGGTGGCACCGCTCGCCCCGTGCCGCAGCAGGGCGAACCCACGCACGCGGCGAAGCTCGGCCTCGAGGACGGCCTGCTGGACTGGACCGAGCCCGCCGACATGGTGTTCGCCCGTTACCGCGGCGTCACCAGCGAGCCGGGTGCGCACACGGCCATCGACGGGGCGCCGCTGAAGGTGCGCGAGCTCGCGCGGACGCATGATGCGGATCCGCTGGCGCCGGGCGTATTGCACGGGATCAAGGGCGGCGTGCTCGTGGGCACCGGCAGCGCGCCACTGCTGCTCGTGCGCGTGCAACCGGCGGGGAAGGCCGCGATGGCCGCCGCGGACTGGTTCCGCGGCCTGCGGACCAGCGACGGCGAGACCGTGCGGTTCGACGCCGCCGCGCCCTCGAGCGAGCAGAGCGACGCACGATGAGCGGACAGGGACGGCAGCACGGCGACGGCCGCCGGGGCCCGAAGCGGCGCGCGGACGGTCAGGGCGCACCGCGCCGGCAGAACACCGGCGGAGCGACGCAGCACTCGGCGTCGCGGAACGCGCGTCCCCGCGACGTGCAGCCTGCGCGTCGCGTCGCGTACGACGTGATCCGCGCTGTCAGCACCTCCGATGCCTACGCCAATCTGCTGCTGCCGGGGGCGATCCGCGATGCGGGACTGAACGCTGCGGACGCGGCCTTCGCGACCGAGCTGACATACGGGACGCTGCGCCGTCTGGGCACATACGACGCCATCATCGCCGCCGCGGCCGGACGCGAAGTCGCCGGCATTGATGCTCCGGTGCTCGACGCCCTCCGCCTCGGTGCGCACCAGATCCTCGCCACCCGGGTCGCGACGCACGCGGCCGTCAACGAGTCGGTGAATCTGGTGGCCCTGGAGAGTGGGCGCGGCGCGTCGGGGTTCGCGAACGCGGTGCTGCGCAAGGTCGCCGCGCGCACGCAGGAGGAATGGTTCGACGCCGTCACGGCCGCGGCGCGCTCCGACGACGAGCGCCTGGGGCTCCGCTACGCGCATCCGGTCTGGATCATCCGTGCCCTGCGCCGTGCTCTCGCGGCCGAGGGGCGGGAGGACGAGCTCGAGGAGCTTCTCGCGGCGGACAACGTGGCTCCCGAGGTCACGCTCGTCGCGCTGCCCGGACTTGCGGAACCGCGCGAGCCCCGGCGGCCGTACGCACCGACGGCGTTCGGATCCGAAGGCGGAGACCCCGGAGCGACCGTCGCCGCGAACAAGGGCAGGGTGCGCGTGCAGGACGAGGGGTCGCAGCTCGTCGCCCTCGCGCTCGTCGGCGTCCGGCCTGTGGCGGCGGGGGAGCGCTGGCTGGATCTCTGCGCCGGCCCCGGCGGCAAGACCGCCCTGCTCGCCGCGGAGGCGCTGCGCAGCGGGGCGACACTCGACGCGAACGAGGTGGCGCCCGCCAGGGCGGGACTGGTGCGCAAGGCAGTCGCCGCGGTGCCGCTGCACGTCGAGGTCGCCGAGGAGGACGGCCGCGTGCTCGCCGCCGAGCGCCCTGCAGCCTATGACCGGATCCTGCTCGATGCGCCGTGCACGGGACTCGGAGCGCTGCGGCGCCGCCCGGAGGCGCGCTGGCGCAAGACCGCCGCCGACGTCCCCGAACTCGCCGCGTTGCAGGAGGAGCTGCTCTCGGCTGCCCTCGGCGCGCTGAAGCCCGGCGGGATCCTCGCCTACGTCACGTGCTCCCCGCACCTGGCCGAGACCGCAGCGGTCGTGCAGACTGTGCTCCGCGACCGGGACGACGTGCACGAGCTCGATGCCCGTGAGGCACTCGGTGCCGTGTCGCAGCAGCCGATCGATCTGCCGGAGCCGTCGAACGGATCCGGTCACGCGCAGCTCTGGCCGCACCGGCACGGCACCGACGCGATGTTCCTGTCGCTGCTCGTCAAGGACGCCTGAACCGCGATCGGACGGCGGCATCGGTACGATCGCGGCGGCGGGCACCGGGATAATGGGCGCATGCCCGCATCCCGCGCCGAACTGCCCGCAGCCCCCCGGATCAATCCCTCGATCCTCGCCGCCGACTTCGTGAACATGCAGGCGGATCTCGCCCGCATCGCGACGGCCGACTTCGCGCACGTGGATGTGATGGACAACCACTTCGTGCCCAACCTCACCTTCGGGCCGCAGATGGTCGAGCGCATCCAGGCGACGAGCCCGATCCCGCTCGACGTGCACCTGATGATCACGGATCCGGACCGCTGGGCGCCGGGCTATGCGGAACTGGGTGCGGCGAGCGTCACCTTCCACCTCGAGGCGGCGTCCGACCCCGTCGCCCTCGCACGCGCCCTGCGCAGCATCGGCGCCAGGGCGGGCGTCGCGATCAAGCCGGGCACGGCGGCGGAACCGCTCTACGACATCCTCGGCGAGTTCGACCAGATTCTCGTGATGACCGTGGAGCCCGGCTTCGGCGGGCAGGGCTTCATGCCCGAGACGATGCCCAAGCTGCGAGCCCTGGCCGACGAGGCGAAGCGGCGCGGCTCCGACGTCTGGCTGCAGGTGGACGGCGGGATCTCGGATGCGACGATCGCGCAGGCCGCTGCCGCAGGCGCCGATACGTTCGTCGCCGGATCCGCCGTCTACGGCTCCCGCGACATCGAAGCCGCCGTCACGCGGCTCCGGGGTCTCGCACGAGCCGGTAGCCTGGGAGGGTGAAGACCTTCGACGAACTGTTCGCCGAGCTGAGCCGCAAAGCGGCCGAGCGCCCGGAGGGATCCGGGACGGTGCGCGAGCTCGACGCGGGCGTGCACACGATCGGCAAGAAGATCGTGGAAGAGGCGGCCGAAGTGTGGATGGCCGCAGAGTACGAGAGCGACGAGGCTGCGGCCGAGGAGATCTCCCAGCTGCTGTACCACCTGCAGGTGCTGATGCTGGCCAAGGGAATGACCCTGGAGAACGTCTACCGACATCTGTGAGGCGCCCCGACGGGGCTCCTTTCGCACACAGATCGCTTCGAACGAAAGACCTCCCATGCTGCGCATTGCCGTCCCGAACAAGGGATCGCTGTCCGAGACCGCCGCCGAGATGCTCGCCGAAGCCGGATACGCCGGCCGCCGCGACACCAAGACCCTGCACGTGATCGACGCCGACAACGACGTCGAATTCTTCTTCCTCCGTCCTCGCGACATCGCCACCTACGTCGCCTCGGGCGCGCTGGACGTCGGCATCACGGGACGCGACCTGCTGCGCGATGTGCGCCGCCCGGACGCCCGTGAGATCGAGCAGCTCGGCTTCGCCCGCTCGACGTTCCGCTTCGCCGCCCCGCCCGGACGGTTCAAGACCCTGGAGGACCTCAACGGCGTGCGCGTCGCCTCCGCCTACCCGGGGCTCGTCGACGACTACCTGCGCGAGCACGGCGTCACCGCGGAGCTCGTGCCGCTCGACGGCGCCGTCGAATCGGCCGTGCGCCTGGGCGTCGCCGACGCCATCGCCGATGTCGTGGAGACCGGCACCACGCTGCGCCAGGCGGGTCTGGAGATCTTCGGCCCGGTGATCATCGAGTCCGAAGCGGTGCTGATCAGCCGCCCCGGCGACGCCGAGGGCACCGAGAAGCTGCTGCGCCGCCTCCGCGGCGTCATGGTCGCCCACCGGTTCGTGCTGCTGGACTACGACCTGCCGGCCGATCTCGTCGAGCAGGCGGCCGCGATCGCGCCAGGGCGCGAGTCCCCGACGGTGTCGCCGCTGCGGGACCCGGCCTGGGTCGCCGTGCGGGTGATGATCCCGCGCCGTGGCATGAACCAGGTGATGGACCAGCTCTACGCGCTCGGCGCACGGGCCATCCTCGTCACCGCGATCCACGCCGCGAGGCTCTGATGTCGCTCACCGCGCGCGTCATCCCGTGTCTCGATGTGGCCGCCGGCCGCGTCGTCAAGGGCGTGAACTTCGAGAACCTGCGCGATATGGGCGATCCGGTCGAGCTCGCCCGGCACTATGCCGCGCAGGGCGCCGACGAGATCACCTTCCTCGACGTGACCGCGACCGTCGATGAGCGCGCCACCACCTACGACGTGGTGCGCCGCACCGCCGAAGAGGTCTTCGTGCCGCTCACCGTCGGTGGCGGCGTCCGCTCGGTCGACGACGTGGCCCGCCTGCAGGGCGTCGGCGCCGACAAGGTCGGGGTGAACTCCGCGGCGATCGCCCGTCCGGCTCTGATCGGCGAGATCGCCGACCGCTTCGGCGCCCAGGTGCTGGTGCTCTCGCTCGACATCAAGCGCAGTCCGCGCACGGCCTCCGGATTCGCCGTGACCACGCACGGCGGGCGCACCGAGACCTCCCTGGACGCCCTCGACTGGGCCCGCGAGGCCATCGAACGCGGCGCGGGGGAGCTGCTGGTCAACTCCATCGACGCCGACGGCACCAAGGACGGGTTCGACCTGGAGCTGGTGGGCCTCATGCGCGAGGTCTCCAGCGTGCCCGTCATCGCCTCGGGCGGCGCCGGGAAGGCCGAGGACTTCGCTCCGGCCATCGCCGCGGGCGCGGACGCGGTGCTCGCCGCGAGCGTGTTCCACTCCGGACAGCTGACCGTCGGCGATGTGAAGGCGGCGCTGAACGCCGCGGGGGTGACGGTGCGATGAACACGGATCTCGATGCCAGGCTCGCCGACGTGAGCTACAACGACCAGGGCCTCGTCCCCGTGATCGTGCAGCAGTGGGACACTCTCGAGGTGCTCATGATGGCCTGGGCCGACGAGGAGGCGCTGCGCCGCACGCTCACGACGGGTCGAGCCACGTACTGGTCCCGCTCCCGCCAGCAGTACTGGCGCAAGGGCGACACCTCCGGCCACGTGCAGCACGTGCGCGGCGCCCGGCTGGACTGTGACGGCGACACCGTGCTGCTGCTCGTCGACCAGATCGGCGTGGCCTGCCACACCGGCACACGCACCTGCTTCGACGGGCGCGATCTGGATCCGGTCGTCGCCGCGGCGCAGGACCGGGTTGTGGCAGACGACGCCGGGAAGGCCACGGCGTGATGCTCGCCCGCCGAGCGAAGTCGACGAGCCTGCTGCTGATCCTGCTCGCGGGCGGGATCGGGGTCCTGTCCTCGACGCAGACCTGGCTGACCGTCACCCGCGCCGACGGGGGAGAGTCGCTCGACGTCGCCGGCAACGCGGCGCTGCCCGTGCTCGCCCCGCTGAGCCTCACGGCGCTCGCGCTGTGTGCAGCCATCGCTCTCGTCGGGCCCGTGCTGCGACGCGTGTTCGCCGCGATCGCGGTCGCTGTCGGGGCCCTCCTGCTCGTGCTGACCACGCGCATCCTGTTCCAGCATCCGCTGGATGCCGTGAGCCCCGCCCTCACCAAGGCCACGGGGCTCGCAGGGGACACGGCGCTGAAGGCCATCGTCGACGGCATCGCCGTGACCGCTTGGCCCTGGGCTGCGCTCGTCGGCTGGATCCTGCTGCTCCTCGGCGGCGGGCTGGCCCTGGTCACCGCGGGGCAGTGGCGCAGCGGCGGGCGTCGCTATCGCACCGCCCCGGCGCCGAACGACGGACCGGTGGACGCGGTGGAGAGCTGGGACGAGCTCAGCCGCGGCACCGACCCCACCCGCTAGACCGCCTCGACGACGCCCCGCGCTGTCCGCGGTCCTCGTCGAGAAGCACGATCCCGATAGACTTGACCACACCACCCGACGCTCGGAGGAGAACATGAGCAACCCCATCGCAGATCCCGGCCACGGACACTCGCCTGCGGCTTGGACCGCCGTGGTGATCATGCTGCTCGGCTTCAGCGTGGGCACCGCCGCCTTCTTCCTCGACGTCCCGGTCGTGGTCTGGGTGGGCGTCGTGCTGATCGTCATCGGCGCGATCGTGGGCTGGGTCCTCTCCAAGGCCGGATACGGCGCGAAGGGCCCGAAGTACCAGCCGAAGGCGCACTAATGGTGCTCGCCGACCTCACGGCCGGCGCAGTCGAGGACGCCGCCCGTCGCGAGCGGGAGCGTCCGCTGGCGATCGTGGAGCGTGCCGCACTCGATCGCGCCCCTGCCCTCGACGCGCGCGCCGCGCTGGCGCCTGTCGACCGGGTGAAGATCATCGCCGAGGTGAAGCGGGCGAGTCCCTCGCGCGGCGCCCTCGCCGAGATCCCGGATCCGGCGCTGCAGGCATCCCTGTACCAGCAGGGCGGGGCGTCTGCGATCAGCGTGCTCACGGAGGAGCGTCGGTTCGGGGGCAGCCTCGCCGATCTCGAGGCCGTGACCGCCGCCGTGCAGGTCCCCGTGCTGCGCAAGGACTTCATCGCCACCCCGTACCAGGTGTTCGAGGCGCGCGCCGCGGGTGCGTCCCTCGCGCTGCTCATCGTGGCGGGCCTGGACCGCGCGAATCTGGAGCGGCTGTACGCCCTCATCCTCGAGCTGGGCATGACGCCCCTCGTCGAGACGCACTCCGCCGACGAGCTCGAGGTCGCGATCGATCTGGGTGCGCACCTCATCGGCGTGAACGCCCGCGATCTGAAGACCCTCGAGCTGGACCGCGACCTGTTCGGCCGGCTGGTCGAGCGGATCCCTTCGACGTCCGTGAAGATCGCCGAGTCCGCCGTGCTCACGCCCGCCGACGTCGCGCACTACCGCGCGGCCGGCGCCGACGCGGTGCTCATCGGCGAGGCACTCGTCACCGGCGACCCCGTCGCCACCCTGCGTTCTTTCCTGGAGGCCGGATCATGAGTCTGCGCGATCAGCCGGGGCCGTTCTTCGGTGACTTCGGCGGGCGCTTCATGCCCGAATCGCTCATCGCGGCGATCGACGAGCTCACCGTGGCGTACCACGAGGCGATCGCCGACCCGGCATTCCAGTCCGAGCTCGCGACACTGCTGCACTCCTACGCCGGGCGTCCCTCGCCGATCACCGAGGTGCCGCGGTTCGCCGAGCACGCCGGCGGCGCGCGGATCTTCCTCAAGCGCGAGGACCTCAACCACACCGGATCCCACAAGATCAACAACGTGCTCGGTCAGGCGCTGCTGACCAAGCGCCTGGGCAAGACCCGGGTGATCGCGGAGACGGGCGCCGGCCAGCACGGTGTCGCCACGGCGACCGCCGCCGCGCTGTTCGGTCTCGAGTGCACGATCTACATGGGCGAGGTCGACACCGAGCGTCAGGCGCTCAACGTCGCCCGGATGCGCCTGCTCGGCGCGGAGGTCGTGCCCGTCACCACGGGATCGCGCACGCTCAAGGATGCGATCAACGACGCGTACCGCGACTGGGTCGCGACCGTCGAGACCACCAACTACATCTTCGGCACGGCGGCGGGCCCGCACCCGTTCCCGGCGATGGTGCGCGACTTCCAGAAGATCATCAGCGAGGAGGCTCGTCAGCAGCTGCTCGACGAGGCCGGGCGCCTGCCGGATGCGGTGCTCGCCTGCGTCGGCGGCGGCTCCAACGCGATCGGCATGTTCGACGCGTTCCTCGATGACGAGACCGTGCGGCTGTACGGCGTGGAGGCGGCCGGCGACGGCGTCGACACGCCCAAGCACGCCGCCTCGATCGAACGCGGTCGCCCCGGGGTGCTGCACGGTGCACGCACGTACGTCCTGCAGGACGAGGACGGGCAGACCATCGAGTCGCACTCGATCTCTGCGGGCCTCGACTACCCCGGCGTGGGGCCGGAGCACTCGTGGCTCGCCGCGATCGGCCGCGCCGAGTACATCCCCGCGACCGACGACGAGGCCATGCAGGCGCTGCGCCTGCTGAGCCGCACCGAGGGCATCATCCCCGCGATCGAGTCCGCGCACGCCCTCGCCGGCGCCATGCGGATCGGCAAGGAGCTCGGCCGCGACGCGATCCTCGCGGTCTGCCTCTCCGGACGCGGCGACAAGGACATGGACACCGCGGCCCGTTACTTCGGGCTGTACGACGAGGGCGCTGCAGAGAACGGAGTCGGCGCATGAGCCGCGTCGAAGAGGCCATCCAGCGCGCACATGACGCCGGTCGGGGCGCCTTCATCGGCTACCTCCCGGTCGGCTACCCCGACCTGCAGACCAGCATCGACGCCGCGATCGCCCTGGCGCGCAACGGCGTGGACATCATCGAGCTCGGACCGCCCTACAGCGATCCCGTGATGGACGGCGCGATCATCCAGGAGGCGACGCAGGCGGCACTCGCGAACGGCTTCCGGATGCGCGATCTCTTCACGGCGGTCGCGGCCATCACGGCTGCCGTGGACGCCCCCGTGGTCGTCATGACCTACTGGAACCCCGTGCTGCAGTACGGCGTCGACCGCTATGCCGACGACCTGCTCGCCGCAGGCGGTGCAGGTCTGATCACGCCCGACATCACTCCCGAGGCGGCACCCGAGTGGATCGCCGCGAGCGAGCGCACGGGGCTCGACCGCGTCTTCCTGGCCGCGCCCACCTCCACCGACGCCCGCCTCGACCTGGTCGCTGCAAGCTCCACGGGCTTCGTGTACACCGTCTCGACCATGGGCATCACGGGGGAGCGGGCCGAGCTGGACAAGGCCGCCCGCACGCTCGTCGGACGCCTCAGGGAACATGGCGCCGGTCGTGCGTGCGTGGGCATCGGCATCTCCACCGCGGAGCAGATCGCGGGCGTGCTGGAGTACGCCGACGGCGCGATCGTCGGCACCGCCCTCGTGCGGGCTCTTCGGGACGGGGGCGTGGATCGGCTCGCGGAGGTCACCCGCGAACTCGCCACGGGCACCGCGCTCGCACGGTGACGGCGCTCTGACGACGTAGACTCGTGACCATGCCCTTCGCGCTCCAGAACGCTCTCATCGGCGTGCATGCCAGCATCCCGAGCCCGCCGATCAGCTACTTCCAGGTCGGGCCGCTGCAGATCCACTTCTACGCGCTGTGCATCATCGCCGGCATCATCGTGGCCACGCTGCTGACCAACCACCGGCTGACGAAGCGCGGCGCGGAGCGCTGGGTCGTCGTGGACATCTGCATCATCGCGGTCCCGCTCGCCATCATCGGCGCGCGCATCTTCCACGTCGCCACCCACCCCGGCTTCTACTTCGGGCCGGACAAGAACACCTGGAACCCGTTCGAGCCCGGCTCGGTCTGGGCCATCTGGGAAGGCGGCATCGCCATCTTCGGCGCGCTCATCGGCGGCGCCATCGGCGCCTGGCTGGGCTGCAAGTGGACCGGCGTGCGCTTCTCGGCCTTCGCGGACGCGCTGGCCCCCGGCCTCATCCTCGCGCAGGCGTTCGGCCGCTTCGGCAACTGGTTCAACCACGAGTTGTTCGGCCTGCCCACCGACCTCCCCTGGGGCCTGGAGATCGAGTCGACGAACTCTGCCTTCCCGGCAGGACTCGCCGCCGGGACCCTGTTCCACCCCACGTTCCTGTACGAGGTCATCTGGAACACTCTGGGCTGCCTGTTCCTGCTCTGGCTCGGCCACAAGCTGCGCCTGCAGTGGGGCAAGCTCTTCGCCGTCTACCTGATCTGGTACGGCGCAGGACGCATGGTCTGGGAGTCGATCCGCATCGATCCGAGCGAGATCTACTTCGGGCTGCGCACGAACGTCTGGGCCGCGCTGTTCGGCGTCGTGCTGGGCATCGTCGTCCTGTTCGTGCAGACTCGCCGTCACCCCGGCTTCGAGCCTTCGCCGTACCAGCCGAGTCGGGAGCCGAGCGCCGCTGGGGTAGAATCGCAAAACCCCGATGATTTCGTCGACCTGAGCGAGCCTCAGACCGACGAGAATCGCGCGGAGGCGGACGCCACGAGCGCCGTCTCCCGCCCCTGAGAACGGCGCCGACAGGAGCCTCGCTGCGGTGGACGTACGTCCACCGGGAATATCGCACTGAACGAGCGGGCCGATGATGTCCCCGGGTTCATCAGAAATCTGAGGACGGTGACTGGTGTACTTCCAGCCTCCCCACGGCGCTTCCGGCGCTTACCCCCCGAAGCAGGGGATGTACAACCCCGCGTTCGAGAAGGACGCCTGCGGCCTGGCCATGGTCGCGACGCTCCGCGGGGAGCCGGGCCACGACATCATCGCGCTCGCCCTCGAGGCGCTGCGCAACCTGGAGCACCGCGGCGCGATCGGCTCCGACGCGGGCACCGGCGACGGCGCCGGGATCCTGACGCAGATGCCGGACGCGTTCCTGCGTGCGGTCACCTCGTTCGAGCTTCCTCCGGTGGGCGAGTACGCCGCCGGGCTCGCCTTCCTCCCGCTCGACTCGCGGTCGCGTCGCGAGCAGAAGGCCGGGATCGAGAAGATCGCGCGCGCCGAGGGCCTCACCGTGCTCGGCTGGCGCGAGGTGCCCACCGCGAACCAGCACCTCGGCAAGCTCGCCGACGAGGCCCGCCCCGCCTTCGAGCAGCTGTTCGTCTCGCGCCCCGCCTCGAGCGGAGCCGAGGCGCTTTCCGGCATCGCGCTGGACCGGGTCGCCTACAGGCTGCGCAAGCGCGCCGGCCATGAGCTCGGGGCCTACTTCGTCTCGTTGTCCGCCCGCACGCTGGGCTACAAGGGCATGGTCACGACTCTGCAGCTGGAGCCGTTCTACCCCGACCTGCAGGACGAGCGCTTCGCCTCCGAGCTCGCGGTGGTGCACTCGCGCTACTCGACCAACACCTTCCCGTCCTGGCCGCTCGCGCAGCCGCTGCGCATGCTCGCGCACAACGGCGAGATCAACACCGTCGGCGGCAACCGCAACTGGATGCGCGCCCGCCAGTCGCAGCTCGAGTCCGAGCTGCTCGGCGACATCCGCCCGCTGCTGCCGATCTGCACCGACGGTGCGAGCGACTCCGCCTCGTTCGACGAGGTGCTCGAGCTGCTCACCCTCACCGGGCGCAGCCTGCCGCACTCCGTGATGATGATGGTGCCGGCTGCCTGGGAGCGTCAGACGGACCTGGATCCGGACCTGCGCGCGTTCTACGAGTACCACGCCAACCAGATGGAGCCGTGGGACGGTCCCGCCGCCCTCATCTTCACCGACGGCACCGTCGTGGGCGCCACGCTCGACCGCAACGGACTGCGCCCCGGCCGTTGGACCGAGACGACGGACGGCCTCGTCGTGATCGGCAGCGAGACCGGTGTCCTGGAGTTCGAACCCGAGCGCATCAAGCGCCGCGGCCGCCTGCAGCCCGGCACGATGTTCGTCGTCGACACCGCCCAGCGCCGCATCGTCGAGGACGAAGAGGTCAAGCGAGACCTCGCCGCCCTGCACCCGTGGCAGGAGTGGCTCGATGAGGGACGCGTGCGCCTCGCCGATCTGCCGGAGCGGGAGCACATCGTGCACCCGGTCGCATCGATCACCCGTCGTCAGCGCACCTTCGGCTACACCGAGGAAGAGGTGCGGATCCTGCTCACCCCGATGGGGCAGACCGGCGCCGAGCCGCTCGGCGCCATGGGCAGCGATGCGCCGATCGCGGTGCTCTCGGAGCGTCCGCGGCTGCTCTTCGACTACTTCGTGCAGCAGTTCGCGCAGGTCACCAACCCGCCGCTGGACGCGATCCGCGAAGAGGTCGTCACGAGCCTCTCGCTCGGTCTCGGGCCGGAGCGCAACCTGCTGGACTGGGGACCCGACCACGCACGCACGATCGTGCTCGACTTCCCCGTCATCGACAACGACGAGCTCGCCAAGCTCCGTCACATCGATCGCGCCCGCCCGGAGCGCTCCAGCGCGACGATCAAGGGGCTCTACCACTTCGATCTGGGTCCGCACGCGCTCGCCCAGCGCCTCGAGGAGATGTGCGCCGAGGTCGACGCCGCGATCGAGGACGGCGCGGAGCTGATCATCCTCAGCGACCGGGACTCCAACAAGGACCTCGTCCCGATCCCGTCGCTGCTCATGCTGTCCGCGGTGCACCACCACCTCATCCGCCGTGAGGACCGGATGAAGGTCGGGCTGATCGTCGAGGCCGGTGACGTGCGCGAAGTGCACCACGTCGCGACCCTGATCGGTTACGGCGCCTCCGCGGTGAACCCCTACCTCGCGATGGAGACGGTGGAGCACCTCGTGCGCACCGGCTACATCACCGGCATCACGCCGGAGAAGGCCGTCCGCAACCTGATCTACGCGCTCGGCAAGGGCGTGCTCAAGATCATGTCCAAGATGGGCATCTCCACGGTCGGCTCGTACGCCGGCGCGCAGGTGTTCGAGGCGGTCGGCCTCAGCCAGGAGCTCGTCGACGCGTACTTCACCGGCACCGAGACCAAGCTCGGCGGCATCGGCATCGAGGACGTCTTCGCCGAGAACCAGGCGCGCCACGACTTCGCCTACCCCGAGGACGCCGCGGCGCGTGCGCACGAGCGCCTCTGGACGGGCGGCGAGTACCAGTGGCGCCGTGACGGCTCGCCGCACCTGTTCAACCCGGACACCGTGTTCCGTCTGCAGCACTCGACGCGCACCCGGCGGTACGACATCTTCCGCGAGTACACGCGGCTCGTGGACGACCAGGCCAAGGAGCTGAAGACCCTGCGCGGCCTGTTCGAGCTGCGCACGGGGGAGCGCCCGCCGGTGCCGATCGACGAGGTCGAACCCGTGTCCTCCATCGTCAAGCGGTTCTCCACCGGTGCGATGAGCTACGGATCCATCTCGCAGGAGGCGCACGAGACGCTCGCGATCGCGATGAACCGTCTCGGCGCGAAGTCGAACACCGGCGAGGGCGGTGAGGATCCGGATCGCCTGGTCGACCCGGAGCGCCGCAGCGCGATCAAGCAGGTCGCGTCCGGCCGTTTCGGCGTGACCAGCCAGTACCTCACCGCGGCCGACGACATCCAGATCAAGCTCGCGCAGGGTGCCAAGCCCGGTGAGGGCGGTCAGCTGCCGCCGCAGAAGGTGTATCCGTGGATCGCGCGCACCCGGCACGCGACGCCCGGGGTCGGGCTCATCTCGCCCCCGCCGCACCACGACATCTACTCGATCGAGGATCTCAAGCAGCTCATCTTCGACCTGAAGCGCGCCAACCCGAACGCCCGGATCCACACCAAGCTGGTCAGCCAGTCCGGCATCGGCGCGGTCGCTGCCGGTGTCGCCAAGGCGCTCAGCGACGTCGTGCTGGTCTCCGGCCACGACGGTGGCACGGGCGCGAGCCCGCTGAACTCGCTCAAGCACGCGGGCACCCCGTGGGAGCTCGGCCTCGCCGAGACGCAGCAGACGCTCATGCTCAACGGCATGCGCGACCGCGTCGTGGTGCAGGTCGACGGCCAGCTGAAGACGGGCCGCGACGTGATCATCGGCGCCCTGCTGGGTGCGGAGGAGTTCGGCTTCGCCACGGCGCCGCTCGTGGTGAGCGGCTGCATCATGATGCGCGTGTGCCACCTGGACACCTGCCCGGTCGGCGTCGCCACCCAGAACCCGGTGCTGCGCGAGCGGTTCACGGGCAAGCCCGAGTTCGTCGTGAACTTCATGGAGTTCATCGCGGAGGAGGTGCGCGAGCACCTCGCCGCGCTCGGCTTCCGCAGCCTGGAAGAGATCGTGGGCCGGGCGGATCTGCTGCGCACGGACGCGGCCATCAAGCACTGGAAGGCGGACGGTCTCGACCTCGCCCCGGTGCTCGAAGGTCCTGTGTTCCCCGCCGGGGAGCCCCGTCGCAGTGCTCGCGCGCAGGACCACGAGCTGGAGAAGCACTTCGATGCTCCTCTGCTCGAGGCCGCCCGCGAGGCGATCGCTCAGGGCACGCCGGTCTCCTTCGATCTGCCGATCCGCAACACCGAGCGCGCCGTCGGCACGATGCTCGGCCACGAAGTCACCGTGCAGCACGGGGGAGAGGGGCTGCCCGCGGGCACGATCCGGATCTCCCTGCACGGCACTGCGGGGCAGTCGCTCGGCGCGTTCCTGCCGCGGGGCATCTCGATCTGTCTGGAGGGCGACGCGAACGACTACGTCGGAAAGGGTCTCTCCGGTGGCGAGATCGCGGTCCGTCCGCATCCCGATGCGACGTTCGTGCCGCAGCACAACGTGATCGCCGGCAACGTGATCGGCTATGGCGCGACCAGCGGCACTATCCACATCTCCGGCGTGGTCGGGGAGCGGTTCCTGGTTCGCAACTCCGGGGCGACGGCCGTCGCCGAGGGCGTGGGCGACCACGCGCTCGAGTACATGACCGGCGGCGTCGCCGTGATCCTCGGCAGCACGGGACGCAACCTCGGCGCCGGCATGTCCGGCGGCATCGCTTACGTGCGCGATCTGCACACCGAGCGCGTGAACCCGCTTTCGCTGAGTGCGGGGGAGCTGGAGCTCCTGGCTCTCGACGAGGTGGACACGCAGGAGCTGCGCGAGCTGCTGATGCAGCATGTGGAGCGCACCGGATCCCCGCTCGCGGCGGAGATCCTGGCGGACGACGACTTCGCCGCCTCTTTCACGAAGATCCTGCCGCGGGACTACGCCGCCGTGCTGCGCACCCGCGCAGAGGCAGAGGCCGAGGGGATCGACCCCGACGGCTCCATCGTCTGGACCCGCATCCTGGAGGTGACCGGTGGCTGACCCCAAGGGCTTTCTGACCGTCACGGAGCGCGAGCTCCCTGCCCGCCGGCCCGTTCCAGTCCGCATCATGGACTGGAAGGAGGTGTACGAGCCGGGCGATTCAGCCGTGCTCCGCCGCCAGGCGAGCCGCTGCATGGACTGCGGTGTGCCGTTCTGCCACCAGGGCTGCCCGCTCGGCAACCTCATCCCGGAGTGGAACGATCTCACGTGGCGCGGCGAAGGCCGCGCGGCGATCGACCGCCTGCACGCGACGAACAACTTCCCGGAGTTCACCGGACGGCTGTGCCCGGCGCCGTGCGAGAGCGCCTGCGTGCTGGGCATCAACCAGCCCGCCGTCACGATCAAGCAGATCGAGGTCTCGATCATCGACGAGGCCTTCGCCTCGGGCTGGGTCGAGGCGCAGCCGCCGGAACGGCTCACGGGCAAGACCGTCGCCGTGGTCGGATCCGGCCCCGCCGGTCTCGCCGCCGCTCAGCAGCTCACGCGTGCAGGGCACACCGTCGCGGTGTTCGAGCGCGACGACCGCATCGGCGGGCTGCTGCGCTACGGCATCCCGGACTTCAAGATGGAGAAGTCGCACCTCGACGCGCGCCTGCGCCAGATGTCCGAGGAGGGCACGCGGTTCCGCGCCGGCGTGAACATCGGCACCGACATCAGCTGGGCCGATCTGCGCGCCCGGTACGACGCCGTGGTGATCGCGACCGGGGCGACCCTGCCGCGCGAGCTCGCGATCCCCGGACGGGACCTGGACGGCGTGCACTTCGCCATGGAGTACCTGGTCGAGTCGAACAAGGCCGTCGCCGGGGATCCCGTGTCGAACCAGATCACCGCCGAGGGCAAGCACGTGATCGTGATCGGCGGCGGCGACACCGGTGCCGACTGCATCGGCACCGCGCACCGTCAGGGCGCGCTCAGCGTGACGAACCTCGCGATCGGACGGCAGCCGTCGTCGGGACGCCCGGAGCACCAGCCCTGGCCGATGATGCCGACCGTGTTCGAGGTCTCCTCGGCGCACGAGGAGGGCGGGGAGCGGCAGTACCTGGCCTCCACCGTGGAGTTCCTCGGCAACGAGGCGGGCGAGGTGCGCGCATTGCGCGTCGCCGAGACCGAGTTCGTGGACGGCCGTCGCGTTCCCAAGAGCGGCAGCGAGCGGGAGATCCCCGCGGATCTGGTGCTCATCGCGATGGGCTTCACCGGCCCCGGGTACGAGGCGTACGGCGAGGACGGTCCGCAGCGCACCGAGCGCGGCGCGTTCCGGCGTGACGAGGACTACGCATCCACCATCCCGGGCGTGTTCGTCGCCGGCGACGCCGGACGAGGCCAGTCCCTCATCGTGTGGGCGATCGCCGAGGGACGCGCCGCAGCGGCCGCTGTGGACAGGCACCTCATGGGACAGACCGTGCTGCCCGCTCCGGTCCGCCCGTCTGATGTCGCGATCGGGGTCCAGCCCGCGTAGGCTGGCCCCGGCCTCGTGGCCCTTATTCCATCCCCCTGACACTTATCGGAGAACGCATTGAGACGTGCCAAAATCGTGGCCACACTCGGCCCCGCAACCTCGACGTATGAAACGGTGCGGGCCCTCATCGATGCGGGGGTCGATGTCGCCCGGCTGAACCTCAGCCACGGGGACTACTCCGTGCACGAGAACAACTACGCGAACGTCCGCCGCGCGGCGGAGGACTCCGGTCGCGCCGTCGCCGTCCTCGTCGACCTGCAGGGCCCGAAGATCCGCCTCGGCAAGTTCGAGGCCGGCCCCTACGAGCTCGCGGTCGGCGACATCTTCAAGATCACGACCGAGGACATCCTGGGCAACAAGGACATCTGCGGAACGACCTTCAAGGGCCTTCCGCAGGACGTCAAGCCCGGCGACTTCCTCCTCATCGACGACGGCAAGGTCCGTGTCGAGGTCATCGAGACCGACGGCACCGTCGTCACCACGCGTGTCGTGGTCGCCGGCGCCGTGTCCAACAACAAGGGCATCAACCTGCCCGGCGTCGCGGTCAGCGTCCCCGCGCTGAGCGAGAAGGACGAGGACGACCTGCGCTGGGGTCTGCGCATCGGCGCCGATCTCATCGCGCTGTCGTTCGTCCGTGACGCGTCCGACGTCACCCGCGTGCACGAGATCATGGCCGAAGAGGGCGTGAAGGTCCCGGTCATCGCGAAGATCGAGAAGCCGCAGGCCGTCGACAACCTCGAGAGCATCGTCGACGCGTTCGACGGCATCATGGTCGCCCGCGGCGACCTGGGCGTCGAGCTGCCGCTGGAGGCGGTCCCGATCGTGCAGAAGCAGGCGGTCGAGCTCGCCCGCCGCATGGCGAAGCCCGTCATCGTCGCGACCCAGATGCTCGAGTCGATGATCTCCAGTCCGGTGCCGACCCGCGCCGAGACCTCCGATGTCGCGAACGCCGTCCTCGACGGCGCCGACGCCGTCATGCTCTCGGGCGAGACCAGCGTGGGCGACTATCCCGTCATCGTCGTGGAGACGATGGCTCGGATCATCGAGTCCACCGAGGACCACGGCCTGGAGCGGATCGCCCCGCTGACCACCAAGCCGCGCACCCAGGGCGGCGCGATCACGCTCGCGGCTCTCGAGGTCGCCGAATTCGTCGAGGCCAAGTTCCTCTGCGTGTTCACGCAGTCGGGCGATTCGGCGCGGCGCCTGTCGCGACTCCGTTCGCGCATCCCCATGCTCGCGTACACGCCGGATCCGGCGATCCGCCGCCGTATGGCCGTCACCTGGGGCGTCAGCACGAGCCTGGTGAACTTCGTGCCGCACACCGACATGATGTTCCACCAGGTCGACGAGCATCTGCTCGGGTCGGGCCTCGCCGAAGTGGGCGACAAGGTCGTGGTCATCTCCGGCTCCCCTCCCGGGATCGTCGGATCGACGAACGACCTGCGCATCCACCGTGTCGGCGACACCGTTCACGGCGCCGCTCCGGCCTATCAGGCCAAGTAGGACGCGCACACGAGGGCCGGCCCCATGGGGCCGGCCCTCGTGGCATCCGCAGGTGCGCTACAGTCGATCCGGGCCGGCGTGGCGGAATGGCAGACGCGGAGCACTCAAAATGCTCTATCCGGAAGGGTGTGTGGGTTCGAGTCCCACCGCCGGCACCATGGTTCACAAGATCCGAAACTGCTGTCCAGTAGGATGGATCCGTGACTGAAGAGCAGCAGCCTGAGCAGCCCGCCTCGTCCGCTCCGCGACGCGTTGTCGTCGCCGAGGACGAGTCGCTGATCCGCCTCGACATCGTCGAGATCCTCCGCGACAACGGCTTCGATGTCGTCGGCGAAGCCGGAGACGGAGAGACCGCGGTGCAGTTGGCCACGGAGCTGCGTCCCGACCTCGTCATCATGGACGTGAAGATGCCCCAGCTCGACGGCATCAGCGCCGCGGAGAAGCTGCACAAGAGCAACATCGCGCCGGTCGTGCTGCTCACCGCGTTCAGTCAGAAGGAGCTCGTCGAGCGCGCGAGCGAGGCTGGTGCCCTGGCCTACGTCGTCAAGCCGTTCACGCCGAACGACCTTCTCCCGGCCATCGAGATCGCCCTGGCCCGCCACGAGCAGATCATCACGCTCGAGGCCGAGGTCGCGGACATGGTCGAGCGCTTCGAGACCCGCAAGCTCGTCGACCGGGCCAAGGGCCTGCTGAACGAGAAGATGGGACTCAGCGAGCCCGAGGCGTTCCGCTGGATCCAGAAGGCGTCGATGGATCGCCGTCTCACCATGCAGGACGTGGCGAAGGCGATCATCGAGCAGCTCGCCCCCAAGAAGTAAGGGCGTGGATCTCGGCGACGGGATCCTGCTCCGCCCGCTTCTTCCCGGAGACGGCGCCGAGCTCGCCGCGGCGTACACCCGTAACCGCGCTCACCTCGCGCCGTGGGAGCCGCTCCGCACAGCGGAGTTCTTCACCACCGCGCGCCAGGACGAGTTCGTCCGAGAGTCTCTGCGCGGTGTGCACGAAGGGCGTACTGCCGCCTACGTGCTGGAGGACGCCGACGACCGCATCGTGGGACGGGTGAACCTCAGCGACATCGTGCGCGGGGCGTTCTGGAGTGCGCACCTCGGCTACTGGATCGACAAGGACCTGACGGGCCGCGGGGTCATGCGCGCCGCGGTCTCCGCCGTCTGCGCGCTCGCACGTGACGACCTCGGACTGCACCGGGTCCAGGCGGCGACGCTCGTGAACAACGAGGCGTCGCAGCGCGTGCTGCGGGCCATCGGCTTCACCGAGATCGGTCACGCCGCGCGCTACCTGCGCATCGCGGGGGAGTGGCAGGACCACCTGCTGTTCCAGCGGATCCTGGAGGATGCTCCGGACAGCGGGTCCTGAGCGGTCAGGCGCCGGGAAGGTCCTTGATCATGTTCGTGATCCGGATCGTGGAGCAGCGCCGGCCCTGATCGTCGCTCACGGCGATCTCGTGCACGGTGATGCTGCGGCCCAGGTGCACCGGGGTGCACACGCCCGTGACGACGCCGCTGGTGGCCGAGCGCGTGTGCGTCGCGTTGATGTCGACGCCCACCGCGAGTCGCCCGGGGCCGGCATGCAGGTTCGCCGCCATCGAGCCCAGAGACTCGCCGAGCACGACATAGGCGCCGCCGTGCATGAGCCCGACCGGCTGCGTGTTTCCTTCGACCGGCATCGTGGCCACGCAGCGGTTCACCGAGAACTCGACCCAGCTCAGACCCATCTTCTCCGCCAGGGCGCCCATGCCGCGTTCGACCGCCCAGTCCATCCCGGAGCCGGTCGGTGCAGCGGTCGTGTCCACAGGGTCGCTCACGCGGATCCTCCTCGATTCGATGTCCGCAGGGCTCGTTAGGCTGGAGTCGTGACGGACTCCGCAAAGCCTACCCTCATGGTCGTCGACGGCCATTCGCTCGCATACCGGGCGTTCTTCGCCCTTCCGGTGGAGAACTTCACCACAAAGGACAACCAGCACACGAACGCCATCTACGGCTTCCTGTCGATGCTGGTGAACCTCATCAAGGCGGAGCGGCCGACGCACATGGCGATCGCCTTCGACACGTCGCGGCACTCGTTCCGCACCGACGTATACCCGGAGTACAAGGCGACCCGCTCGGAGACCCCTTCGGAGTTCCGCGGGCAGATCCCGCTGCTGCAGGACTGCCTCGCGGCGATGTCGATCCCGGTCCTGACGAAGGAGGGCATCGAAGCCGATGACATCCTCGCCACGCTCGCCGCGCAGGGATCCTCGCAGGGCTTCGACGTGCTCGTCGTCTCCGGGGACCGCGACACGATCCAGCTCGTGAACGACGAGGTCACGCTGCTCTACCCGAACGTGCAGGGCGTGTCGCAGCTCAAGCGCTACGACCCGATCGCCGTGCAGGAGCGCTACGGCGTGCGCCCCGAGCAGTACCCCGACATCGCCGCTCTCGTGGGTGAGACGAGCGACAACCTGCCCGGCGTGCCGAAGGTGGGCGAAAAGACCGCCGTGAAATGGCTCACGCAGTTCGGATCGCTCGATGAGCTGCTCGATCGCGCCGACGAGATCAAAGGCGTCGTGGGCGGAAACCTCCGCGAGCACATCGAGGACGTGCGCCGCAACCGCAAGCTGAACCGGCTGCTGCAGGACGTCGAGCTCCCCGTCGGCCCCTCAGACCTCGAGACGCGTCCGATCGACGCGCAGGCCGTGCGCGACATCTTCGCCCGCCTGGAGTTCCGCACGCTGCTGCCGCGGGTGTTCGAGGCGGTCGGCGAGGATGCGCCCGCCGAGGAGACCGCTGCCACCGTCGCCGTACCGGCTGCCACGGAGCTCTCCGTCGAAGGGGTCGCAGCGTGGCTCGCCACAGCCACCGGCGACGTCGCGGTCGAGGTGACCGCCGCCGGCGGACTGCCACGGCGCGTGGGGCTCGCGCACGGCGACGACCTCGTCGAGCTCTCATGGTCGCCGCAGGTGCAGGCCGCTCTCGCCGATTGGCTCGCGTCCGACGCGCCGAAGATCTTCCACGACGCGAAGCCGCAGGTGAAGGCACTGCACAGCGCAGGCGTGCGCCTGGGCGGGCTGGCCTACGACACGAACCTCGCGGGATGGCTGCTCCGCCCGAGCTATCCCGACAAGACGCTCGCCGACCTCGTCGACCGCTACCTGGGTGAGAAGCTGCCGGAGGCGGATCCGAGCCAGCTCGTGCCGGAGACGGAGGGAGCCTCGCCCGCCCAGCTCGCCTGGTTCACGGCCCGCGTCGCCACCGCCCTGCGCACGGACGTTCCGGAGAGCGTCGACCGGGTGCTCCGCGAGATCGAGCTGCCCACCCTCATCACTCTCGCCGACATGGAGCTCGCGGGCGTCGCCGTCTCGCACGAGATCCTCTCCGGCTTCTCGCAGGAGCTGGGGGAGCGCGCGAGCCGCATCGCGGAGGAATCCTTCGCGATCATCGAGCGCGAGGTGAACCTCGGCTCGCCCAAGCAGTTGCAGGAGGTCCTCTTCGAGCAGCTCGAGCTGCCGAAGACCCGCAAGACCAAGACCGGGTACTCCACCGACGCGGCCGTGCTCGCAGACCTGCAGGAGAGCAACCCGCATCCGTTCCTCGACCTGCTGCTGCAGCACCGTGAGGCCACGAAACTCCGGCAGATCATCGAGTCGCTCGACACGGCCATCCGCGCCGACCACCGCGTGCACACGACGTATGTGCAGACGGGCAGCCAGACGGGCCGGCTCAGCAGCACCGACCCGAACCTGCAGAACATCCCGGTGCGCACCGAGGAGTCGCGGCGCATTCGCAGCGCGTTCCAGGTCGGCGAGGGCTACGAGACGCTGCTGACGGCGGACTACTCGCAGATCGAGATGCGCATCATGGCGCACCTCTCCGGCGACGAAGGCCTCATCGAGGCGTTCAACTCGGGGGAGGACCTGCACCGCTTCGTGGGTGCGCGCGTGTTCGGCGTGGAGCCCGAGGAGGTCACGCCGGCCATGCGCACCAAGGTCAAGGCCATGTCCTACGGCCTGGTCTACGGTCTCAGCGCCTTCGGCCTGTCCAAGCAGCTGCGCATCGAGCAGTCCGAGGCGAAGCAGCTCATGATGGAGTACTTCGCCCGCTTCGGCGCCGTGCGCGACTACCTGCGCGCCTCGGTGATCGCCGCGAAGGAGGTCGGCTACACCGAGACGATCTTCGGGCGACGCCGACCGTTCCCGGACCTCGTCAGCCCGAACCGCGTGCTCCGTGAGAACGCCGAGCGGGCGGCGCTCAACGCTCCGATCCAGGGCAGTGCGGCCGACATCATGAAGGTCGCGCTGTTCCGCATCCACGCCGACCTGCTCGAGGCCGGCCTCGCCTCCCGGGTGCTGCTGCAAATCCACGACGAACTCGTGGTCGAGGTGGCGCCCGGGGAATGGGATGCCACCGAGCGCATCGTGCGCGAGCGCATGGCCGGCGCCGCGGACCTGTCTGTGCCGCTGGACGTGCAGGTCGGTCGCGGCGGCGACTGGAACGAGGCCGCGCACTGACGCAACGCCGCGGAACGGGAACCGCTCCACGATGCGCGCCCTCAGCCGCGTCGTTCCGTGGAGCGGAGCCCGTTCCGTGGATAGGCTCAAGGGATGACCGCAGAGCAGCCCACGACGCGCAGGCCGTCCACCATCGATCACATCGCGGAGGGCTGGGTCGACACCCTGACTGAGCTCTCGCCGATCCTCGGCACCTACATCGGCCGCAACGAGGTGAACGGCCGCCTCGACGACTTCAGCCCGGCGGGCCACGAGCACGCCATCGCCCAGACCCGCCGCGTACTCGCAGAGCTCGAGGCGGCGGAGCCCGTCGACGAGATCGACCGGGTCACCAAGACGGATCTCTCCGCCGAGCTCGGGCTGACGCTGGAGCAGCACGATGCGCAGTGGCATCTGCGTGACCTGAACGTCATCGCCTCCGCCGCACAGGATGTGCGCCAGGCTTTCGACCTCATGCCGACGGCGACGGCCGATGACTGGAGCGTCATCGCCGAGCGTCTCGGCGCGATTCCCGCCGCGCTGGACGGATATGTCGAGACTCTGCGCGAGGGCATCGCGAAGGGTGTCGTCCCGGCCCGGCGACAGGTCGTCGAGGTCGCCACGCAGATCGCGCGGTACACGGCCGACGACGGCTTCTTCGCCGCGTTCGTCGCCGAGGCCTCGACCGACGAAGGGCAGCTGCCCGCGAGCCTCGCCCGCGACCTCGCCGACCGCTCCGCCGCCGCCCGCGTCGCCTACGACGGCCTGCGCACGTTCCTCAGCGCTGAACTCGCTCCCGTCGCCGGTGAACAGGACGCGGTGGGACGCGAGCTGTACGCCCTGGCTTCTCGCCGGTTCCTCGGAGCGACGATCGACATCGACGAGACCTACGAATGGGGCCGCGAAGAGCTCGCGCGCATGGTCGCCGAGCAGACCGCCATCGCGAACGAGATCCTGCCCGGATCCACCGTCGAGGAGGCCGTGGCCCACCTCGAGGCCGACTCTGCGCGCAAGCTCGTCGGCACCGACGCCCTGCAGCGATGGATGCAGGAGACCAGCGATCGGGCGATCGCCGAGCTCGGCGCCTCGCATTTCGACATCCCGGAGCAGATCCGCGAACTGGAATGCATGATCGCGCCGACGCAGGAGGGCGGGATCTACTACACCGGCCCGACCGATGACTTCTCCCGTCCCGGCCGCATGTGGTGGTCGGTGCCGGAGGGCGTCACGGAGTTCGACACCTGGCGCGAGCTCACCACCGTCTACCACGAGGGCGTTCCCGGGCACCACCTGCAGATCGCCCAGGCCACGTACAACCGGGCGGAGCTGAACACCTGGCGTCGCGTGCTCGCCGGCACCTCCGGTCACGCGGAGGGCTGGGCGCTCTACGCCGAGCGCCTCATGGAGCAGCTCGGCTACCTCGACGATCCCGCCGACCGACTTGGCATGCTGGACGGGCAGCGCATGCGCGCGCTGCGCGTGGTGCTCGACATCGGCGTGCATCTCGGCAAGCCGCGCCTCGACGGCCAGGGTGTCTGGGATCACGACTACGCACTCGATATGATGCGTCGCAACGTGAACATGTCCGACGAGTTCCGACAGTTCGAGGTGAACCGCTACCTCGGCTGGCCGGGGCAGGCGCCGTCGTACAAGGTCGGCCAGCGCATCTGGGAGCAGGTCCGCGACGCGGTCAAGGAGCGCGAGGGCGACGCCTTCGACATCAAGGCCTTCCACAAGCGCGCCCTCGACATGGGTGGGGTCGGCCTCGACACGCTGCGCTCTGTCTTCCAGGTGGTCTGACAGCGCCCGGCAGCGGGAAGGGGTCGCGGGAATGTCCGCGACCCCTTTCTTCTCTATTCAGATGAATAGAAAGGGGCTGGGCATGGAGATCGAGTTCGGACTGGACACGTTCGGCGACATCACGGTCGACGCGGAGGGGAAGACCCTCAGCGGCGCGCAGACCATCCGCAACATCGTGGAGCAGGCGGCACTCGCCGATCAGGTCGGCGTCGACTTCTTCGGCGTGGGGGAGCATCACCGCCGGGACTTCGCGGTGTCGAGCCCGGAGATGGTCCTGGCGGCGATCGCGTCGCGCACCGAGCGGCTCCGCCTGGGAACGGCGGTGACCGTGCTGAGCTCCGACGACCCCGTCCGTGTGTACGAGCGTTTCGCGACTCTGGATGCGCTCTCCGACGGTCGCGCCGAGGTGGTGCTGGGACGCGGCTCCTTCACCGAATCCTTCCCGCTGTTCGGCTTCGATCTGCGCGACTACGACCGGCTCTTCGAGGAGAAGCTCGAACTGTTCGTCGAGCTTCTCAAGGAGGAGCCCGTGAACTGGCAGGGAACCGTCCGGCCCCCGCTCGAGAACGCCGACGTCTTCCCGAAGACCGCCGCAGGCATGCGCACCTGGGTGGGCGTCGGGGGATCGCCGGAGTCGGTCGTGCGCGTCGCGCGACACGGCCTCGGGCTCATGCTCGCGATCATCGGTGGACCGGCGGCGCGGTTCCGCCCGTTCATCGACCTGTACCACCGCTCCGTCGACGCGTTCGGGAACAAGGCGCTCCCCATCGCGGTGCACTCACCGGGGCACATCGCCGACACCGACGACGAGGCCTGGTCCACCGCGTACCCGGGCTTCGAGACGATGCGCAACACGATCGGCGCCGAGCGGGGCTGGGGCACCGGGTACAGCCGAGCCCAGTTCCAGAACGAGGTGGGTCCGGAAGGCGCCGTCTACGCCGGTTCGCCGGAGCGGGTCGCCGCCAAGATCGCCGACACGGTGCGCACTCTCGGTCTCGGCCGGTTCGATCTCAAGTACGCGACAGGTACGACCTCGCACGAGGCGCTCATGCGCAGCATCGAGCTCTACGGCACCGAGGTGATCCCGCGGGTGCGGAAGCTGCTCGCAGAGGACTGACCCACGTCGGTCGCTGACGGGGCCGGACGGTCGTGCGTCTGCCCGGCCCCGTCGTCGTAGGCTGAACGAATGAGTGCTGTTCGTTTCGTCGCCATCGGCGACTCCTTCAGTGAGGGCGTCGGTGACGAGCTTCCCGACGGCACGGTCCGCGGGTGGGCCGATCTCGCCGCGCTGGGCTGGGCGGATGCGCTCGGCGAGCCGATCGCCTATGCGAACCTGGCGATCCGCGGACGCCTCGCATGGCCGGTGGTCGAGGAGCAGCTGGAACCGGCCCTGGCCCTGAAGCCGACCCACTTGTCCTTCAACGCCGGCGGCAACGACATGCTGCGCCCCAAGGCCGACATCGAGCACATCGCCGATGCGTTCACGCGGGTGCTCCGGCGTTGCGACGAGGCCGGCGCCACCCTCATCGTGCTCTCCGGAGCGAACCCCTCGGGACAACTCCCGTTGTCATCACTGATCCAGCGCCGCGGCGACGAGCTGTCCGCCGCTGTGCTCCGCCGGATCCAGGATCGCCCCGACGTGCTCCAGGCGCTGAACTGGCCGGACCGCCAACTCAGCCGACCCGAGTACTGGGCCGAGGATCGCCTCCACATGAACGCCAACGGACATCACCGCGTGGCCGCGAGGGTGCTGGATGCCGTCGGCGTCGGTGCCCCCGAAGAGTGGTGGCAGGCCCGCGACGTGCCGGAGGAGGAGCCCCTGAGCACCGCCGCGTACTACCGGCGGCACGTCGGGCCCTGGATCAAGCGCCGTGTGACGCGCCGGTCTTCCGGCGACGGCCGCCGGCCGAAGTTCGCCGACTGGACCGAGATCAGACCGTCTCCCGCGGGCTGAGCAGGTCGCGCGATACTGCTCAGCCCCCGTGCGGTCAGTGCGAGACGCGGGCGAGGAACTCGGCTGTCGCAGGGTGCTGCGGTGCGTCGAAGATCTGCTGGGGCGGTCCCTGCTCCACGAGCACGCCGTCCTTGAGGAAGACGACCCGATCGGCGACGTCGCGCGCGAAGGACATCTCGTGCGTGGCCATGAGGATCGTGGTACCGCGCCCCTTGAGCTCCCGGACGAGATCGAGCACCTCGCCGACCAGCTGCGGGTCGAGCGCGCTCGTGATCTCGTCGAGGAGCAGCAGTTCCGGATCGGTCAGGATGGCACGCACGATCGCCACACGCTGCTGCTGCCCGCCGGAGAGACGGTCGGGGTAGGCATCCGCCTTGTCACCGAGGCCGAGCGCGGTCAGCAGCTCCCTACCGCGCCGGCTCGCCTCCGCCTTCGGCATGCGGTGCACACGGCGTGCCGCGAGCGTGACGTTGTCGAGCACGGTGAGATGCGGGAACAGGTTGAAGTGCTGGAACACGACCCCGATCCGTGCGCGAATCGCGTCCGCATCGATCCGCGGATCCGTGATGTCGGTTCCCGAGAGCAGGATCTGCCCGTCATCGACGCGCTCGATGAGGTTCATCGTGCGGAGGAGCGTGGACTTTCCGGATCCGGACGCGCCGATGAGCACGACGACCTCATGCGCATCGACGGCCAGGTCGATCCCGCGCAGCACATCATGGTCGCCGAAGCGCTTGCGCACTCCGATCGCTTCGATCACGGGGGCGGTCATACGATCCCTCCGGCCTGCTCGCGCTTGTTGAGACGCGCGGTGACGACGTCCGTGAGACGGATCATCGGCCAGCTCAGGATCACGAAGAAGAGTCCGGCGACGATGTACGGCGTGAAGTTGAACGTCTCGGCGACCTGCAGCTGAGCCGCACGGACCGCGTCGATGGCGCCGAGGACTGAGATGAGTCCCACGTCCTTCTGCATCGAGACGAAGTCGTTCATGAGCGCGGGGACGACCTTGCGCACGCCCTGTGGGATCACGACGATCCGCAGGGTCTGCCCATGCGTGAGACCCAGCGACCGGGCGGCGACCCGCTGCGACGGGTGCACGGCCTCCATGCCGGCGCGGAGCACTTCGGAGACGTACGCCGAATAACTGATCACGAGGGCGATCGTGCCCCAGAACATCGCGGGCATCCGGGGGAAGATCATGAGCGCCGGGATCCCGAAGCCCACCAGATACAACACGATCAGCAGCGGGACGCCGCGGAAGAAGTCCGTGTACGCGGCCGCGAGAAGACGCAGCGGGAAGAACACCGGACCGCGAAGGGAGCGCAGGACGGCGAGCAGCGTGCCCAGCAGCGCTACGCAGACCGCCGCGATCACGAGCACGAGGATGTTGAGCAGCAGGCCCTGGAAGATCGGGCCCACGCTCGCGACCGCCACCTTCGGATCGAAGAAGGTCTCACGCACGACCTTCCATCCCGGGGTGTTGGCGATGACGATGACGAGGACGCCAGCCACCACCAGGCTGCTCAGCAGCGCGAGCAGAACGGAAAGCGTCGTCGCACGGCGGCGCTGTGCGCGACGCGACAGCTCGAGGGGGCTCGGCTGCCACGCCGCGTCGGCGAGGGGAGAGGTCACTTCAGGACGGGGACGTTCACGGCCTCGCTGAGCCACTTCTTCTGCAGCTCGGCGATGGTGCCGTTCTTCCGCAGGGCGTCCACGGCCTTGGTGACGGCCGGAGTCAGCGCGGAATTCTTCGGGAGCACGAAGGCGAACTGGTCTCCGCCCTTGTCATCGGCGAACTGGCCGATCACGTTGGCGTTCTCGAGCTGTGCCCCGGTCACGTAGAACGCCCCGGGCAGATCGGTGATCATCGCGTCGATCTGGCCGCCCTTGAGAGCCTGGACGACATCGTCGACCGAGTTGAAGACGCTGAGGTCGGCGGTGCCGAGCTGCGCCTTCGCGACGGTGTAGCTCGTCGTGCCGGTGGCGACGCCGACCTTGGCCTTCTTGAGGTCGGCGATGCTCGTGGCCGTGGCGGCGGGGGTGCCCTTCGCGGCGACGGCCGCCTGAGTGGTCGTGTAGTACGACGACGAGAAGTCGACGGCCTTCTTGCGGTCCTCGGAGATCGAGAACTGCTGGATGTTGAGATCCCAGTCCTTGGGGCCGGGAGCGATCGCGGCGTCGAAGCCGGTGCGCGTCCAGACGATCTGCTTGTCGGAGAACCCGAGCTCGGTGGCGACGGCGTGGGCGACAGCACCCTCGAAGCCCTTGCCGTTGGCGGGGTCGTTGTCGATGAACCAGGGCTCGTAGTCGGGGTCGCCCGTGGCGATCGTGAGCTTGCCCGCAGTGACGGTCTGCAGGGCGGCGCCGGTGGCGTCCGCACCAGCGGACGGCGTGGACGACGAGGCGGGGCCGCTGCAGGCGGCAAGGACGAGGGCGGCGGCGACGACCGTCGCCGTGAGCGCGGTGCGGCGCAGAGCAGGTGCGAGGGACACGGGGACTCCTGAGGTGCGGGGGCGGACGGGTATGGCTGCGGGCGCAGGTGCCCCGTTCATACCGTAGAGGAATCGGCGAGACGCCAGTCGGCGAAGTCGAAACCGGGCGAAACGAAACAGGAGACCAGCACCTCGCTGTCGTCGAGGGGGCGTGCGGCCTGCCAGACTCCGGCGGGGACCAGCGCCTGCGCGGCATCGCCGGGGCCCAGCACGATCTTCTCGGCTTCTCCCGGAGCGGCTCCGGATCCGCCGAGACTCAGCTCGAGGCGGCCGGGGCCGTGCCAGAGCCAGAGTTCGTCGCTGGAGACGACGTGCCACGCGCTGGATTCCTCCGGCGTGAGGAGATAGTGGATGCAGGTGGCCGCGGGGCGCGTGCCGCCGACGGTCTCGACCGGAATGGCGCTCGTCCAGGTGCGGCGGAACCAGCCTCCTTCGGGGTGCGGTTCGAGATCGAGGCGGATCGCGGTCGCGGGAACAGGCGCAGTCATGGGTGGCTCCGTTACAGGGCGGTCAGGGGTGTTTCGAAGGCGGCGGTCGCGTGTCGGACCTCGCCGGCGATGACGGTGGCAGCGGATCGCCCCGCGCCGGACTCCACGAGCTCGACGACCGCGTCCGCCCCCGGTGCGACGTCGAAGAACGCCAGGTCTGCGAGCGCGCCCACGGCGAGGTAGCCGGTGCGGTCCGGGCCGACGTCGATCCCCATGGCGTGCGCGCCACCCAGGGTCGCGGCGTTCAGGAGCCGCGCGTGCAGGTCACGGTCGGTGTACCCCTGCGACCGGGCGATGCGTGCGAGCTCGGCGACGTCCGCGAGCAGGTCCAGCGAGGGGCTGGACGAGAGCGAGTCGGTCCCCACCGCGATCGGGTTGCCCTCGCGCAGGTATGCGGCGATCGGCGGCTCCTCCAACCCGACGACGGCGTTCGAGCGGGGGCACAGCGCGACGCTCGTGTGCCGTTCGCGCAGGATCGCCCGATCGCGCGCGCTCATGTAGACGCCGTGAGCGATATGGCAGTCGGGTCCGAGTACCCCGAGCTGGTCCACGAACTCGGTCGCGCTCGTGCCGAAGCCGGCGTCGCGCAGCTCCTGGAAGCTCGCCAGGCCCGCTGTATGCCAGGCGTGCGCCTGACCGTGCGCGAACTCGCTCTCGAACGCCGCCTCACCGAGGTGGATGTGTATGCGTCCGCCGCGCTCGCGGACGATGTCAGGGATCTCCAGGAGCGGTTCGATATCGAGCGAGTAGGGGGCGTGCGGCGACAGCCCGGTGCCGGGGGGAGTGGGCAGTGCGTCGAGCGACTCCTCCACCTGACGGCGTCCGGTGCGGGCCCACTCCGCATTGGTCCAGCTCATCACCTCCCAGTAGGTGATGCCGTGCAACCCCGCATCGTGCAGTGCGGATGCCGCGGTGCGGTCGGTCACGACATCGGCGGCGGCAGTCGTCCCGCTGCGGATCAGGCGCGACGCGCCGTCCGCCGCATCCGCGGCCCAGTCCCGTCCCTGCTCGTACACGGGGTCGAACGCCGTCGCCCAGTCCTCGAATCCGCGATACCGGCCTCGACCTACCTCCGCCATCCCGGTGTACTGCAGGTGGGTGTGCGCGTTGACCAGCCCAGGTATCAGTACGCCGGGCCAGTGCACTTCTGAGGGCGTGAGACCCCGATCCGAGAGGGATCTCCGCACCCAGGCGCGTTCACCCACGTGCAGGATCCTGCCGTTCTGCACGGCCACCGCGCCGTCGGTGATCGGCGGTGCCGTGATCGGCAACACCTGGCCCGCGGAGTAGAGGGTGACGTCGTTCATGCAACGTCCTCCCGGCGGTAGCGAGGGGAGCGCCAGTCCTGCTGCGCGCGCTGCTGCGCCGTGCTGCGGACGTCGACGGCCTCGCCGCGCGCCGCGAGAGCAGCACGGGCGACGAGCTCGTCGGCGTCGCCGGGGAACGGGTGCACTCCCGCCGGCAGCGGCGAGGCGAGCAGCTGCTCGACAGCAGACAGCTGCACCGCGAACGACAGATCCATGATCTCGATCGGGTTGCCCTCCGCCGCGGCAAGGTTGACGCAGCCTCCTCGAGCCACGAGCAGGGCGCCGTCGCCGACCTGCTCCAGGTGCGGGAGCACGGCTCCCGCGTGCGAGACCGGCTGCAGGCCCGTGGGGTCGAGATCCACCTCCTCGGGCACGCCGCCGGCCACGGCCACGACGCGGGCCGCGCGGAGGGTCTCGGCATCGATCGTGTGCGGCGCACCTGTGGCCGAGACGACAAGGGCGTTCGGCGCGAGATCGCTCAGAAGACCTGTCGCATAGCCATCGTGCGCGGCGCGCAGGGCGCGCACCGGATCCGTCTCCGTCACGCCGACCGCGGCGCCGAGTGCGCGCAGATGCGCCGCGACGCCCTCACCGACGGGGCCGTAGCCGACCACGACCGCGGGCTGGTCCCGAATTCCGATACCTGCCACGTCCAGAACGTCGGCGATCGCGAACACACAGGATTGACCGGTGCCGTAGCGGTTGTCGAAGGCTGTCTTCATGGGCGCGTCGTTGACGGCGATCACCGGGATCCGCAGCGCGCCTTCGGCCGCCATCCGGCGCAGGGGAGTCAGCCCGCTCGTCGTCTCCTCAGCCGCGCCTCTGAGGTCGGCCAGGACATCGGCCTCATGCGCGAGCCGGATCAAGTGCGAACCGTCATCAAGCAGCAGCTCGTGGCCCCGGCGGAGGAACGCGACGGCGGCTTCACGCTCTGCGACGCCGGACAGCGCAGGATCCCCGTCGACCGGAATACCTCGAGCGCGCAGAGCGGCGGCCACGTCGACGTCGATCTCATCCGGGTGGGCGTAGACCGCGACTTCGGCGCCGGCGTCGCGCAGGAGCAGGGCGAGCTGCGCCGTCTTCGGCTCGAGGACCATCGCGATGCCGATGCGAACGCCGCGCACCGCAGCTGTGTCCCTCAGCCTCGCAGCGATGTCGCGCGACACGGGCATGTAGTCGCCCGCGAAGTCGATCCGGTCATCGGCGCCCTCCCGCGGAGGGAACGGGGCCCCGTCGAGCAGGATCTCGGCCTCTTCCCCCGGGACGAACGCGACGGCGCCATCGCCCACGCGAGCTCGGAGGCGAACGAGAAGCGTGCGGAGTTCGTCGGGAACATCGCCTTCGCCGATGACGTCGAAGGTTCGGCCTGCCACCAGCAGGTTGGTGTCGCGGGCGAACCGTCGCACGAGTCGCTCGGCGGTCAGGAGGGCTTCGGGCACGTGTTCAGCGTAGAGGTTCCGCACAGTCCGCCGACGCCGCGCGATCAGGGTGCTTCGGGCCTCCCGGTCAGCCGATAGGTGAGCTCGGCGAAAGGCCCGGCCTGGCGAACGCCGGTGAGCTCGAGCCTGCTGTGATCGAGGTCCCGGGGAAGCAGCGGCTTGCCCGCCGCGAGAGTCACGGGAGCGAAGGTGACGACGATCTCATCGAGCAGGCCTGCGTCCGCGAACTGGCCCACCAGGTCTCCGCCGCCCACGATCCACACATCCCTGCCACCGGCTGCCTCGACGATGTCGGGCCAGTGCTCGGCGACCTCTCCCTGCACGAATCGGATGTCGGCGCCCGGCACGGGCTCCGGCGATCGCCGTGTGAAGACGAATGTCGGACGATCGCCGTAGAACTGCTGCCAGCGCTCAGGGTGGCGGAGGAGGTCCTCGTGGTCGCGCACCCACTCGTATGTCGACGCCCCCTCGACGAGAACGCCGACCCTTTCGGTGAACGCCGCGATGTCGCCCGTGGCCTGCTCCTGCGGGATCGTGAGGAGCCAGTCCAGCGAGTCGTCGGGATCTGCGAGGAATCCGTTCAGCGTCGAGGCGGTGTAGAAGATCGCGCGTGTCATGTCGGAGACGCTACGGGACGGCTCCGACATCGGCGCCCGCAGCGCGGCGCTTCAGGTGCAGTTGCCACTCGCGCGCGGTGAGGAAGACGATGAACACGTCGAAGAGGGTGAGCGCGAGCATCCACCAGCTGAAGTGGACGATCAGTTCGTAGCACTGCAACGCGATGAAGACCGCGAGCGCCGCGAGCATCCACGGATACGCCCACAACTGCTGTTTCAGCAACGCCCAGACGAGCACCACTTTGATGACGCCGTGCAGCAGCAGGTACGCGGCCGCGAAGAGCGTCGTCCTCGTGCCCCACGAGTCTCCGAGGTGTATCGCCCAGTGGAAGACAGGGGAGTGCTCGTGTCCGACGAGGACGAAGGCGACCACATCGCCGAGCCACTCGCGCAGTCGGGCGGGTGAGAGGAAGAGCAACGCAAGACCGCCGATCAGCTCGGCCGCGCCGTCCAGTCCCTTGAGAACGATGCTCACCGCGAAGACCCGATCCAGAGCGCGGTGGGAAGCGGCGGCCGTCATGGACCCGATCGTACGTTCGGCCGCTCCTAGACTGCCCTGAGATGAGTGACATCGAGATGCGCACCCTGCCGGCTGGTTCCGTCGTCTTGCACGATGCACGGACCAAGCGCCGCTGGAGAGTGGACCTGGAACCGTTCGAGATCGGCGCATTCGCGGTGACCGAGGAGCAGGTCTCGGAGCTGCTCGGAATCGCGGCCGAGCACCCTGATCGCCCTGCCGTCGACGTCTCCTGGCAGCGCGCGATCCGCTTCTGCAACGCCGCTTCGGAGTGGGAGGGGCTCGATCCGGCCTATCGCTTCGATGGCACGGAGGTGCACTGGGATGTCACAGCCGACGGTTACCGCCTGCCGACCGAGGCGGAGTGGGAATACGCGTGCCGCGCCGGGTCGACCACGCCGCACTACGGACCGCTCCCGGAGATCGCCTGGACCGCCGCTGATGGCCTGCGCCACGCGCAACGTGTGGGGGAGCGGATGCCGAACCTGAACGGGCTCTTCGACACCCTCGGCAACGTCTGGGAGTGGTGCTGGGATCTGCTGGATCCGGCGCGCTACGGCGAGTACCGCGTGTTCCGCGGGGGCGGTTTCGCCGATGACGCCTGGAGCGTGCGCGCATCGGTACGTCGTGGGGGAGATCCCCGCACCACGCAGGACGACCTGGGCTTCCGCCTCGCCCGCGGCGGGTTCGACGGCGTCGACGCCGCCCAGGGCTGGTCGCTCAACGCGGACGAGGAGAGAGCGCTTCTCGCCGGTCCGCTGCCGTCGGGCTGGACGCCCCGGCGCTGACGCCCGCCGAGCGTGTTCCATCGAAAGGCGCCACCGTCCCCGACCGTGCACACCGATGCGAGGATGGCATCATGGCCGAGAGCACGCGTCCGACGCTGACGACCGAGCGCCTGATCCTGCGACCGCAGCAGGAAGCAGACGCCCTCGTGTTCCATCAGCTGTGGACCGAGCGCGATGAGCGCGTTCCTCCCCACCGTCGACTCGACGCGGAGGGGCGACCGACTGTCGCCGATATCGCGAAGGACATCCGTCGGGGGAGCGGTCAGGAGGCTCCCGGTCTGCTCACCGTGGTGCTCCGCGCGACCGGTGAGGCGATCGGATACTGCGGTGTGGTGTTCGACGGCACGGGCGATGCGAACCAGCCGGAACTGGCCTTCGAGCTCCTCCGCGAGGTGCACAACCACGGGTACGCCACAGAAGCCGGTCGCGCGGTGATCGCCTGGGCCGGCGAGTCCGGGCATGCGCGCCTCTGGGCGAGCGTGTGGGACTGGAACCTCGCGTCACGGCGCGCGCTGGAGAAGCTCGGGTTCGTCGAGACCGGCACGGTGACGAAGGAAGGCACGCACGGTCGTTCACTGCTCACCGTGCGGGATCCCACTCCCTGACCGGCCTATTCTCGACGCAAGGAGGTCGAGCATGGCGACGATCGAGGATGTACGCGCACTCGGATCCACCTTGGAACGCTCGTACGAGGTCTACGTCCGAGGGCGGCTGAAGTTCCGCGTCGGTCAGCTCGTGTATGTCGCGTTCTCGGCGGACGAACGGACGATGGAGTTCGGCTTCCCCAAAGAACTGCGCGAAGGACTCGTCGGAGGTCAACCCGAGAAGTTCCAGCTGCCGTCGCCGTCCGACATGCGATTCCATTGGGTGCGTTCCGAACTCGCGGCGCTCGACCCGGGGGAGGCACGCGAGTTCGTCGTCGACGCGTGGCGCATGGTCGTACCGAAGATGGTGTCTCGTGCCTACGACCTGGCACATCCTGACGGACCTGCATGATCGGTGACGCTCTGGGCCTTCACCCAGGTGGGAAGGGATAGGCTGTTGCCCAGGTTGTTGAAGTTGCGGTTTCTGCCGGAGTCCTGCTCCGGACCAGCTTCTGGGCTCGATCATCGATCGAGCGGGTATTCAGTTCAGTGACTCTGGTTGCGTCAGCCATTGTGATGCATTCTGACCGGTTGGTTCTCTGATCTCTCCTGTTGTTCCCGTATCCGACTCGTGGCCGACACCGGCCCTGGGACTCGCGTGGACCCCTCTCAGCCCGTCCGTTCACGGACGAACCCTGGCGCCGGAACGCGCCACCCCAGATTTCCCGACGGCCTCGTCGCGGATTCGCGGACCATTCAACGGGTCCCAGACAAGAAGGAATGACGACATGGCCACTGGCACCGTCAAATGGTTCAACACCGAAAAGGGCTTCGGATTCATCGCGCCCGACGACGGCAGCGCCGACGTCTTCGCGCACTTCAGCGCGATCACCGGTAACGGGTACCGCAACCTCGAAGAGAACCAGAAGGTCTCGTTCGACTCCGAGCGCGGCCCCAAGGGCATGCAGGCTGCGAACATCCAGGCTCTCTGAGACTTCACGGCAAGCGGGCGTCCTCGGCACTCACGTGCCGGGACGCCCGCTTCTTGTTGCGCCGAGGTTCCGCCAGCATGGGGATCCTCATAAGGCAAGCAGCCGCGCCGCCCGTCCCGCGTCGATTCCGCCGCGCCAGCCGGACAGGGGCGGCGTGATGTCCGATCGAGGTCCGCCGGACCAAGCCTCGGCGATCTCGCGGCGAGACACGAACCTGTCCCAGCTGGGGTCGAGAGTGCTTGGCAGCAATCCGTACTCGGCGAGGCCGATGAGGATGCCATATCGCTGGTACTTGTCTGTGCCCGATACGACTTTCGCGCGCGCGACCGCCTTCTCGAGTTCGCTTGCGCGACTGCCGTCGGGCTGGGCTGAGATCACCTCGAGCAAAGCGCGTAGCCGCTCCTTGTCATCGACCGTGGGGGAGGGGAGGCCCGCCGCGACCGCGGTCTCGAGATCGGGGAGATAGCGATGCGGCTGCTCGTTCCAGGCCCAGCCGAGCGCGAGACGCAGCAGCACCTCGGTCGAATCCAGCTCGTAGGCATCCTCCGAACGCGCGTCCAGACCGCAATCGGGCAACCCGTTCTCGGCCGCAGGCGCAGACGCGAGATGCCGTGCCCAGGCGAAGGAGATCAGGATCTGGCGTCCGTGCGGGGCACTGCCCAGGCCTGCGACGAAGGCGCCGAGCACGGCTGCCTCGTCCAGCACCGATGCGGCGGCGATCGAGCGCTCGACGATATCGACCGGCCGGATCCGCTCGATGACACGGACCGGCCAGCCGGACGACTCGGCCGCCGTCACATCGATCGCCTCGTTCGATGCCTGGGCGCCGACCACGCCACCGGTGCGCGTGAAGCGGTATCCGTACAGTCGCATGAGGATTTCCAGCTCGGCGCCGGCAGGGATCCGTCGGGGTGCAGCCATCACCCCGTCAGCGTAGGGCATCGGGATCCCCCTGCCGCTGCGGGTCGGCAGGCAGGATGCCCGCACGGTCGCGCCGTCGGACAAACGGACTATCTGCTCTCACTGGCAGACGGAGGAGCGTCGGTGACCGTGGGTTCCTCGGTGCGAGAGCCGCTGCGCTGAGCCGCCGCGCCGGCGATGACGACGATCGCGATCCCGACGACCTGCACCAGGCTGGGTGCCTGGGCCAGCACGAGCAACCCGATGACGACGCCGAATGCGGGCTCGATGGAGAGCAGCGTGCCGAACGCGGTGTGAGACATCCGTCGCAGCGCCATCATCTCGAGACCGAATGCGATCACCGGCGTGATCAACGCGATCCCTGCCGCGGCGGGCAGCACCCACCAGGTGAACGTCCCGCCGATGACCTGGGGCAGGCCCATCGGCAGCGTCGTCAGAGCTGCGACGGGAATGGTCAGCGACAGCCCGCTGATGCCGGAGAACCGATCCCCGACATGCTGAGTGAGCACGTTGTAGAGCCCCCAGCATGTTCCGGCGGCGGCGGCGAAGCCGACGCCCACGGCATCGAAGTTCCCGCGCCAAGGCTCGGTGAGCAGTACGACGCCGACGAACGCGAGCAGCGGCCACACGAGCGCCCGGCGTCGCTTGCTCATCAGGCCTGCGACAGTGAGCGGCCCGAGGAACTCGATCGCCACGGTCGTGCCCAGCGGCATGCGTTCGACCGCGGCGAGAAAGCAGGTCGTCATGAATCCGGTCACGACGCCCAGTGCGAGCAGAGCAGGAATGTCCTTGCCGCGCAGCGAACGGATCGCGGGTCGCGCGATGATCCAGAGGAACATCGCCCCGAAGCACATGCGCAACCATGCTGTGCCGGCCGGGCCGACCTGCTCGATGACCGGCACGGAGAGCGCATTGGAGAGCTGGACCGAGATCATCGCCACCACGGCCATGGTCCACGCCGGGATTCGAGAAAGGCGGCCACGACCTGGGCCCGCGGATCCCTGCGCTTGCGATGTGAAGGTCTCAGTCATTGTCGGTCTCCGCTCCATGTGCGATCCCGACGCCCGGCTCATATGCGCAGAGGACCAGTCGGGCCCGGCTTTCCTGGGCGTTGACATACGTGTGCTCGATGTCTGCGTAGAACGACACCGTGTCGCCGACCACCAGGTCGTAAGCGTCGTTGCCGACCGAGACGGTGACTGCGCCTTCGGTCACGAGCAGCATCTCTCGGGTCCCGCTGGCGTGAGCGTCGCTCTCGTGGCGATCGCCGGGGGCGAGAACCCACTCCCACAGCTCGACGACATTCGGCGGCTCCGTGCCCGCCATGAGCATGCCGAATCCGCCTTGTTCGCCCCTCCACAGCGTCGCCCCCTCGCCGGCACGGGTCACCTTGGCGGTCTTGGGCGCAGGCGGCTCGACGAGCGCAGGCAAGCCCATACCCAGAGCATCGGAGATCCGCAGAAGCGTCTCCAGGCTCGGGTTGGCGGCGCCCTGCTCGACGTTGACGATCATGCGTCGGCTCACTCCGGAGCGCTCCGCCAACTGGTCGAGTGTCCATCCGCGTGCGATGCGCTCGCGCTTGACTCGCACGCCGATGGCCTGCGCAAGTGGGTCTGGCTGAGATTCCATGAGTGCAGCATAATGCACGCCAAGGGCACTAGCGTTAGGGTTGCCATCGCTCGGCCATTGCTTCCGATAGCGACCAGCGCGGCAGACGGGAACGGATTCGAGGAGAGCATGGGCAAGGGCGACTTCAGGCAGGACGCGCGCGCTGCACGCGCAGCCGACGTGGACGAGATGGCGCGAATACTCACGCTCGCGTTCCTGGATGACCCGGTGTGGGGGCCTGCATTTCCCGAGTCCGGTCGGCGGCGCGCGGTGGCCGACGCGTTCTGGCACTTCATGTGCACCGAGGCGCTACGCTTCCCGGACTCGATGGTCACGGTCGCCGCAGGACCAGCCCTCAAGGCTGTATCCGTCTGGTTACCACCCGGCGCGAATGAGGTCTCCGACGCATCCCATGACGCCTATGACGCCATGACTCTCGAACTTCTGGGCGCCGCCGCTGCGGACCGGCTCGCTCAAGCAGGGGAGTGGTTCGCAGCCGCCCGACCCGATGAACCGCACGCGTACCTCACACTCCTCGGCGTTGCACCCGAGTGGCGCGGGGGAGGGCACGGCATGAGCCTGCTTCGCGCAGCACTGTCGCGTTACGACGCGCTCGGCATCCCGACTTATCTGGAGTCTTCCAATCCCGTCAACGACAGGAGATACGAGCATCTCGGATACCGGCCGCGTTCGAAGGTCCACCTGGCAACCGGCGCCGCCGTGCAGACGTATTGGCGCGAAGCCCAGCCGCCGGCGGCGAGTGCGGACGAGACGGACCGGAGTCGCCTGGGCGCCCCTGAGGCAACAGAGGGTCGTGGCGGGTGAGGCCTGGCCGGAGGCTCAGCGCGCTGGGCGCACTCGTGTTTCGAACGCGTTCAAGAATGTGTATCGTGAGACCATGCCCGATTCAGAGCGCGTCACGCCCGTCGAAGGCACCCACACCGCGGTCCAGCCGGTCACCGGGTCGGCTCGGCGACGGCTCATACCGTGGATCATCATGGCCATCGCGATCGTCGTTGTACCAGCGGTCGCCATTGCTGCTGTCATCGCGACGATGGACCTCGTTCGCGACTTCAGATACCCGGTCAACGTCACCATCTCGCTGAGCTACGTCAGCGACGGCGGACGAGCGTATTCGTGCACCTATGACTACAGCACTCCGAGGAGTGCACCGATGCCGGCAGACATCGCCCAGCAGATGAACGAACGGGACTGGTCTCAGACCGGTCAGCTGATGTATGAATGGGCCAAGACCCACCGGGCTGCGGCAGGCTCGACGTGGAGCCTCGCGATGGATGAATTCGTCAGGTTTCCGCCGTGGTTGGTCCAAACCGAAGACGGATCCGAGTACGAACTGTGGTCGAGACAGCGCCCCGGTGGCAACTGCGAAGACGGCCTGCAGTAAGCCCGCGTCAGCCTCAACGGATACGCCAGCCTCGCAGTGAGCGGCATGCTGACCCCTGAGCTGACGGAGCACGGCCTGGAGACGCGGTCGAATGCATTCTCCGCGGCAGCGCATCCGTGTAGAGCGCTGGAGGAGTGGCATCCGCCAACTTCTATCTGACATAATGTGCATTATCAGCGAAAGAAGATTTGCCGAGCGTGTCGTCCCGCTCGCGCAACTGCTGACGCGCCTGTTGCACCCGTTCCGCGTAGAGCGGAGCGAATGGCTCCTCAGCCACTCGCTCGAGCGCCGCCGATAGAGCCCACAGCGCGGTCTGCTCGCCCGGGAGGAGTTGCAGGTCGCGGCCCTCGTCTTCCCAACGATGCAGCAGTTCGAAGAGCACGAGGGCCTCGTCAGCCCGCAGCACCAACACGCGATCCGCCATGGACAAAGACTAGAGAACCAGACGCATCCGGCTATCCGCTCGCGGCCTCGACAGCTGGATCACCGATTGTCAGACACGACCTAGTTGCCCTACGGGTGGCACAGCGCGGCGGCGGTTCCGGGCAGTGCAGCCGCTGCGATCACGGCTACGAGTAGAACGCCAACAAGGGTGAGCAATGCCAGCAGCCACGCTCGACGGCGCCTGACGAGGAGAACGATCACGCCCGCGACGCCACCCACGAGGATCAGCGTGTTGAGCACGGCCGCGACGATGACGACGGTTGCTCCTCCGCCGCAGAAAGGTGGCGCAACCGGCCCACTGCTGGCGGTCAGCAGCCCGAGCTCGACCCAGAGTGCGCCGCTCCCTGGAATCGCGACAGTGAGAGCAACGACCAGGAGCAGTATGGCGAAGACCGCGTTGGCTGCGCCTGATCGTTGCTCTTTCCCGAATTCACTCAACTGATCACGGATGATTGCTCCCCGGTTGGCCCCTGTCGGGCGACTCTCTTGCTCAGCATGCCGTTCCTTGATGGTACGAAAAGGTGGAGAAGTTTCCCTGACTATCCAGTGATCCTGTGGATGCGAGCGTTGGCGTTCCGCCGCAATCCACCATTGCTATGTTGTCGAGCGTCAGACCGGGTCCTGTTGGTCCCTGGTTGAGAATATATGTGTCGGAAACTGTGCTTCCGCCGCGCCATTCTTTATATGTGGCGCCGTAATAGTCCGCCCTAACGAACGGAAGGAGCAGAGTGTTCAAGCCGTTTACCGAGTGCCTCTCCATGATCCACTCGGCTTGTTCCGCATAGGTGCCCACAGTGGACCCTAGGGCTTCCGTTCCCGAGACGCAGGTGTTGTTGGCTGAGCTTGAGCAGACGACCCAGATCATCGTGTTGCTGCGGGCGATGTAGCTGACGCTCGCTCCCGCGACGTCTCCACTGTTGACGGGGAGGTTCTGGATGATGACCTCACTCTGCAGGGGGTAAGACTCGTAGAACCCGTATGTTCCCGATGGTCCGATGCCGTTCCAGCCCGGCCCGGTGTACGCGACGGTGCCAGCCTGGATCAGTTGATCCCACCCGGTGTCTCCGGATCCGATGCCGACCCACTGTGACGCGCTCTCCTGAACGGAATTGTTGGGCGGATCGAAGTAGGGCACGGACCAGTTGCCTGCGACCGACGTGTAGTAGATGTGGTTGGGGTCCGTGCCCTTGAGGCGGTAACCGGTCCAATTGTACGAAGTCGCGTTGGTGATGTTGGTCGTGCCTGACGCGGCTGCGGGAGTCATCGTCCCGGTCTCCGTGACGTGCGGATCACGAAGCGGGAGCCTATCGCCACACTGAATCTCTGAGACCCAATGTGGATTGCCCTTAAGGATCTTGTCTAGTGCTGGCGAGGCTTCCAATCCGTCACCGTCTGCACCGAGAGCAGCTCCGACCGCCTTGATCCCGCGTTTCGCAACATCACCGCTATCTGGGACAACGGTCTTGAGATTTCCGGGACAGTTCTTTGAGCCATGAATCTGTGGACCTGGCGTACTCGGCGGTGCCGCACTTGCAGTCGACACCCCGAAAGTTGTCAGAGACGCGATCAGCGCACCGCCAACCGCGAACAATGCGAGTGCTCTTGTGGTCTTCATTGACGCTCCCTTATTAAGGGCCCCCCAGCAGCCAAGGGAATTCCTACTCCCGCCCCGCGGTCCGCCGCAAGAGTTAGACGTCCCCGACTCGGCGTCCATCGAGAATTCCCAGGTTGAGTCTCGCCCCCTTCGGCGGTTGATCGATATAGACGTGAGCGCGGCCTCTTCCGTCAAAGGAAGAGGCCGCGCTGTGGGGCTGCGTGCGTCTGAAGCTAGCTCCGAGTCACGGAGTTGTAGTTCCGGTTGGGGACGAGTGCCGTCTCGTTGGCCGCGACGAAGTCGCCGCCTCCGCTGAACTGGTCGTGCTGTGGCTGGCGCTCCCGAGCGAGCCTCGTGTGAAGGCCGCGCGCCGGAAGTAGGACGCGATGTCAACGACTCGGCGAACTCGCGTGACTTCGACCGAGTAAGCCGATGACATTCCTTCCTGACCACGCGCACGCACGTCGACGCCGCACTCAGGCCCGTGCATTCGGTCAAGTGGTGCGCAACGCTCGCCTGCGAAAAGGGCTGTCTCAGGAACGCGTCGCACACGACGCAGGCATCACGGTCTACACGTACGGCGGGATCGAACGCGGACGCTCGCCCCGAGGCGGCGAGGTGAACCCCACCTTCGACACAATGCTGCGCATTCTCCTGGCGACCACGCCGATAGCGTTTGCGCTGCGCGAGGTCATGCCCGGCACCGATCTGGCAGCAGTCTCTCATCCGGGCATCGGCGTTGCGGTCTGGTTCCATGCGACCGACGTGCAGGTGATCCACGAGGCGCTCGTCGCCGACGGTCACACGATCACGGCGGAGCCGATCGACGGTCCGTTCGGGCGCACGTTCACCTTCGCGGACCCGGACGGCTATCGGATCACGCTGCACGACCGCGCCTGACGCGCCTCTCCACTCAGAGTGACAGCGCCCGGCGCCTCAGCCGGCGTGCGCCTGCCACGACGCCTCTCACGAACTCGCACCCTGTCGAGGGGTGCTTCCGGTGGCCCTCTGCCGCGCCGCTTCATAGAGCATCAGCGTGGCGGCGTTCGAGGCGTTCAGCGAGCTTGCAGAACCGCTCATCGGCACGCGGACGATCACGTCCGCGGCCTCGCGCCATCCGCGCGCGAGGCCGGTCGTCTCATTGCCGATCAGCACCAGCGAGGGCTGGGCGAAGTCGTAGTCCCACACATCGACGTCGCCGTGCTCGTCGGTCGCGACCAGCGTGAGCGGCGTGCCCTGCGCGCGAACATCTCGCACCCAGTCGAAGACCGGGCCGCCCGATGCGGCGCGAACCACGGGCGTCGCGAACAGTGACCCCGTCGAGGCGCGGACCGACTTCGGGTCGTACGGATCGGCCGCATGACCCGAGACGATCAGACCGTGCCCGCCGAGCGCGTCCATGGAGCGCAGGATGGATCCGATGTTGCCGGGCTGCGTGGGCCGGTCGAACACCATCCCGAGGAAGTCGCGCGGCACCGGGATCCGGGACAGATCGTCCGGCGGCATCGCCACCACGGCGATGATCTCGGTGGCACCCTCGTCCTTGTCCGCCAGCTCGGCGAGCAGGGCCGGGCTCATCGCGATCGTCTCCTGCGCCTGCTGCAGCGCGTCCCGGGCCCACGGCGACAGCGTGCGCTGTGCGTCGTGGATCACGGTGAGGATCGTCCAGCCGTGCTCGATCGCCTGCGAGATCGGTCGAACGCCCTGCACCACGAAACGGTGCTCGCGTGAGCGGTGGTTTCGGTTGCGCGTCAGCGCCTCGAGCAGCTGGAACCGCGAGTTGCGCGTCGAGATCCGGAGGTCTGCCATCGTCGCCCCCTCACGCACCCACGTAGGCGGCGAGGTGCTCCCCCGTCACGGTCGACTTCGCCGCGACGAGGTCGGCCGGAGTGCCCTCGTAGACGATGCGCCCACCGTCACGGCCGGCGCCAGGGCCGACGTCGATGATCCAGTCGGCGTGCGCCATCACGGCCTGGTGGTGCTCGATCACGATCACGGATCTGCCGGAGTCGACCAGGCGGTCCAGCAGCCCGAGCAGGTTCTGCACGTCGGCCAGGTGCAGACCCGTCGTCGGCTCGTCCAGCACATAGGTCGCGGCGCCGTCGGCCATCTGGGTCGCGAGTTTGATGCGCTGACGCTCACCTCCCGACAGCGTCGACAGCGGCTGGCCGAGCGAGAGGTAGCCCAGTCCGACATCCTCGAGGCGGCTCAGGATCGTCACCGCGGCGGGAATCTTGGCCTCTCCCCCACGGAAGAACTCGTGCGCCTGCGCCACGGGCATATCGAGAACCTTGGTGATGTCCTTCCCGGCCAGCTTGTACTCGAGCACCGCTGCCTGGAAGCGCTTTCCGCCGCAGTCCTCACAGGGACTCTCCACCGTGTCCATGAAGCCGAGCTCTGTGACGATCACCCCCGCGCCCTTGCATGTAGGGCAGGCGCCCTCGGAGTTCGCGCTGAACAGCGCCGGCTTCACGCCGTTGGCCTTCGCGAACGCTTTGCGGATCGGCTCCAGCAGCCCGGTGTACGTGGCGGGGTTGCTGCGACGGGAGCCCTTGATGGCCGTCTGGTCGATCGAGACGACGCCCTCGCCCTTGGCCACGGAACCGTGGATCAGCGAGCTCTTGCCGGAGCCGGCGACCCCGGTCACCACAGTCAGGACGCCGAGCGGCACGTCGACGTCGACGCCCTGCAGATTGTTCGTCGTGGCTCCGCGCACTTCGATCGCCCCCGTCCGCTCGCGCACCGAAGGCTTGAGCGCTGCACGGTCGTCGAGATGACGCCCCGTCAGCGTGCCGCTGGCCCGCAACCCCTCGATCGTGCCCTCGAAGCAGATCTCGCCACCGGCCGACCCCGCTCCAGGCCCGAGGTCGACCACGTGATCGGCGATCGCGATGGTCTCCGGCTTGTGCTCGACGACCAGCACGGTGTTGCCCTTGTCGCGCAACTGCTCCAGCAGGCCGTTCATGCGCTCGATGTCATGCGGATGCAGGCCGATCGTGGGCTCGTCGAACACGTAGGTGACATCGGTGAGCGAGGATCCGAGGTGGCGGAGCATCTTGATCCGCTGCGCCTCTCCCCCGCTGAGCGTGCCGCTCGGCCGCTCGAGAGAGAGATAGCCGAGTCCCAGCGTGACGAATGCGTCCAGGTTGGCCCGCAGCGCCTCGAGCAGGGGTCCGGCACCGGGGAGGTCGAGCGAATGCACCCATGCGGCGAGGTCGGTGACCTGCATGCGGCAGGCATCCGCGATGCTCACGCCGTCGATCTTCGAGGAACGCGCCCCCTCGGTGAGCCGTGTGCCGTCGCACTCCGGGCAGACCGCGAACGTGGCGACCCGCTCGACGAAGGCGCGGATGTGCGGCTGCAGCGCGTCGATGTCCTTCGACAGCATGGACTTCGTGATCTTCGGGATGAGTCCCTCGTAGGTGATGTTGATCCCGTTGATCTTGACCTTGGTGATCTCGCCGTACAGGAACAGCTGACGCTGCTTCTCCGTGAATGTCGAGACCGGCCTGTCCGCCGGATAGAAGCCCGACTCGGCGAACTGACGAACCATCCAGCCGTCGGCGGTGTACCCGGGCACCATGATCGCGCCGTCGTTCAGCGACCGCGTCTCATCGACGACCTGGGTGAGATCCAGATCCGAAACCACCCCTCTGCCCTCGCACCGCGGGCACATGCCGCCGAGGTAGATCGCATCCTTGACGATCTTCTTCTCGCCGCCGGGCCCGGTCATCACGCCGCTGGCCTTCTGAGTGGGGATGTTGAAGGAGAACGCCGTCGGCCCGCCGATGTACGGCGTTCCGAGCTTCGAGAAGAGGATCCGCAGCATCGCATTCGCGTCCGTGACGGTGCCCACGGTCGAGCGGGGGTTCGCACCGAGACGCTCCTGATCGACGAGGATCGCCGTGGTCAGCCCGTCGAGCACGTCGACGTCGGGGCGCGGTACCGAGGGCATGAAACCCTGGACGAAGGCGCTGTAGGTCTCGTCGATCATGCGCCGGGACTCAGCGGCGATCGTGTCGAACACGAGCGAGCTCTTGCCCGACCCCGACACCCCGGTGAACACCGTCAGCCGGCGCTTCGGCAACTCGATCGAGACGTCCTTCAGGTTGTTCTCCCGGGCGCCCTGCACCCGGATCACATCGTGGCTGTCGGCGACGTGCGGCTCTGTCATCGGCGTGTCTCTCCGGATCGGACGGGGTGGCAAGGGGCGCGTCACAGGATAGCGGTGCCCGGCGACGTCGCCGCGGGCACCGCGCAGGGTTCAGACCACCTGCTGCAGACGGATCATGTTGCCCGCCGGGTCCCGGAACGCGCAGTCGCGGATCCCATAGGGCTGGTCGATCGGTTCCTGCACGACGTCGCCGCCGCGCGACTCGATCTCGGCGAACGCCGCGTCCACATTGTCCGTCGCGAGCACCACTCCCCCGAAGCTGCCCTTCGCCATGAGCTCCAGGATCGTGCGCCGCTCGTCGTCGTTGATGCCCGGATCCACCGCCGGCGGGGTGAGCACGATGGAGGTGTCCGGCTGGTTCGCCGGTCCCACCGTCAGCCAGCGCATCTGCTGGTAGCCGACGTCCTTGCGCAATTCCCACCCGAGCACATCGCGGTAGAAGTGGAGCGACTCCTCGGCATCGGTGTGCGGAAGAAAGCTGGCGTTGATCATGATGTCCATGCCGCTCACGCTACGCGGGTGGATCCTGCGGGGCTTCTCGATTCCTGATCGGTCTGGTGGCCTGCTTCTCGATCCACGACGGGATCCCCGGTCCCAGGCCCGGGTCGGCGCGATAGCGGCTCGGGGAGACACCGACGAGTTCCGAGAACCGAGTGCTGAACGTCCCGAGCGACTGGAATCCGACGGCGAAGCACGCCTCCGTCACCGACACGTCGCCGCGGCGCAGCAGCGCCATCGCCCGTTCGATGCGTCGCGTCATCAGATAGGAGTAGGGCGGCTCGCCGTAGACCAGTTTGAACTGCCGGCTCAGGTGCCCCGCCGACATGTGCACCCCCGCCGCAAGAGCCTCGACATCGAGCGGCTGGGCGTAGTCCCGATCGATGCGGTCCCGGACCCTTCGCAGTGCGGCGAGATCCCGCAGGTGATCCTCGTCGGCGGCCGGGCTCATCCCCCGATCCTCGCACGGCGGCGCGGGGTTCGCGGATCCCTTCCGTGCCGAGCGGTACAGTAAGGCCATCCCAGATTCTCAGGGATTACTCAGAAAGGGTCCCCCATGTCCGAAGCAGTTGCCGATGCGAAGAGCCTCGTGAAGTCGCTTCGCATCTTCCTCGCCGTGTCCGGCATCATCGCACTCATCGCAGGCATCGTGATGCTGGTGTGGCCGGTCAAGACGGCTTTCGTCCTCACCGGAATCGTTGCCGCCTATCTGATCGTCGCCGGCGTGGTCTACATCGGCCTCGGCATCTTCAGCGCCGCGAAGTCCGGTTGGGCCCGAGTCGGCCACATCGCCCTCGGACTCCTCTACATCGTCGCGGGCGTCATCGCGTTCTCGAACATCCAGGCGGCGACCGTCGCGTTCGCGCTCGTCACCGTGATCTTCATCGGCGTCAGCTGGATCTTCGACGGCGTCGTCTCGCTGAGCCTCATGGGGCAGGACGGGTCCAAGACCTGGACGCTGCTCTACGCGCTGCTCAGCATCGTGGCGGGCATCGCCGTGATCAGCCTGGGGCTCGCGGCCGTGCCGTTCTTCTGGCTGTTCCTCGGCATCTCGCTCGTGGTGCTCGGCGTCATGCAGATCGTGCGCGCGATCACGATCGCGAAGGACGCTAAGGCCGTCGCGGACGCCGCCGGTCTCTGACTCCTTCTGCACGCGGAAGCGGCCCGGCGCATCTGCTCCGGGCCGCTTCCGCGTGTTCGGACTACTCGGCGACGAATCCGCTGACGTCGCCGATCAGACGGGTGTGGTCGGCCGGGACCGGCTCGACGGCGGCCCTGGCGACCTCGGCGGCGAACTCCGACACGTTGTACAGACGCCCTGCCGACTCGCGGCGCTGAGAGATCGCGCCGGGGTTGGCCCGCTCCAGCAGCGTCGCCGTGATGGTCCCCTCGATCATGTCGCCCGAGACGACGACGAACTCCACGCCCTGCGCCTCGATCGTCGGGATCAGCTCCCGCAGCGCGTCCTCGCCGGCACGCTTGGACAGCGCCACCGGCTCGTACTCCGGCATCGTCGGCGTGGTCCGGATGAAGTGGGCCTGGTGGCTGGTGACGAAGACGATGCGCCCGCCCTCGCGCAGCAAAGGAAGAGCGGTCTCCAGCACGTTGACCTGGGCGTCGCGGTTGAGGCGCAGTGCGTAGTCCTCACCCATGTTCGCCTCCATGCCTCCGGAGGCATTCAGCACCAGCACGTCCAGCCCGCCAAACTCCGCCTTCACCGCGTCGAACATCCCGGCGACAGAGGTCGGATCCGTCAGATCGGCGCCGACCACCAGCGCGCGGCGGCCCAGGGCCCGCACCTCGCCGGCGAGCTTCTCCGCGCGAGGAGCCTTGTTGCGGAAGTTGATGACGACATCCGCCCCCGCCTCCGCGAAATACCGGATCGTGTCGGCGCCGATGCCACGGGAGGATCCGGTGACGAGGGCGACCTTGCCGGTCAGCGATTCTGCGGGAAGGGTCTGAGACACGGGGACTCCTCGGAGAGGGTGCGCACACGGCGCGCGGGTGGGACCAGAACACCCTACCAATCCGCGTGATTCCGCGGAGAGTGACGCGGAAGAGGCGCACTGACCGCGTGATAGGTTGGCAAAAAGAGGGGGCGGTATGGACACGATCCTGCAGATGTTCCAGGACTGGGCGTGGATCGGCTGGCTGGTCCTCATGGTCCTGTTCTTCGTCATCGAGATCTTCACGCTCGACATGACGTTCCTCATGCTCGGACTCGGTTCGGCCGTGGGCCTGCTCTCCACCCTCACGGGATGGCCCGTCTGGGTGCAGGTGATCATCGCCGCCCTCGCCGCCGTGCTGCTCATCTTCGTGCTGCGCCCACCGCTGCTGCGTCGCCTCCATCGCGGCGAGGACCAGACCCGATCCAACGTCGCTGCACTGATCGGGCTGCACGGCACCGTGCTGCTCGAGGTCACGACGCTCACCGGGCAGGTCAAGCTCAGCAACGGCGACACCTGGACCGCCCGCCTCGCCTCCGAGGCTCCCGTCATCGCGCCCCTCTCCCCCGGCGCCCCCGTGACGGTGGAGCGGATCGAAGGCGCCACCGCGTACGTCCGTTCCACCCACGTCTAGGAGAAACAGGAGCAGCCCTTCATGGACAGCGCGTCCTTCATCCCCACCGCCATCGGATGGATCCTGGCGATCGCCGTCATCATCTTCGTGCTGGTGACCATCGCCCGTTCGGTCAGGATCATCCCCCAGGCCACCGCCGGCGTCGTCGAGCGGCTCGGCAGGTATCACAAGACCCTGATGCCGGGCCTGAACCTGCTCGTGCCGTTCATCGATCGCCTGCGCCCTCTCATCGACATGCGCGAGCAGGTCGTCTCGTTCCCGCCGCAGCCCGTGATCACCGAGGACAACCTCGTGGTGTCGATCGACACCGTCGTGTACTTCCAGGTGACCGACGCCCGCGCCGCGACCTACGAGATCGCGAACTACCTCGGCGCCGTCGAGCAGCTCACGACCACCACGCTGCGCAACGTGGTCGGCGGACTGAACCTCGAGGAGGCGCTGACCAGCCGTGACAACATCAACGGTCAGCTGCGCATCGTGCTGGATGAGGCGACCGGCAAGTGGGGCATCCGGGTCGGGCGCGTCGAGCTGAAGGCCATCGACCCGCCCGTCTCGATCCAGGACTCGATGGAGAAGCAGATGCGCGCCGAGCGCGACCGTCGCGCGGCGATCCTCACCGCAGAGGGCACCAAGCAGTCGCAGATCCTGGAGGCAGAAGGTCAGCGGCAGGCGGACATCCTCCGTGCCGAGGGTGAGAAGCAGGCCGCGGTACTGCGCGCCGAGGGCGAGGCGGAGGCGATCCAGAACGTCTTCAACGCCATCCACCAGGGCCAGCCCGACGACAAGCTGCTCGCGTACCAGTACTTGCAGATGCTGCCGAAGATCAGTGAGAGCGCGTCCAGCAAGCTGTGGATCATCCCGAGCGAGTTCACCGAGGCGCTGAAGAACTTCGGCGGCGCCTTCACGCCGGGGGCGGGCGGATCCACTCCGTTCACATCGACGGCGCCCGCAGCGGCGGTCCCGACCACGCGCGCGGCCGCTGCCGCTGCCGCCACTCCTCCCGCGTCAGCTTCAAACGGCGCCGCGTGACGCACCCGTACTTCCAGGGCGCTTCGGCGCCGCGAGTCCTCGCTCATCGCGGTCTGGTGGGCGAGGACTCGTCCGTGTTCGACAACTCCGCTCTCGCCATCGCCGCCGCGGACGCCGCGGGCGCGGAGTACGTGGAGACGGATTGCCGGGCGACCGCTGATGGCGATGCCGTGCTGTTCCACGACGAGACGCTGCAACGACTGCTCGGAGATCCCCGCCCGGTCGCCGAGGTCACGACGGCCGAGCTGGTCGCGCTGTTCGCCGCCCACGGCGGACTGCTCACGCTCGCCGACGCGCTCGAGTCCTTCCCGCTGCTGCGCTTCAACGTGGATGTGAAGGCGCTCGCAGCTGCCGGGGACGTGGGACGCGCTGCGGCCGCGCACGGGCATCGGGTGCTGCTCACGAGCTTCGACGACCGCAACCGTCGCGCCGCGCTGGAAGCCGCCGCGGCTGCAGGCGCCGAGGTCCTGCCGGCCTCCTCCGGCGGGCGGACCGCGATCGCGCTGCTGCGTCTGGCGTCGGCCCTGCGTCTTCGCGGCTGGGCGCGCTGCATACTGCGAGGGCTGGACGCCGTGCAGATCCCCGAGCGGTTCGGTGCGCTGCGGGTGTTCACGCCGGCACTCGTGCGCGCCGCGCACGACGCCGGCGTCGAGGTGCACGTGTGGACCGTCAACGACCCCGAGCGCATGCGCGCGCTGGTGTCCGCCGGTGCCGACGGCATCGTCACGGATCGTGCGGACGTCGCGATCAAGGCCCTCGACCCGCGCTGAGATCCAGTTTCGTCGTCCCGCGGACTCAGTCCCGTTTCACGTGCTGAGCGCTCCCGGGCTGGGTATCGACTGTGAAAGCCTTCATGGTTTGCCCCCTTCGCACCTTCTGCACAGCCCGGGCCGATATACCTGAGGGCGACGAGAGGACCACACAATGGCAGATCGCAGCCTTCGGGGAATCCGACTCGGCGCCCAGAGCCTTCAGAGCGAAGAGGGCGTCGTCTTCATGGAACGCCAGCAGACCGCATACTCCTGCGACACCTGCGGCCACGTGACCACACTGATGTTCGCGGCCGATGCCGAGCCGCCGGCCACCTGGGAGTGCCGCGCGTGCGGCGCTGACGCCCGACTGCAGATCGACGGCAAGTCCGTCGAGATCGCGGCGGACGGCGACAAGGGCGGACGCACCCACTGGGACATGCTTCTGGAGCGCCGCACCCGTGCCGAGCTCGAGGAACTCCTGGAAGAGCGCCTCGCGTTCATCCGCGCGCGTCGCGGCGCCGGCGAAGACCCGACCCGCGAACGGATCGGCGCCTAAGCCTCCGACCGGCCCCGTCGTACCCGAGCGGACACACCCGCGGCGACGACCACGAGCAGCCCGCCCCACAGCAGGATCTGCTCCAGCCAGGGCCCGATGAGCACCCCCGCAGTCGCCCCGGTGCGCAGCTCGACATCTTCGAGCAGCGCACCGGGGCGATCCTCGTCCAGAGAGGCCTGCGTGGAGCCGTCGGCGCGGATCACCTGACTGGTGCCGACCGTGGAGATGTTCACGACCGCTCGCCCGGTCTCGACGGCCCGCATGCGCGCGATCCCGAGCTGCTGCAGGTTCTCGACAGTGCCGCGGAAGTCCGCGTTGTTCGTCTGGAACACCAGCACCTGGGCACCGCCGTCGATGCCCTCGGCGATGACCTCGTCATAGATCACGTCGAAGCAGATGGCCAGCCCCACCGTCGTCGCGCCCACGCGCACGGTCGGTGCATCGGCGCCCGGCGTGTACCCTCGGCCGATCAGGCCGATCAGATCCGGCACGATCGCGTTGTAGAACGCACGATCGGGCACGTACTCGCCGAACGGCACGGGGTGCCGCTTCGAATGCGTCTGCACGTCACCCCTCGCCAGCGTGCGGTGATTGTCGGTCGGCCACAGGAACGAGGTGTTGTAGAACAGCTCGCCCTTCTGCGTGGCCGCATTCGCGAGGATCGGTGCCTGCGCGCGTGTGGCGATCCCGTCGAGCGCGTCCGACAGCACCGGGTACTGGAACGGATCGCCGTCGAGACCGCCCTCCGGCCAGACCAGCAGATCCATGCGCTTGCCGTACAGCGGCTCCGTCGCCGCCGCCTGCGCGGTCAGCACGTCGAGTGGCTCGCGCTTGTCGAAATACCCGGTCGGACCGTTGCCCTGCACCGCGCCGATCCGCATCGTGCCGTCCGCTGCGGTGGGGAACGCAGGAAGGACCGCGAGCAGCGCCACCAGCACGATCGGCGGCACCACCGCCGCGCCGCGCGAACGCGGGCGACTGCGTGCGAGTTCGACGAGGAACGCCACGAGGAGCACCATCAGGAATCCGAGTCCGCTGATCCCGATCCAGCTCGTCACCCGCGCCGCCGCGGTGTCGGACATCGTGTAGGCGATGCGCGCCCAGGGGAACCCGCCGTAGGGCCAGTTCCCGAGGAACAGCTCGCGGCCGATCCACAGGGCCGCCACCACCACGGAGAGGATGCCGGCGCGGAGCAGACCCGGACGGACCAGCACCGGGATCCAGCGGTACGCGAGCGTCACCGGGATCAGGGCGACCGCCGTCAGCGCCGCCTCGAGCAGGCCGAGTGCGAGCCACGGTATCGGCCCCAGGTAGCGCGCCGTCCACGAGACGAGAACCAGGAACAGCACTGCGCCGTACACGAACCCCACCAGCAGGGCGGACGACGTGCGGCGTCCGATCAGCGCCACCAGGAGAAGGGCCACGGCGGGGAACGCAGCGATCCACACCGACAGCGCGGGGAACGCCAGGTTGAGAAGCCCCCCTGCGGTCGCCGCGGCGAGCAGCGCCGCCCAGAGCGGCAGCACAGGGCGAGATGCAGGGCGCGTGGAGCGTGCCTCGGCGGGCTCGGCGATGCGGGCGGTCACGGTCACATCGAGGAGTAGGCGACGATGCCGCGGCGGACACCGTCGAGCGCGGCACGGGCCGTGCGCGCGGTGTCGGCGTTCGGCGCGACGATGGAGAGCTGGTCCAGCAGGTCGATGGTCTGCTTCGCCCAGCGCACGAAGTCCCCGGCTGCCATGTCGGCATCCTCCAGCACGGCATCGAGCGACATCCCCCGCGCCCAGGCGTGCATCGCGCCGGCGAGTCCCGCCGAGGGACGATCGGATCCTGGTAGCCGGTTGTCGTGCTCGAGGTCGTCGAGCTCTGCCCAGAGCTCCTGCGTGCGCTCCCAGGCGATGCGGAAGCGGCCGCGTGGCAGATCGCGGGGGTCGATCGAGCCGTCGTCGCGCCGGGGTTCGTAGACGAGGGCGCAGGCCATGGCGGCGAGGGACGGCGCGTCCAGACCGTCCCACAGTCCCCGCCGGAGTGACTCCGCCACGAGCAGGTCCCGCTCCCCGTAGATGCGCTGCATGGTGCGGCCCGCGTCGGTGAGGGTGAGCTGGTCTCCGCTCCCCTGCACATAGCCGACCTCGGCGAGCACGTCGAGCACCCGATCGAAGACGCGGGCGACCGTGCCCGTGCGGTTCTCGATCTGGCGTCGGGTGCGGTCGGTCTCCCGCTTGAGCTTCCAGTACCGCTCAGCCCAACGCGCATGCTGTTCGCGATCCGGGCAGCGGTGGCAGGCATGGCGCTGCATCGCGCGACGGAGCGACTCGATCTGATGCAGTCGCTTCTCGCGCACCGCGCGCGGCGCCTGCTGATCGGCGCGGTTCTTCTTCTCCAGATCGCTGAGCTCGCGCCGGATCCCCGAGTACTCCGTGAAGTCACCACGGTCGCAGGTCATCGACCCGAGGTAGCCCTCGAGCGATGCTTCGGCTTCGCGCACCGTGCGCGCGAGTCCGACGACCGCGCGGTCGGCCTGGAACTGGGCGAACGACGACTCGAGGACCTCACGAGAGCGGTTGCGCCCGAACCGGTCCAGCAGGTTCACCGCCATGTTGTATGTGGGCCGGAAGCTGGAGTTCAGCGGGTAGGTGCGCCGCGAGGCGAGGGCGGCGACGGCCTGCGGGTCCATGCCCTCGGTCCACTGCACGACGGCATGCCCCTCGACGTCGATGCCGCGGCGGCCGGCACGACCCGTGAGCTGGGTGTACTCCCCCGAAGTGATCGCGACCCGCGCTTCACCGTTGAACTTCTCCATGCGCTCGAGCACGACAGTGCGCGCCGGCATGTTGATGCCCAGGGCGAGCGTCTCCGTCGCGAAGACGACCTTGAGCAGGCGCTGCTTGAAGAGGTCTTCGACGACCTCCTTGAACGCCGGCAGCAGCCCCGCGTGGTGCGCGGCGACACCGCGCTCCAGGTTGTCCAGCCAGTCCCAGTAACCGAGCACCGCGAGGTCCTCGTCGCGCAGGGTGCGCACCCGATCCTCGACGATCGCGCGGATCTCGCGACGCTCCTCCACCGTGGTCAGCCGCAGCCCGGAGCGCCGCACCTGCTGCACCGCGGAATCGCAGCCGACGCGGCTGAAGATGAAGAAGATCGCCGGCAGCAGGTTCGCGCGGTCCAGCAGGTCCACGACCTGGGGGCGGTCGAGCCGCTCGATGCGGCGCACATTGGCCGAGCGCACGGGGCGCTTGCCCCCGCGTTGCGGTCGTCTCCCCTGGGCACCCGCGTGGCGCGCACTGCGGTACTGCTGGGCATCGCGGTTGCGCTCGTAATTGGCCCCACCGAACGAGCGGATCCGGAGCAGCTCCTGGTTGACCTGCGCGGTCGCGATCCCGGCGCGGTCGTCGAACAGCGGGAGCAGGTCGTCTCGCACGAGCACGTGCTGCTCCAGAGGCACCGGACGGATCTCGGAGACGATCACCTCGGTATTGCCGCGGACCGTGTCCAGCCAATCGCCGAACTCCTCGGCGTTGGACACCGTCGCACTCAGCGCGACGAGCCGCACGCTCTGCGGGAGGTGGATGATGACCTCTTCCCACACCGCGCCGCGGAAGCGGTCGGCGAGGTAGTGCACCTCGTCCATGATCACGTAGCGGAGATCCTCGAGGGCGCGGGAATCCGCGTAGATCATGTTGCGCAGCACCTCGGTGGTCATCACCACGATGCGGGCCGAGCCGTTGATGTTGACGTCACCGGTGAGCAGACCCACCTGGTCCGCGCCGTACACGTCGACGAGCTCGCGGAACTTCTGGTTCGACAGCGCCTTCATCGGCGTCGTGTAGAACGCCTTGTCCGCCGGAGTCGACATCGCCTGGTGGATCGCGAACTCGCCCACGATCGTCTTGCCGGCACCGGTCGGAGCCGCAACGAGCACGCTGCTGCCGCGCTCCAGGGCATGGCAGCCCTCGATCTGGAACGGATCCAGCTGGAAGCGCTGCATCGCCGCGAATGCGGTCGTGGCGGGGTGGTCCTGAGCGGCGCGGGCGGCGGCGTATCGATCCGCCGGCGACGTCATACCGTGGACTCCTCGAGGAACTCCTGCTGGCGCTTGTGCTTGCGCCTGTCGAAGAGCATCGACAGCCCTGCTGCCGCGAAGTACAGCACGATCAGGATGCCGGCGAGCATGAGCATGCTCACCACGTCGGCGGCGGGCGTCGCCAGGGCCGCGAACAGGCACGCGATCAGGATCGCGATCCGCCAGGCCTTCAGAATCGCCCGGCCGGACATGATACCGGCGAAGTTCAGGGCCACGAGGAACACCGGGATGATGAAGGAGACCCCGATGACGATCATCAGCTTGAAGATGAAGTCGTAGTAATCCTGCGCGTTGTAGAGGTTCTGCGCACCTTCAGGTGTGAAGCCCGCCATCAACTCGATGATGTGCGGCATGACCAGGACGCCCACGTAGCAACCGGCGAAGAACAACGGGACGGCCGACGCGACGAAACCGATCGTGTACCTGATCTCCTTCCGCGTGAGACCGGGCATGATGAAGGCCCAGATCTGCCACAGCCACACGGGCGCGGAGAGGAAGATGCCGATCGAGAACGCCATCCGCATGCGCAGGTCGAACGGCGCGGTCACCGACGAGAACGTGAACCCGACGAGGTCCTTGCCCCGCTCCTCGGCGACCTGACGGATGGGCCCGGTGACGAAGTGCAGGATCGGGTCGGTGACGAAGAACGCGATCACCATGCCGAGGACGAGAGCGCCGGCGGCGAAGACGAGTCGCTTGCGCAACTCGATGAGATGCCCGGCCAGGGGCATGGTGCTGTCGCGACGCGGCTTCCGCCCCTTCGTCGCCGGTGACGCGTCGGTCACGCCCGTCAGCGCTGGGTACCGGCGTCGTGCGGCGGGTTGACGGCGGTGGTGTCGGCCGCGTTCTGCACCGGGGTCGGCAGAGCGGTCGTCGCGGGCGCCTGGGTCGATGCGGCGGCGTCCGTCGCGGAAGCTGCTGCGTCCTCGTCCTTCATCGCCTTCATCTCACCCTTGAAGACGCGAGCAGACTGGCCCATGCTCTTGGCGAGCGCGGGAAGCTTGGCCGCGCCGAACAACAGCAGGATGACGGCGAGGATGATGACCAGATGCCATCCGTTGAGTCCGGCGAACATGATGATCTCCCTTGATGGATCGGGTGTTGCGCACAGTCTACCGTGACTGCGGGTTGGTTTGTTCGGAGTACAGCGCAAGTGCTGCGACGGCCCATTCCCGAGCGGCGCAACGCGCCGATGCGGGTTCGAGGATCTCCACCGCACCGCCGAAACGAGCGGCAAGCCGCTTGAGGCTGAGCGGATCCCCCACATGCAGCGTAGCGGTCATGGAATCGTCCTGGACGCCGGCCTCGGCGCGGCGCAGATAGTCCCGCAGCAGCGGCGCGAGGCGCTCCGGGAAGCGGATCACCGCCTCGTCGCTCTCCCCGTCCCCGGCGAACAGCTCGGGCACGGGTTCGTCGCCGTGCGCGATCGCGATGTCGGTGAGCCGCGGCTCGCTGACGCGGTCCAGGTGGAAGGTGCGCATCGCGCGGCGCAGATGGCACCAGCCCTGCAGGTACCACTGCCCGTTCGTGATCAGGACCGTCACCGGGTCCACGGTGCGGGTCGTGGGCGCCGCGTCGGGCGCGCGGTACGTGAACGACACCGCGACGTGCTCTTTCAGGGCGGTCGCGACGACAGTGCGGACTTCATCGACCGGACCCGGTGCGACGATGACGTCCGCCGGCAGGCCGGCGGCGCCCCTGGACAGCTTCGCGATGAGCGCCTGCACGACAGTGGAGTCGGCGACGCCCGGCACCGCCGAGGCCAGCTGCAGGCCCGCGACCAGGGCCGCGGCTTCGCGAGCGGTGAACTTCGGCACGCGGCGCAGGCCGACATCGTTGGTGATCTCGATGATCCCCTGCTCATCCAGCAGGTCCCAGTTGATGTCGAACAGCTCCTGCGGCGCCTGCCAATAGCCCTCGTCTCCGGGCAGGCCGATCACCGTGAGCTTCTCCACCATGGCGCGCATCTGCGCCTCGGTCATGTCGAACTCGGCTGCTGCCTCGGCCAGCGAGACCTCGCCGCGTTCGAGCAGATAGGGAACGAGCGTGAGATAGGCGCGGACGCGGTCCGAGCTCAGCAGGGGCTTGCGCTGCGCCATCATTCCCCGTCCTTCGCGTCTGCATGCGCCGCGGCCGCCGCGCGCAGACGCACGATCACCGCGTCGCGGAGCACGGCGGGTTCCACCACGCGGACCTCCGGCCCGTACGAGGCGAGCTCGTCCGCGAAGATGTGCAGATCGACGTAGCGCACGCGGATGCCCTGCGCAGCCGGCTCGGCACGCCGGCCGAGGCGGAGCGCCGCCTCCGTTCCGGGCGTGACCTCCAGCAGGGCCGAGTGCGCAGCGGCGACGGCCTCGAGGCTCGCAAGTGCCCGCTCCCCCGCGCCCTCGCGCATTTCGGCGGGGAACGCGTTGTTCGTGACCGTGACGTCGCCCACGATGCGGGTGAGGAGGAACATGCGATCGCCTTCGGCATCCACATCCCGACCGAACACGTGCCAGCGCGCCTCGTATTCCACGAGGGCGAGCGGTTGCACACGGCGGCGTCGGGGAGCCTGCTCCCCCGGCTTCAGGTAATCGAAGGCGACGGAGACACTGCGTTCGATCGCACCCTGCAACGGGGCGAAGGCGGCCTCGCGCGCGGTGATGCGCGGCGCGAAGCCGATGATCGGCTCGTCCACGTCGATCCCCAGGGCGCGGATCTTGCGCACCCCCGCCTGGGCGTCGGCGGACAGCGACTCCTCACTCCAGACGCTGCCGGCCAGGCGCAGCACGGCGAGCTCGGCCGGCGTGAACTCTATGTCGACGGGCAGATCGTATTCCGCCTTCGGAATGCGATAGCGGGCTTCGCGCAGATCGTTCGGATCGGCGTGATCGCCCAGCGTCTCGATCGGGATGCCGAGCGAGCGCAGCTCTTCCTTGTCACGCTCGAACATCTTGTCCAGGGCGTCCGCTTTGCCCTCCGCCCGCTGGCGGTATCCCGAGACGGACGCGAGGATCTGCTGCTTGGTCAGCCCGATCTCCGTGGCCATGAGCGCCACGACGAGATTCGTCAGACGCTCCTCCGCGGGGATCCGTTCCGCCATCTACTGACCCGTCGTGGCGGAGTCGTCGATGCCGAGGATGTCGACGACGATCGCCTGCGTGCCGTTGCCGTCGGCACCGGTACCCGCGCTCGCATCCGCAGGCGGAACGATCAGGAGGACCTGCGATCCGACGGTCTGGCCCTCGATGCCCGCGGCACCGGAGATCACCGCGGACTGGGAGTCCCACGTGCTGTTGACCACCTTGCGGGTGTCCCAGTCCACGCTGGTGAACTGCACGCGGACGCCGTCGGTCTTCTTCACCTTCTGACCCTCGCCGCGGATGAGTGTCTGCACCACCTGCTTGGCGGGCTTCTTCGCGTCCGGGACGATGATGCCGGGGCGCCCGTCCGGGGCGCGCACGACGGTGGGCAGGCCCAGCGCGTCGTTGTACTGCAGCGAGCCCTCCGCGTGCGGCAGGAACACCGTGCGCACGTCGAGCACCGCGACCGCGGCCCCCTCGGCCGCGGTCCCGGCGGGGAAACCTACCAGCAGCCGCGATCCGGCGGTGGCGCACTGCAGCGCGTCGCCGAGCGGCTTGGCCTGTGATGCCAGGGTGTTCACGTCCGAAGCGGCCGTCGTCTTGTCGAAACCGGTCGCGCCGATCTTCTGCCCGGTCCGCGCGTCGTACAGCGCGATGTCGACGACGATCGGCTGGTTCTTCGCCGTGATCGGAGTGCCGGTGCCGACGATGAGATCGTCGACGCTCGCCTTCTGCACCTTGGTGGGCGACGCGATGGTGACGGTCGGCTCGGCGCCGAAGTCGCCCTTCACCGTCACGGAGTCGGTGAGCCCGGACGAACTCGGCTGCGTCGGGCAGGCCTTCCCGGCGAACGAGGGGCCTGCGGAGCAGCCGGCCAGCGCGAGGGCGGCGAGGCCGAGGGTGATCAGAGCAGCGGCAGTCTTACGCACGCGCTCCAGTCTATGCGGACGGATCGCCCGCCTCGGCCCCTTCGGCATCCGCGTCGTGCGATGCGGCGAGGCGCGCGCCGCCGGCGGCCCGCTGCGCCTCGCGGACGCGCTTGCGCAGGTTCTTGTCGGTGATCTCGCGATCGCCGACGGCGCCGGGGGTCCATGCCTCCACGTCCTCATCGCCGTAGCTGGGCTTCTTGGCGGCGCGGCGCTTCACGTCGGGCGGGATGGCGCCGGGGGCGAGACGACGTGCGGTGATGAGGAAGCCCGTGTGCGCGACCATGCGGTGATCGGGTCGCACCGCCAGGCCCTCGACATGCCAGCCGCGGACCATGGTCTCCGAGGACTCGGGCTCTGTGAACAGACCCGTGCCGCGCACGTACTCCGCGACGCGGGAGAGCTGCGTCGCCGTGGCGATGTAGCAGAGCACCACTCCGCCGGGAGCAAGAGCCTCGGCGACGGCATCGATGCACTCCCACGGCGCAAGCATGTCGAGCAACACGCGGTCGACCGTGCCCGGCTCGAACACGGCGCCGAGCTCCTGCTGAAGGTCGCCCACGACGATCCGCCAGGAGTCCGGGAGCTCACCCAGGAAGGTCTCGACGTTGGCGCTCGCCACCTCGGCGAAGTCGTCCCGGCGCTCGAACGAGACCAGTCGCCCCGTCGGCCCGATGGCACGCAGAAGCGAGAGCGAGAGCGCTCCGGACCCGACACCGGCCTCGACCACGGTCGCGCCGGGGAAGATGTCCGCCTGGGTGACGATCTGCGCAGCGTCCTTCGGGTACACGATCGCGGCACCGCGTGGCATCGACATCACGAAGTCCCGCAGCAGCGGGCGCAGCGCCAGGTATTCGTTGCCGGAGCTGTTCTCCACGACCGATCCGTCGGGGAGGCCGATCAGGTCGCGGTGCCGTAGTACGCCGTGGTGGGTGTGCAGCTCCCCGTCCGCGCGCAGCGTGATCGTGTGCATCCGCCCCTTGGGACCGGTCAGCTGCACGCGGTCGCCCTCGCGGAACGGCCCGCTCGGCCGCTGCGCGGTCACAGCGCGGCCTCCGCACGGAGCGAGCGGACGCGAGTGAACTCGGCGAGGAGATCGTCGACACTGCGGCCTGCGAGCGACTCCCAGATCGCGTCGGCCCCGAGTCCGTCCAGCTCGACGATGTGCGGGATGCCGATCGCCACCGCACGGGCGGACAGCGCCGCCTGCAGGCCGGTCGGCGAGTCCTCGAGCGCCACCGTGTCGGCGATGTCGACGCCGAGCGCGTCGGCGGCCCGCAGATACGGGTCGGGGAAGGGCTTGGGCCGCTCGACGTCGTCACCGCCCACGATCACATCGAAGGCATCGAAGCCGATGAGCGAGACGATGTCCTCGGCCATCCTCCGCAGCGACATGGTGACGAGCGCCGTCGGGATGCCCGCCGCGCGCAGCTCGCGCAGCAGCTCGCGTGCGCCCGGTCGGAAGGGCACGCCGTCCTGCTGCAGGCGCACGCGCACACGCTCGGTGAGTTCGTCGACGATCTCCTGAGCGCCCATCTTCACCCCGGCGCCCTGGAGGATGATCGCGCTGTCGATCAGGCCGTTGCCGACCAGCTGCAGCGCCTGCTCATGCGTCCAGGTGCCGCCGAAGGACTCGATGAGATCGGTCTCGGCGTCCATCCAGTACGGTTCGGTGTCGACAAGGGTTCCGTCCATGTCCCAGAGGACCGCGCGAGGGTGCTGATTCACTCCCCCATCGTACCGGCGGGCCGCGCCGCCGATGGTGGTGGGGACTAGCCTGGACGGAACACGCGGCGCAGGTCGCCGCAGGAAGGAACACCGTGCAGGTACTCGGAACCCGGATCGTCGTCGCCGCCTTCGACGGCTGGAACGACGCCGGTGAGGCCGCGTCGGCCGCCGCCGAGCAGATCGACGACGGCGGTTATGACGTCGTGCACGCGGCGGATCCGGAGCTGTACTTCGACTACCAGTGGGCCCGCCCGACGCTGGAACGCGACCAGGAGGGCAACCGCAGCCTGCGCTGGCCCTCGGCGCGGATGCTGCGGCCCGCGGGGAGCGCGGACGGCGCTGAGCCGCGACTCTGGCTGCTCACGGGCACCGAACCCGCCCGCGCGTGGCAGGCGTTCAGCGCGGAGTTCATCGACGCGGCGCTGAGCGAGGACGTCACCGGATTCGTGACCCTCGGCGCGATGCTCTCCGACGTGCCGCACACGCGACCGATCTCGATCTTCGCGTCGAGCGAGAACGCCGAGGTCCGCGAGGCGCTCGGGATCGAGCGCTCGACGTACGAGGGCCCGATCGGCATCCTCTCAGCGCTCGAGCACGCCGCGGAGCAGGCCGGAATCCCCGCCCTGTCGCTGTGGGCCAACGTGCCGCATTACGTGCAGACCGGCGGTTCGTCCCCGAAGGCCACGCTGGCGCTGCTGGACCGGCTGCACGAGGTGACCGGGGTCGATGTGCCCCGGGGATCGCTGTCCACCGAGGCCGCCATGTGGGAGGCGACCATCGACGCGGCCGCCGCGGAGGACGAGGAGATGGCCGCCTACATCGCGCAGCTCGAGACGAAGCGCGACACCTGGGAGTCGCCCGACGCCTCCGGCGAGGCCATCGCGCAGGCCTTCGAGCGATTCTTCCGCCGCAACGGCGAGGGCCCGGGCGAGCACAAGCGCTGACGAGCCGCACCCGCCTGGCCGCGTCGACGGGCTCAGGGAGCGATCCTGTGGCCGTTCAGGGCTTGATCACGCCGAGCGAGAGCAGGACGATGAGCACGATGCCGAGCAGGATCCGGTAGACCACGAACGGCAGGAAGCTGCGCTGGGAGATCCAGCGCATGAAGAACGCGATCACGCCCAGGCCCACGACGAAGGCGATGCCCGTCGCGGCGAGCGTCTCGCCGGCGGAGAACACGCTCGGCTCGCCGATGCTCTTCACCGCCTGGTAGACGCCGGATCCGAACACGGCGGGGATGGCGAGCAGGAACGCGTAGCGCGCGGCTGCCTCGCGCTCGTAGCCGAGCAGGAGCCCTGCCGTGATCGTGCCGCCGGACCGGGACACCCCGGGGATCAGCGCGAGGGACTGGGCGAGCCCGTACACGATGCCGTGTCCGAGGGTGAGGTCCTTGAGGGTGCGGCGCCGCGCCCCGATCGCGTCGGCGACACCGAGCAGACCACCGAAGACGATCAGCATGATCGCGACGAGCCACAGCGAGCGGAACACGGTCTCGATCTGGTCCTTGAACACCAACCCGAGCACGACGATCGGGATGCTGCCGATGATGATCAGCCAGCCCATCCGGGCGTCAGGGTCGTTGCGCGGAATGCGGCCGATCAGCGCCGACCACCAGCGCCCGACGATGCGCACAATGTCGCGCCAGAAGAACACCACGACCGCCGCCTCGGTGCCGATCTGCGTGATCGCGGTGAACGCCGCACCGGGATCCTGCGCGCTCGGCAGGAAGGCGCCGACGATCCGCAGATGTGCGCTGGAGGAGATCGGCAGGAACTCGGTGAGTCCCTGCACGATCCCCAGGAAGATGGCTTCGAGAAGGTGCATGGATCGCTTTCGCGTCGTGCGCAGGCTCGCGCGGGTCGGTGTGTGGTCGTGATCCGCAGCGGCGGTCAGTAGGTGCGCAAGAGGTCGGTCAGAACGCGCTGCCCGAAGACGAGGGAGTCGATCGGCACCCGCTCGTCCACGCCGTGGAACATGCCGGTGAAGTCCAGGTCGGCCGGCAGCCTGAGCGGCGCGAAGCCGTAGCCCGTGATGCCGAGGAAGGCGAGCGCCTTGTTGTCGGTGCCGGCGCCGAGCAGGTACGGGATGACCGGGACACCCGGATCGTGCCGCTCGAGCGCCGCCACCATGGCATCGACGAGTGGACCGGCGAACGGGGTCTCCATGCCGATGTCCTGCACGACCATCTCCAGCTCGATGTCGTCGCCGACGAGCGCACGCAGCTGCGCGAGCACGTCTTCCTCCTGCCCCGGGATCACTCGCACATCGACGAGCGCCTCGGCGCGCTCGGGGATCACGTTGTGCTTGTAGCCGGCCTGCAGCACCGTGGGGTTCGTGGTCGTGCGCAGTGTGGAGCGCAGGAACGCCTCCGCGGGGCCCGCCGTCGCGGCGAGGGCATCGGGATCGTCCACAGGAACGCCGGTCAGGGCGCTCATGCGATCGAGGAATTCGCGGGTCGTGTCGGTGAGCTGGATCGGCCACGCCGTACGTCCGATCGTGGCCACGGCCTCGGCGAGCTTCGTCACGGCGTTGTCGGGGTGGAAGCGGCTGCCGTGCCCGGCCCTGCCCTTCGCGATGAGGCGGATCCACATCAGCGCCTTCTCGCCGACCTGCAGCAGGTAGGCGCGCTGGTCACCGACGGGGATCGAGTATCCGCCGACCTCGCTGATCGCTTCGGTCGCACCGGCGAACCATTCCGGACGGTTCTGCACCACGAGGGCAGAGCCTTCGACGCCGCCGTTCTCCTCATCGGCGAAGAACGCCAGGATGAGGTCACGCTCGGGCTGCTCCCCCGCCCGCAGGATCTCAGCCACCGACGTCAGGATCATGGCGTTCATGTTCTTCATGTCGACGGCGCCGCGTCCCCAGAGCATGCCGTCCCGCACGACGCCGGCGAACGGATCCACACTCCAGTCGCCGGCCATCGCCGGCACGACGTCGAGATGTCCGTGCACGACGAGCGCCGGCTTGTCCCGGTTCCGACCCTCCACCCGCGCCATGACGTTGGTGCGCCGCGGGATGGGCTCGTAGTACTCCGGCTGCAGGCCGAGCGACTCCAGGTACGCCCCGACGTACTCCGCAGCCTCGCGTTCGCCCTTCGCGTCGCCACCGCCGAAGTTGGATGTGTCGAAGCGGATGAGCTCTGCGGCGATCCGCGCGACCTCGGGAAGTTCGGCATCCGGCTGGGGCATGGCACCAGGCTATCGAACCCGCGCGACGCGCCCGACGCGCACCCTGGTTCGAGCAGCCCCCCGGATCGTGCTAATCTCGATCTTCGGTTGGGAACAGCCGAAAACACCAGCGCGGGTGGCGGAATAGGTAGACGCGCTAGCTTGAGGTGCTAGTGCCCGAATAGGGCGTGGGGGTTCAAGTCCCCCCTCGCGCACGCTGGTAGGAAGGCCCCGGGTCCGAAAGGATCCGGGGCCTTCTTCGTCTGCGGATCGGCGGTCGCCTGCATCCGATTCCTGGGAGGTGCGGCTCGGCGTCTGGTCCTGCACACCCTCACGTTCGGCGTTCGACTCGTCGTGCGGGTTGCCCTGGTCACTCATCGCATGCTCCTTTCGTCTGCGCCCAGGATGCGCGCGCAGACGCAGCATGACCAGCGGGTTGACAACAGGGCGCCGTAGCGGGCGGACGATACGCAGCCGGCCGCGTCGCGGAGGGTTCAGCCCATGCTGACGTTGAAGAGCAGACCCAGCACGTAGGTGACCGCGGCCGCGCCGAAGCCGATCGCCAGCTGGCGCAGGCCGCGACGCAGGGGCGGGCCGCCGGACAGAACACCCACGGTCGCGCCGGTGCCGAGCAGAGCGACGCCGACCAGGGCGAGGGCCACGAGCACCGCGGGAGTGCCCTGCATGCCGAAGATCCAGGGCAGCACCGGCACGATCGCACCGGAGGCGAACAATAGGAAGCTCGAGATCGCAGCAGGCCAGGCGTTGCCGATGATCTCATGCTCGTCGCCGTCGCCGGTCGGCACGCGCAACGGCCCGGTGGCGCGCTGCGCCATGCCCGCCTTGGCCGCGCTCACGACCCGGCGGGCGCGCTGCAGCGACTCGTCGGCGTCCATGCCTCTGGCGCGGTACACCAGGGCGAGCTCGTTCTCATCGAGGTCGAGGTCGCTCGCGGTGGCGTCCCCGTGCCCGTTCTCCTCCGTCGCCTCCAGCAGTTCGCGCTGCGAGCGCACGGACACGAACTCGCCTGCGCCCATCGAGAGTGCTCCGGCGAGCAGGCCCGCGAAGCCGCTGAACAGCACGAATCCGCTGCTCACGCCCGTGGCGCCGATGCCGAGCACGAGCGCGAGGTTGCTCACCAGGCCATCGTTCGCACCGAACACCGCGGCCCGGAACGAACCGGAGAGCTGGCGCCGGCCGCGTGCGGCGAGACCGCGGACCACCTCGAAGTGCACCTTCTCGTCGGCGCGCATCGCCGGAGTGGCGTACACCTCGGAGTCGTACGGAGATCGCGCCTCGGCACTCTGCGCGAGGGCCAGCACGAAGATCGATCCGAAGCGGCCTGCCATCCAGCCGAGGATGCGGGCGCGCAGGCCGGGGCGCGGCAGACGTTGCGGCTCCCCGCCCAGCAGCTCGAGCCAGTGCGCCTCGTGGCGTCCCTCGGCCGCGGCCAGTTCGAGCAGGATCTCGCGCTCCTCGCCGTCGCGACGCTGAGCGAGCTGCTGATAGACGTGCGCCTCCGCGCGCTCCTCCACGAGATAGCGCGCCCAGCGGCGGCGATCGGCCGCAGTGGGCTCGGCAGGGGCAGTGGCGGGGCTGTTCATGAGGTCCTTCACGAGTCGGGCAACCGCTCCACGCTATCGATCCGAAGCCGCGGATTCCGCGCCAGGACGGGGATTGACAGCATTTCGGGGATCCGAACCCTTCGACAGGCTCAGGGGCCGATTCCGGGCGCGTCCTTCCGGACGGTTCAGCGGCCGGCTGGCTCAGGAGCGCACGCGGCGCCGGAGCAGATCGATCCGAGACTGCAGCTGGGTCACGGTGGCCTGCGCGACCGCGGGACCGCCGCACAGCCGGCGCAGCTCGGCGTGCACGGCACCGTGCGGATCGCCGGTCTGGCGCGCATAGACGCCGACGAGGCTGTTCAGCAGCTGCCTCTGTTCACGCAGTGTGCGATGCAGCGGCTCCGGCAGCGTCGTGGTCGGTGCGGGAGTGACGGCCTCGCGCGCTTCCCGCAACCGCGACTGCCGGGACTGACGCTGCATGAGCAATTCGTGCACGTGCTCGGGCTCGAGCAGACCGGGGATCCCGATGAACTCCTCCTCCTCGGGCGTGCCGGGCTCGGCGAGCTGGCCGAACTCCTTGCCGTCGAAGACGACGCGGTCGAAGTGCGCGAGCGAGGAGATCGCCTGATAGCTGAACTCCTGGGTGAGTGCGTCCGAGGCTTCGTCCTCGCGGTTCGCGCTCTCCAGCAGCGAGTCCTCGAGGCCGTCGTCGTCCTTCGACTGCCTGTCCAGCGCGTGGTCCCGCTGCCTCTCGAGCTCGTTCGCGAGCTTCATGAGGACGGGGACGTTGGGCAGGAACACGCTCGCGGCCTCGCCGCGACGGCGGGCGCGCACGAAGCGGCCGATCGCCTGCGCGAAGAACAGCGGGGTCGATGACGACGTGGCGTAGACGCCGACGGCGAGCCGGGGCACGTCGACGCCTTCGGACACCATGCGCACCGCGACCATCCAGCGGTCGCCCGACGCGCTGAACTTCTCGATCCGCTCCGACGCGGTCGCATCGTCGCTCAGGACCACGGTGGGGCGCTCCCCTGTCAGCGAGTGCAGGATCTTTGCGTACGCGCGGGCGACGGTCTGATCGGTCGCCAGTACAAGACCGCCCGCGTCGGGGACGTGATGGCGGATCTCGGTGAGCCGGCGGTCGGCGGCCGAGAGCACGGCAGGCATCCACTCCCCCTCCGGGTCCAGCGCCGTACGCCAGGCCTGGGAGGTGACGTCCTTGGTGTTGTCCTGACCGAGGTGCGCCTCGAGCTCGTCGCCCGCGCTCGTGCGCCAGCGCATCTTGCCCGCGTACATGTGGAACAGCACGGGACGCACCACGCCGTCCTGCAGCGCTCGCCCGTACCCGTACGCGTAGTCGGTGCTGGAGATCCGCGCACCCGACTCGTCGGGGAGGTACTCGACGAACGGGATCGGGGCGGTGTCGCTGCGGAACGGAGTGCCGCTCAGGAGCAGGCGCCGCTTCGCCGGCCCATAGGCGTCGCGGATGGCGTCGCCCCAGCTGAGCGCGTCGCCGCCGTGGTGCACCTCGTCGAGGATGACGAGCGTGCGCGCGTCCTCCGTGAGGTGCTTGTGCACCGACGACTTCGCCGCGACCTGCGCATAGGTCACGACGACGCCGTGGTACTGCCGGGAGGGCGCCCAATGGCTGTTGCGGAAACGCGGATCCAGCCGGATGTGCACGCGCGCGGCGGCGTCCGCCCACTGCGTCTTGAGGTGCTCCGTGGGCGCGACCACGATCACGCGGTCGATCTCGTTCGTGCGCAGCAGTTCGACGGCGAGCGTGAGCGCGAACGTGGTCTTGCCGGCGCCCGGTGTCGCGGCGACGAGGAAGTCCCGGCGCTCGGGAACGCGGAAGTACTCCTCCAGGGCCTCGCGCTGCCACGCCCTCAGCCTGTCGGCGGTACCCCAAGGGGCGCGCTGAGGGAAGGACGGGGAGAGCATGGGATTCCACGATAGACGAGGCCGGAGACATCCCGGACCATGAGCGAACCTCGCCCGCGGTGTCCGCCCCGATGCCGCCGCGCGCGGGTAGTCTCGGATGCTGTGCCGCGCCGCGCAGGCGCCCGCGAGGAGGAGACGATCATGTCCGGTCACGAACCGCGCACCCCGTACATCCCCAACGAGACGCCGCATCCGTGGCACCGCTACGTGGCGATCGGCGACTCGTTCACCGAGGGCATCGGAGACCCCGATCCGGCCGTCCCCGGAGGCCATCGAGGCTGGGCCGATCGCGTGGCCGAGGTGCTCGGGGCGCAGAGCGAGGACTTCGCGTACGCCAACCTGGCCGTGCGCGGCAAGCTCATCGGGCAGATCAGCGACGAGCAGATCGCCCCGGCGATCGCACTGAACCCCGACCTGATCACAGTGTGCGCCGGAGGCAACGACGTCATCCGCCCCGGAACGGATCCCGACGAGATCGCGGCGCTGCTGGACGACATGGTCACGCGTCTGGATCGCACCGGCGCCGCGATCGTGCTGTTCACCGGCATCGACACGAACTTCACCCCGGTGTTCCGCCCGTTCCGCGGCAAGGTCGCGATCTACAACGAGAACGTGCGGGCGATCGCGGAACGGCACGACTGCATCGTCGCCGATCAGTGGGGTCTGAAGTCCATCCAGGATCCGCGCTTCTTCGCCGACGACCGGCTGCACATGAACCCGCTCGGCCACCACGAGGTCGCCCGCATGGTGCTGCGCGCCTTGAACGTGCCCAGCGATCTGCAGGAGATGGTCGCCGACCCGTTCCCCACACGCACGTGGCGCGAGGCACGCAATGAGGACCTGGTCTGGGCGCGCACGCACCTGGTGCCGTGGGTGCTGCGGCGTCTGCGCCACCAGTCGTCCGGGGACAGCATCGAGGCCAAGCGCCCCGAGCCGATGCCGGTGGTGCTGCCGCACGACGAGTGAGTCGTCCCACATGGCATGAGCCGGCCGCGTGCGCGCGACGCGAGCGGCCGTTCAGTCGCGCGGCGCGTGCTGCAGTGCCCAGAGCGCGACGGCCGCAGTGGAGGCGACGTTGAGCGAGTCCACCCCGCCCGACATGGGGATCGTCACCACCGAGTCCGCGACCTCCAGCGCCTGGGCGGTCAGGCCGGGGCCCTCGGATCCGAATGCCAGAGCCACGCGTTCCGGGCGCTGCGCGGCGTAGGCCTCGAGTGTCTCGGCGTCGTCCCGGAGCGCGAGCGCGGCGAGCCGGATCCCCTCGCTCCGCAGGATCGGCGCCAGTTCATCCCAGCCATCGAAACGCGTCCACGGCACCTGGAACACCGTGCCCGTGCTGACCTTCACACTGCGGCGGTACAGCGGATCGGCGCAGCGCACGGAGACCAGCACCGCGTCGGCGCCGAGCGCCGCGGCCGCGCGGAAGGCGGATCCGACGTTCTGATGCTCGATGAGATCTTCCAGCACCAGGATCGTGCGGGCTCCGCGCACGACATCGGCGAGGGCCGGGAGCGCGGGCCGGTGCATGGCCGCCAGCGCCCCGCGGTGCACCGGGTACCCGGCCACCGCCTCGACCACCGTGTCCGGGCAGATGTAGACCTCGACTTCGGCGTCGCCGCTGAAGAGCGAGCGGAGGCCGCGCAACCAGCGCTCCTGCGTCAGGATGGAGCGAGGGCGGTGTCCCGCGCGCACGGCGCGCTCGATGACCTTGAGCGATTCGGCGATGTACAGACCGTTGTCGACATCGCCGCGAATGCGCAGCGCGGTGTCGGTGAGCCCGCGGTAGTCGTCCAGGCGAGGATCTGCGGGGTCGTCGATGCGGGTCTCGTGCACGGATCCACTCTTGCAGGTCGCTCGGACGGATGAGCCCCGCGGCCGCCCGGGGACCGTACCGATGACGCAGCGGGCGTCCATGATCGCGCCCGTAGACTCGAGCGGGGAGGCCGGATGAACAGCAGCATGTCGTCGTTGCACGCGCAGCTCGAGCCCGTCGCGGAACTGCTCGCCGGCCGTCGCATCGCCTTCCTCACAGGGGCCGGGCTCTCCACCGACTCGGGCATCCCCGCATACCGCGGAGCCGGATCGACACCGCGGCGTGCACCCATGACTGTGCAGACTTTCCTCGGTTCCCAGGACGCGCAGCGCCGGTACTGGCTGGGCGGACATCTCGGCTGGCGCTCGTTCGGCACCGCCGCGGCGAATCCCGGCCACCGTGCCATCGCCGGGCTCGAGAAGGCCGACCGCGCGGCCGGCGTCATCACGCAGAACGTGGACGGCCTCCACCTCGCCGCCGGATCCGCGCGCGTCGTCGAGCTGCACGGCACCATGCGCGCGGTGCTCTGCCTGCACTGCGGGCAGAGCTTCTCCCGCGACGCCGTGGCAGCGCAGATCGAGGCGCGCAACGCCTGGCTCGACGTTCCGGACGAGGTGCTGCTCGGGCCCGACGGCGACGTCCGCCCCGAGACCACCGAGGGCTTCGTCCTGCCGATCTGCACGGTCTGCGCAGGGCCGCTGAAGCCCGACGTCGTCTTCTTCGGCGAGTTCATCCCGGCCCAGCGGTTCGCCACTGCAGAGGCGCTGCTGCGCTCGGGCGACGCGCTGATCGTCGCCGGATCCTCGCTGGTCGTGAACTCCGGGATCCGCATCATCGAGCGCGCCCGCCGCCGCAGTCTTCCCATCGTCATCGTCAATCTCGAGCCCACCCGGGCCGACGCCTGGGCCTCCGCGACCATCGCGGCGTCCACGAGCGTCGTCCTCCCGGCCCTTCAGGAGCTGCTCTCATGACCCTCATCACCCTGATCCGACACGGCGAGACGGACTGGAACCTCGAGGGCCGGATCCAGGGATCCACCGACATCCCTCTGAACGACACCGGGCGCGCCCAGGCGCGAGCCGCCGCCGCGCGACTCGCCGGCGCCTCTTTCGATCACACCTATGCGAGCCCGCTCGGCCGGGCGCGGGAGACCGCGGAGATCATCGCCCACGAGCTCGGGCTCCCGGCGCCGCTGATCACCGTGGGAATGCGCGAGCACGAGTTCGGTGAGGCGGAGGGCCTGCTCTGGGACCAGTACCGGGAGCGGTTCGGAGCGCGTCGCGACGAGGTGCCCGGTGCCGAGACTGCACAGCAGCTGACGGAGCGCGCACTCGCATCGCTCGCCCGGATCGATCTGGCGGCGCGGCGCCGCTCGGCACCACGAGTCGAGTCGGTGCTGGTGTGCACCCACGGCGGCGTGATCCGGGCCCTGCTCGAGCATGCCTCGGGTGGCACGCTCCCTGCGCCCGGCGAACGACTGGGGAACGCCTCCGAGCACCGATTCGCAATGGACGGCGGCGGGTTGCGGCTGCTCGACACGGCCACCGTCTGAACGTCGATCCCGTGGGGCGGCAACCCGGTCGGGAACGAGGTCGGGCGTAGGATCGAAGACGCCGCCGATCCCGAGGAGAGCCGTGAATCCTGCCCCTGCACCGACCTGGCGGATGTGGCTGATCTGGATCGTGGGCGTGTCGGCCTACGTGCTGTCGATCACGAACCGCACGTCCCTGTCCGCCGTCGGAGTGGACGCCGCGCACCTGTTCCAGGCCGACGCATCGACGCTGTCGCTCTTCGCGGTGCTCCAGCTCGCGGTGTACGGGCTCATGCAGATCCCCGTGGGTCTGCTGCTGGACCGTTTCGGATCCCGGCCGATCATGGTCGCCGGCATGCTGCTCATGGCCGTCGGCCAGCTCGTGATGGCGTTCGCGCCGAACGTCGGGGTCGCGATCGTCGCGCGCATGATCCTCGGCGCCGGCGACGCCGCGATCTTCCCCGGCGTGCTGCGCCTCGTCGCGATCTGGTTCCCCGCGCAGCGCGGCCCGCTGATGGCCCAACTGACCGGGATCGTCGGCCAGCTCGGTCAGCTCGTCGCGCTGCTCCCCCTGCCCGTCCTGCTGCACTCCACCACGTGGTCCGTCACGTTCGGCTCTCTCGCGGGGCTCGGCGTGCTGTTCACGGTCCTCGTATTCGCCCTGATCCGCAACCGCCCGCCCGAGCTGACCGAGGACGTCTCGGTCAACACCGACACCGGCGCGATTCGCGTCGTCACCTCTCAGGCGGATCTGCGCGTCTCCCTGCGTGAAGCTCTCGCGCATCCCGGGACCCGACTCGGATTCTGGACCCACTTCACGACGCCGTTCGCCGGTACGGCCTTCATGATGCTGTGGGGCATCCCGTTCCTCACGAGCGGCGAGGGCCTCTCGATCGGCGCGGCCTCGCTCGTGACGACGGTCTACGTGTTCTTCGGGATCCTGTTCGGTCCTGTCCTCGGGACGCTGTCGGCGCGCCATCCGACGAGCCGATCGCTGATGCTCGTGCTGCCGACGATCGCCCTCCAGGTGCTCGTCTGGCTCGGTGTGATCCTGTGGCCGGGCACGGCTCCACTGTGGCTGCTCATCCTGCTGGCCATCGCGCTGGCGACCGGCGGCCCGGCCTCGATGGTCGCGTTCGACCACGCGCGCACGCACAACCCCCAGCATCGGCTGAGCACCGCCACCGGAGTGGTCAACGGCGGGGGCTTCCTCGCCGCACTCATCGCGATCTTCCTGATCGGCCTGGCGCTCGACCTGCAGGGCGCGGGCACGCCTGCCACCTACTCGCTCGACGCGTTCCGCTGGGCGTTCCTCACCCAGGTCCCGCTCTGGGTGCTCGGCACGGTCTTCATCGTGCGGGAACGGCGCCTGACCCGGCGGGTGCTCGGGCTGGACCGCCCCCGGAACCGCTGACCGCGCGGCCCGGGACCGCGCGGTCAGTCACGTTCAGCCCAGCAGCATCGCCCGGCCGGGCTCCTGCAGCACGTCGGCGACGGCCTTCAGGAACTGCGCCCCCTCGGCCCCGTCCACGATCCGGTGGTCGAAGGACAAGCTGAGCGTCATGACGTCGCGCAGCGCGATCTCGCCCTTGTGCTCCCACGGCATGCGCCGCACTGCGCCGAGCGCAAGGATCCCGGTCTGCCCCGGCGGCAGGATCGGGGTGCCGGCATCGATCCCGAACACGCCGATGTTGGTGAGCGAGAACGTGCCGCCGACCAGATCGGCCGGCGGGGTCTTGCCGCTCCGCGCCGTGCGGGTCAGCTCGGCGACCGCCGCCGCGAGTTCACCGAGCGGCATCCGTTCGGCATCGCGGATGATGGGCACGATCAACCCGCGCTCGGTGGCGGCGGCGATGCCGAGGTCCACGAAATGCTGCTGCACGATCTCGCCCGCCTCGCCGTCCCACCGCGAGTTCAGCCCGGGATAGGACGCGAGCGCGAGGCAGACGGCTTTCGCGACCACGGTGAGCACTCCGATGCGCGGTGCGTCCGGTGCGGCGCTCGCCCGCAGCGAGGCGATCAGTTCGGTCGTCGCGGTGACGTCGACCGTGTGGAACGTGGTCACGTGCGGTGCGGTGAACGCGCTCTGCACCATCGCCTCGGCGGTGTGCTTGCGCACGCCCCTGATCGGGACGCGGGTGGTCGCCCGTTCCCCCCTGGCGGCGCGGGCGGGCGCTGCGGTCGGCGCCGGAGCTGCAGTCGTCTCGGCGGGCGCGCCTGCGCCGCGCTGCCCGACGCGCTCACGGTAGGCGTCCACGTCCGCGCGGGTGATCACCCGGTCGCCCAGCTCGGCGGAGACGAGCGCGAGGTCCACGCCCAGGCTCTTCGCGTAGGCCCGCACCGGCGGCGTCGAACGCGGACGCTCCCCGCGCACGGGCGGCGCGGGGACGACCACGATGTCATCGTGCGGTGCGGCGACGCGCACGTCGACGTCGGAGGCTACCGTGGTCGTCGCGGACGCGGATCCGGCCGCGGCCCGGCGGGCACGACGCTGCGGGCGGCCGTTCGACGGCGCCGCACCGTAGCCGACGAGGTTCGGCCCTGAGCCCTCCTCGACCTCGGCGGACGCCGGAGCCTTGGGGGCCGTGGCAGCCTGACCTTCGATCTCGAAGCCCACCAGCGGGGCGCCGACCGGAACGACGTCGCCGGCGGCGGCGTGCAGCGACGTGATCACGCCGGCGTGCGGTGAGGGCAGTTCGACGATGGCCTTGGCGGTCTCCACCTCGGCGAGCGTCTGGTTCAAGGTGACGGTGTCGCCCTCGGCGACCAGCCACTGCACGATCTCCGCCTCGGTGAGGCCCTCACCGAGGTCGGGGAGAAGGAACTCCTGCTTCATCGGTCGACCCCTTCCAGCAGTTGCTCGTCGTCGCAGACCCGGTCGACCGCGTCGAGGATCCGGTCGAGGTCGGGGAGGTGGAACTTCTCCAGCTTCGCGGGCGGGTAGGGGATGTCGTGGCCGGTGACGCGCAGCGGTGCCGCCTCGAGCCAGGTGAAGCACTTCTCGGTGATGCTGGCGATGACCTCGGCGGCGACCCCCGCCTCGCGCGCGGCCTCGTGCACGACCACGACGCGACCGGTGCGGCGCACCGAGGCACACACCGTGGCGTAGTCGACCGGCGACAGCGAGCGCAGATCGATCACCTCGAGCGACCGTCCCTCCGCCTCGGCGGCCTCGGCCGCATCGAGCGCCGTGCGCACCATCGCACCGTAGGTCACAACGGTGACGTCGGTACCGTCGCGCACCACTCGGGCGAGCCCCATCGGTGCCGCGTCCGCAAGTGGGGTCTCCAGGTCCACCTCGCCGTTGGCGTGGTAGAGCCGCTTGGGCTCGAAGAGGATGACCGGGTCGTCGCTGGCGATGGCCTGGCGCAGGCACGTGTACGCGTCCTGAGGATTCGACACGGCGACCACGCGGAGCCCTGCGGTGTGCACGAAGTACGCCTCGGGCGACTCGGAATGGTGCTCGGCCGCGCCGATGCCGCCGCCCCAGGGGATCCGGATCGTGATCGGCATCGGGACGGTGCCCTGCGTGCGGTAATGCAGCTTCGCGACCTGGGACACGATCTGGTCGAAGGCGGGATACACGAATCCGTCGAACTGGATCTCGACGACCGGGCGGTAGCCGCGCATGGCAAGGCCGACCGCGGTGCCGACGATTCCGGACTCCGCCAGCGGAGTGTCGATCACCCGCTCCGCGCCGAACTCGTCCAGCAGCCCGTCCGTGATGCGGAAGACTCCGCCGAGCTTGCCGATGTCCTCGCCGAGCAGCACGACCTTCGGATCTGCCGCCAGCGACTGCCGGAGGGCGGCGCCGAGCGCCTTGCCCATCGTCATCTGCGCCATGTCACACCTCCGCGAGAGTCGCGAGGTAGCGCTCGTAGTCGGCGCGCTCCTCGGCGATGCCGGTGTGCGGTTCCGCGTACACCCCGTCGAACACGGCGAGCGGTTCGCGCGTCCTGAGGCTGAGGCAGGCCGCCCGCATCTGCATGGCGGCCTCATCGGCCTCCGCCGCGAAGCCCGCGGCGATCTCGTCGGTGAGCGCACCCTCGGCGCGCAGCAGGGCCTCCACACGCGCCAGCGGATCCTTGCCGCGCCAGTACTCGAGCTCGGCCGGGTCCCGATAGCGGGTCGGGTCGTCAGCCGTGGTGTGCGGACCCATACGGTATGTGACCAGCTCCAGGAACGCCGGGGTTCCGCCACGGGCCTGCTCGAGAGCCCAGCGGGTCGCGGCGAACACCGCGAGCACGTCGTTGCCGTCCACGCGCATGCTGGGGATGCCGAAGCCGGGGGCGCGTCCGGCGATCGGATGCTGCGACTGCACGGCGACCGGCTCGGAGATCGCCCAGTGGTTGTTCTGGCAGATGAAGACGACCGGGGCGCGGTAGGAGGAGGCGAAGACCATGGCCTCGTTGACGTCGCCCTGGCTGGTGGCCCCGTCGCCGAAGTACGTGACCGCGACCTGGTCGGAGCCGTCGTGCAGGATGCCGAGCGCGTAGCCGACCGCGTGCAGGGTCTGCGCGCCGATGATGATCTGCAGCGGAGCCATGTGCATCACGGCGGGGTCGTAGGCGGCGCCTTCCTCACCGCGCCACATCCGCACGTAGTCGCCGGGTTGCGCCCCGCGCGCCAGCATCACGCCGGTCTCGCGGTAGCTCGGGAACACCACGTCGTCGTTCTTAAGGGCGCGGGCGGAGCCGATCTGCGCAGCTTCCTGGCCCTGACACGGGGCCCACAGGCCGAGCTGTCCCTGACGCTGCAGCGCGACACCCTCGGAATCGAGGCGGCGCAGCACGATCATGTCGCGCAGCAGCGACAGCAGCTGTGCGGAGCTGATGTCGGCCACGTACGGGGTCAGACGCGTGTCATTGCGGCGACGGCCGTGGGCGTCGATGAGGCCGGCCGGTTCGTCCAGGCCGATGCCGGTGACGGTGATCGGATCAAGGTGGGTTGACATCTTCGTCCTCCTCAGTGGATCCGCCCTCGTGAGAAGGATCCGGTGCGTCTTCGCTTTGCCTTGAGAGTACGTCCGCTTGACACGTCGCTCAAGCATTCCCGCAGGTCCTGAGCATGTTGCCAAATCAACGCCCTGAGCAGGGTGCTAGCCTTTGGCAACATGGCAACCCTCGATCGCACCGATCTCGACATCCTCGAGATGCTCTCGGCCGACCCTCGCACCACCGTGGTCGCAATGGCCGAGAAGCTGCGGCTCTCCCGAAACACGATCCAGGCTCGGATGGCCCGCCTCGACCAGACCGGCGTGTTCCTCCCCTACGAGCGCGCCTTCTCCCCCGCCGTGATCGGCTACCCGTTGCAGGCGTTCGTGAGCATCGGCGTCCGTCAGACCGAGCTGCCGCGGATCATCGCGGAGCTCGCGCGCGTGCCGGAGGTCGTGCAGGCGCACGGGCTGAGCGGCTCGATCGATCTGCTCGCCCTGGTCGCGTGCCGCGACGCCCGCCATCTCTTCGACACCGACGCCCGCATCCTCTCGATCGACGGCGTCGAGCGGACCGAGACCTCGCTCGCGATGGGCGAGGTCATCCCGTTCCGCGTCGGTGGTCTTATGGGGCTGGCACGGCGAGAGGCCGGAGGAAGCGTCTGATCGCTCCCGCCGCCTCGGCCGGTGTCTCGTAGTGGATCAGGTGCCCGACGTGTGCGATCTCGACGAGCTCGGCGTCGGGGAACAGCGTCGCCAGGCGCCGCTCCGCCTCGATCGGCGTGATGTCGTCGCGTTGCGCCGCGATCAGCAGCGTCGGGACGGCGATGTGCGGCGCGAACTCCCGGACATCGTGCGAGACACTCGTGCGGAAGGCCTGACTCAGGACCCCGCGGTCAGCGAACCGTGAGAAGTACGTGTCGTGCTGGTCGTGCACGAACCGGCGCAGTTCGGGATCCCGGGTCTTCGCCATGGCGATGCTCATGCCCCGCACGATGATCCTGTTGCGCAGGAGCTCGGTGCCGATGCCCTCGGGCAGCCGCGCACCGAGCGCGTAGTAGAGGATCGCGAGACGCGTGAGCACAGCCTTCGGACCCTCCAGTGCCGGCGCGCCGATCGGGTTGACCAGGATCAGCCGCGGGGTCTCCAGCCCGCCGGCGACAGCGGCAGAGGCCACGATCGAACCGAACGAATGCCCGAGGATCACGGCTCCGGGAGCCACCTCCGCGGCGAAGTCGATGAGCCACTGCGCGTACGCATCGATGTCGTGCACGCGGCCGGGCAGCGGCGCGGTCTCACCGAACCCCGGCAGATCAGGCATGATCACGCGGATCCCGGCGGCGAAGCCTGCCCCACCGGCACCGTGCAGGTGCGCGACAACGGGCTCCAGCCCGTGGTGCTCGCCACGGAAGCCGTGCACTGCCAGCACGGTGACCTCGGCGTCGTCGGGGCCGTAGCTCCAATACGCCGTACGCCCGCCGAGGACCTCGGCCTCCTGCCGGTGCACCGCGATGCGATCCAGACGCGCAGCATAGGGCGAGGGTGCGGGCATGCATCGAGTCTACGGGCGGGATCGGCATCGCCTGAGCGCACTGCCGCGTGCCGGAACGGCGATGTCCGAGCCGCACCCTACGGTGGCGTCATGACCGCTTCGACGCCCCTTCCGCCCTGGTTGACCCGCGTCGGAGTGTTCGACCTGGAGACCACCGGGATCGACGTCACCCGGGATCGCATCGTCACCGCGCACGTCGGTGTGCTCGACCACCACGGCGCGGAGATCGCGGCCCGCACCTGGCTGGCGGACCCTGGGATCCCCATCCCCGCCGGTGCCACGGCGATCCACGGCATCACGTCCGAACGCGCGTACCGCGACGGTTCCCCTGCTGCGCAGGTCGTCGCCGGGGTCGTGGCCGCACTGCGGTCGCTGCTCGATCAGGGCGTCCCGGTCGTGGCGTACAACGCGGCCTTCGATTTCTCCCTGCTCGCTCATGAGGCGCGTCGGCACCGGATCTCGCCCCTGGAGAACCCCTCCCCGGTGATCGACCCATTGATCATCGACAAGACCTACGACCGGTACCGGCCGGGCAAGCGGACCCTGGAGATCGTGGCCGCGCACTACGGCGTCGATCTGACCGGCGCGCACGACGCCTCGGCCGACGCCGTCGCGGCAGGGCGGGTCGCGCAGGCACTCGCGCAGCGCTTCCCCCTGCCGGAGAGCGCAGGCGAGCTGCACACCCGGCAGATCGGCTGGGCACGTGCGCAGGCCGCGAGCCTGACCGACTACTTCGTGCGGATAGGCCGGATCGAGCCCACCGAACGCGTCGACGGCCGCTGGCCCGTCCGCGACGACGATTCCTCCCGCCGTCACGCCCCCGCGGGATCCTTCTGACGCTGCCGCTCGATCGCGAAGAACCCGGCGCCATACCGCCCCCACGGTCCGGGTCGTAAAATGGAGGGTTACCCGATGGAGGGAGACGCGATCGCCATGACGACCGACACCGAGCGCATCGAGATGCTCGAACACGAGATCGAGAGGATGCAGACGGTCATCGACTTCCTGCACATGACGTTCGCTCAGGAGCCGAAGCGCAAGAATCGCTTCCGACGCGTGATCCGGCACGCAGAGGGCAAGATCGACGGCATCCGCTTCGCCCTCGAGACGATCCGCTCGACGGCGCCCGCCGTCGACGGCCCGGGCGCCGCATAGACAACGGAAGGCCCCCGCCTCGATCGAGGACGGGGGCCTTCGCAGAGGCGATTACTTGGAGGAACCGCCGAAGTTCTTGAAGCGCTGGTTGAACTTCTCGACACGTCCGGCCGAGTCCATGATGCGCTGCTTGCCCGTGTAGAACGGGTGCGAGGCCGAGGAGATCTCGACGTCGATGACGGGGTACTCCACGCCGTCCAGCTCGATCGTCTTGTCGCTCGTGACCGTCGAACGGGTCAGGAAGGTGTCGCCCGAGCCGAGGTCGCGGAACACGACGGCCTGGTACGTGGGGTGGATGTCAGTCTTCATGGGATTCCTTACGTGGTGCCCTGGATTGTGCCAGGGGCGAGGGAAGTCTGTGGCGCAACGAGCACCAAGGATCGATTCTAACAGATCACGCGGCGCGCGCCGCGTACCGCCCGTCGGCCCGGTCCAGCGAGATGGGCATGCCGAAGGCCTCGCTCAGCGCTTCTGCGGTGAGGGTCTGCTCGATCGGCCCCGCCGCGACGATCGCGCCGTCGCGCAGCAGCAGCACGTGCGTGAACCCGACGGGGATCTCCTCGACGTGATGGGTCACCATCACCATCGCCGGCGTCGTGGGCGACTGCGCGAATCCGCCGAGCAACGCGAGCAGCTCCTCGCGTGCGCCGAGGTCGAGGCTCGCGCTGGGCTCGTCCAGCAGCAGCAGTTCCGGGTCGGTCATCACGGCTCGGGCGATCTGCACGCGCTTCTGCTCGCCGTCGCTGAGCGTGCCGAAGTGACGTTCGGCGAGGTGCTCCAGGTGCCATTGCTCGAGCACCCGCATCGCACGGCGCTCGTCGATCGACTCGTACGACTCGTTCCACCGCCCCATCACGGAGTACGCCGCCGTCATGACGGTGTTCAGCACGGTCTCATCGGCAGGGATCCGGCGGGCCATCGCCGAAGAGGCGAAACCGATCCGCGGACGGATCTCGAAGACGTCGGCCCGCCCGAGAGTCTCCCCCAGGATGTCCACCCGGCCCTGCGTCGGGTGCATCAGCGTGTCTGCGAGCTGAAGGAGCGTCGTCTTGCCCGCGCCGTTCGGCCCCAGCACGACCCAGCGCTGGTCGTCCTCGACGGTCCAGGAGAGATGATCGACGATGTTGCGTCCGTCGCGGCGCACCACGACGTCCGAGAATTCGAGGACGGCAGACATGCCCTCAGCCTATCGGTCGGGCCGTGAGCTCCTCGTAGAGCGCCGTCGTCGTGTCGGCGATCGCGGCCCAGCTGAACTCCTCCGCCGCACGGCGCCGACCCGCCTCGCCATATGCCCGAGCCTGCTCCGGATCCGAGACGACCTCGGTCAGCACGGCGGCAAGATCCGACACGTAGCGGTCCGGATCCACGGGCGTCCCGGTGCCGTCCTGCACCTGCTCGATCGGTACCAGCCGTCCTGTCACGCCGTCGACGACCACCTCGGGTATGCCTCCTGTCGCAGTGCCCACGACCGCGGCGCCGCAGGCCATCGCCTCGAGGTTCACGATGCCCAGCGGCTCGTACACCGATGGGCAGACGAACGTCGTGGCGGCAGTGAGGATGGCGGACAGCTCGTGACGCGGAAGGAACTCCTCGATCCAGACCACCCCGGTGCGGGTCGCGGTGAGCTCGGCCACCAGACCGCGCACCTCATCCAGGATCTCCGGGGTGTCCGGTGCTCCCGCGCAGAGCACGAGCTGCACCTCAGGGGGCAGCTTCTCGGCGGCGCGGAGGAAATACGGCAGGCCCTTCTGCCGAGTGATGCGTCCGACGAAGACGACGGACGGCCGCGACGGGTCGATCCCGTGCTTCGCGAGAACCGCGGGATCGTCGACCGGCTGCCAGGCGTCGACGTCGATGCCGTTGTAGATCACGTGCACCTTCGCCGGGTCCACCTGCGGGTACGCGCGCAGGATGTCGTTGCGCATGCCTCCGCTCACCGCGATGATCGCGGCCGCGTTCTCGTATGCGAGCCGTTCGATGCCGCTCGAGACGGCATAGCCGCCGCCGAGCTGTTCGGCCTTCCACGGACGCAGCGGTTCCAGGCTGTGCGCGGTGAGCACATGAGGGATGCCGTGCAGCTGCGAGGCGATGTGCCCGGCGAAGTTCGCGTACCAGGTGTGGCTGTGCACCACGTCGGCCCCGGCGATGTCCGGCACCATGTCGAGATCCGTGCCGAGCGTCTGCAGTGCGGCGTTCGCATCGGCGAGTTCGGCAGGAGTCCGATAAGCCGTAACCCCCTGTTCATCCCTGTCCGCACCGAACGCCCTGACCCGTACGTCGACGCTCCCGCGCAGCGCTTTCACCAGTTCTGCGGCGTGCACGCCGGCCCCTCCGTAGATCTCGGGCGGGTACTCCTTGGTGATGATGTCGACGCGCATGTCCTGAAGGTAGTACATCGCGGCGACGGGGCTCTATGGTGGACGCATGTCGGCACCAAAGAAGGTTTTCGGGATCATCCTCGCCGGCGGCGAGGGCAAGCGACTCATGCCTCTGACGGCGGATCGGGCCAAGCCCGCCGTGCCGTTCGGCGGGCAGTACCGGCTGATCGACTTCGCGATCTCCAACCTGATCAACTCGGGACTGCGGCAGATCGTGGTGCTCACCCAGTACAAATCGCACAGCCTGGATCGGCATATCTCGCAGACGTGGCGGATGTCCGCGCTGCTCGACTCCTATGTCGCCTCGGTGCCCGCTCAGCAGCGTCTCGGCAAGCGCTGGTTCTCCGGTTCCGCCGACGCGATCCTGCAGAGCCTGAACCTGATCCTGGATGAGAAGCCGGACATCGTGGTCGTGATCGGCGCCGATCACGTCTACCGCATGGACTTCACCCAGATGATCGAGGCGCACATCGCCTCCGGCGCACGCGCCACAGTCGCCGGCATCCGTCAACCGCTCGCACTCGCCTCGCAGTTCGGCGTCATCGACGTCGCGGGCGATGACTCCGGCCGCATCAACGAATTCCTGGAGAAGCCCTCCGATCCGACCGGGCTGCCGGACTCGCCGCACGAGGTGCTGGCCTCGATGGGCAACTACGTGTTCGACGCCGACGCTCTCATCGAGGCCGTCGAGGCCGACGGCGAGCTCGCAGGGTCCGACCATGACATGGGCGGCGACATCATCCCGTACTTCGTGAACCGCGGCGAGGCCGGGTTCTACGACATGAAGCAGAACGAGGTTCCCGGTTCCTCCCCGCGCGATCGCTCCTACTGGCGGGATGTGGGCACGATCGAGTCGTTCTTCGACGCGCACATGGATCTCATCTCGACGCTGCCGATCTTCAACCTCTACAACATGGAGTGGCCGATCCACTCCCAGGCGGTGAACTCGCCGCCGGCGAAGTTCGTGCGGGACTCCGTGGGGCGGATCGGAAACGCGATCGACTCCATCGTCTCGCTCGGATCCGTGCTCTCCGGCACACACCTGGAGCGCAGCGTGGTCGGCCCCTGGACCCTCGCCGCTGGCGGATCGACCATCACCGACTCCGTGCTCTTCGACGGGGTGAGGGTGGGCCAGGGCGCGCGCGTGCACCGGGCGATCCTGGACAAGAACGTGGTGCTGCTGGACGGTGCGACCGTGGGCGTCGATCGTGAGCGCGATCTCGAGCGCGGCTTCACGATCACGGAGACCGGGCTCACGGTGGTGGGCAAGGGGCAGCGCATCGAGCGCTGACCACTCCCCTGCCGTGATCGTCACAGCGGCGGAGACGGCCGACCCCGGCCGCTACGCTCGTCGAGTGACTTCCGCGCGCTTCCTCGTCGTCCTCGATGCCGATTCCACGCTGATCCGCAACGAGGTGATCGAGCTCCTCGCGGACGAGGCCGGGCGCCGCGCCGAGGTGCAGGCCGCAACCGAGGCCGCCATGCGCGGGGAGGTCGACTTCGCAACGAGTCTGCGCTCGCGCGTGGACGCGCTGGCGGGAGTCCCCACAGCGGCGTTCGAGCGGGTGCGGAGCCGCATCCAGCCCACCCCTGGCGTGCGCGAGCTCATCGCAGCGGTGCACGAGCGCGGCGGCGTGGTCGGCGTGGTCTCGGGCGGTTTCCACGAGATCCTCGACGCCGTCGCGCCCGCACTCGGCGTGGACCGGTGGCGCGCCAACCGTCTCGAAGTCCGCGGCGACGCCCTGACCGGACGGGTCGACGGAGACATCGTGGACGCCGCGGCCAAGGCGGCCTCATTGCGGGAATGGGCCGCCGAGCTGGGCGTCGCGCCGCACGCCACGATCGCGATCGGCGACGGAGCGAACGATCTGCAGATGATGGCCGCGGCCGGGCTCGGTCTGGCCTTCAACGCCAAGCCCGCCGTCCGCGCCGCGGCCTCGCTCGTGGTGGGCCCTGTCGACCTGTCCGAGGTCATCCCGCTGCTCCCCTGATCGCACACCCGTGTCGCCAGACCGGACGGCGCCGGGTCTGGCGCTTTGTCGGTGGGCCTGCTTAGCGTGGATCCATGGACATCCTCCTCGTTCCCGGCCTGTGGCTCGACGCCGACTCGTGGGCACCCGTGCTCGAACCGCTTCGCGCCGCCGGTCATACGCCGCGCCCGCTGACCATGCCCGGAGCCGGCGTCCCTGCGCCGGAATCGTCCGGCATCCGCATGAGCGACTGGGTCGACACGGTGGTCGCCGCGATCGACGAATCCGCGGGCGATGTGGTGCTCGTCGGCCATTCCGGAGGCGGCAACGTCATCTGGGGCGCCGTCGACGCCCGGCCCGATCGCGTGCGTCGCGCCGTGTTCGTCGACACCGTCCCGCCTCCGCCCGGCAGCGGCATCAGCGAGTTCCCCGTCGTCGACGGAGTGATCCCGTTCCCGGGCTGGGACTTCTTCGACGCCGATGACGTCGCCGACCTCGATGCCCGGGCGCGGGCGGCGGCTGCCGAGACCGCGCAGAGCGTGCCGGCACAGGTGCCGACGGATCCGATCGCGCTCACGGATCCGCGTCGCTACGACGTGCCTGTGACGCTGCTCATGGGATCGCTCACTCAGCCCGAACTCGAGGGATACCTCGAGCAGTGGGGTTCGTACGGCGACGAATACCGCAGCATCCGCAACGCCGAGGTCGTGCGGATCGGATCCGGCCACTGGCCGCAGTATTCGGCGCCGGAGCGGCTCGCAGAGCTCCTGGTCGCGGCTGTGCACTGACAGCAGCGATCCCCGCCGGCTCGGCCCGTCAGGACTGCTTCAGTGCCCCATGCCGAGGCCGCCGTCGACCGGGATCACGGCGCCGGAGATGTATGCGGCGTCATCGGAGGCGAGCCAGGTGACCACCCCGGCCACCTCGTCGGCTGAGGCGAAGCGGCCGGCGGGGATGCTGGCCTTGTACTGCTTCTGCGTGTCCTCGGGCAGCTCCGCGGTCATGTCGGTCTCGATGAATCCGGGCGCGACGACGTTCGCGGTGATCCCGCGGGCGCCGAGCTCGCGGGTGAGGGAGCGCGCGAAGCCGACCAGCCCGCTCTTCGACGCGGCGTAGTTGATCTGCCCCGCCGAGCCGTAGAGCCCGACCACGCTGGAGATGAGGATCACCCGACCGAACCGCGCCTTGAGCATCCCCTTCGACGCGCGCTTCACGACGCGGAACGATCCGCCCAGGTTCGTCGAGACGACGCTGTCGAAGTCGTCCTCACTCATCCGCAGCAGCAGCGTGTCCTTCGTGATGCCCGCGTTCGCGACGACGATCTCCACGGGGCCGAGCTTCTGCTCGACCTCCGTGAACGCCGCGTCCACGGCCGCCGCGTCGGTGACGTCCGCGCGCACGGTCAGTGTGCCTTCGGGACCTTCGCCGCTGCGCGCGGTGACGGCGACGCGGTAGCCGTCACGCACGAAGCGCTCGGCGATCGCGCGACCGATGCCGCGGTTTCCGCCGGTGACGAGGACGACGCGATCAGTGCTCATGCGGGCTCCCAAGAATCGAGGTGTACGGCACGCAAGCCTATCGAGCGGAAGTGGCGGCAGGAATTGACAGAGCCCTGACGGCACGCGAATCTGTGAGGTGACCAGTCTCTGTGATCGACCGCGAGGAGCAGCATGAGCAACGACAACGGCGGCATCCCGCCCCAGGGCCAGCAGCCCCCCGCCTATCCCGGCGCGCCGGTGCCCCCGCAGCAGCCCGCCTACCCGGCCGCCGCCCCGCAGGCTCCGGTGCCGCCGGCGCCGGGCTACCCGGCCTCGGCCCCGCAGCAGCCGGCCTACCCCGCGCCGCAGCAGTCGACTGCGCCGACTTATCCGGGTGCCGCCCCCGCGTCCCCCGGATACCCCGCGCCGTCGTATGCGCAGCCGTACGGCCAGCCGTACGCTGCGCCGCTGAAGTCGAACGGCCTTGCGATCACGGCTCTCATCTGCGGCATCGCGGGCGTACTCCTGTGCTGGCTCGCCTACATCGTGATCCCCTTCCTCGCATCGCTCACCGCGATCATCACGGGCCACATGGCTCTGGGGAAGATCAAGCGTGATTCGGCGCTCGGCGGCAAGGCTCTCGCGATCACCGGCCTCGTGCTCGGCTACGTCGGCGCGGTCCTCAACCTGATCATCGGCGTGGGCTTCCTCCTGCTGATCATCTACGGCATCTCGCAGGGCAGCAGCAGCTACTGATCCGCCGCCCCCGGCATCCCGCCCGGTCGCGGCGGCGTAGGCTGGAGTCATCGTGAGAAGGACTCCAGACGCCGCCGTGACCTCCCTCCCGCGCGCACCGCGTGACGAGGCGAGGAATCGTGTGCGCCACTACGTGATCACGATGTCGATCCGCATGATCTGCTTCGTGCTGATGTTCGTGGTGCAGCCGATGGGCTGGTGGACCTGGGCGTTCGGCATCGCCGCCGCCGTGCTGCCGTACATCGCGGTCGTCTTCGCCAATGCCGGCGACGACTCCGTACCCACCGGCGTCGAATCGCCGCGCATCGAGATCGAGGCCCCTGCCGAGGAGCGGCCCTCCGCGTCGCAGGAGCCCCCGGTGATCACGATCTCCGAGACCGTCGCGCATCCCGCCGAGCCGCGCTCGTGAACCCCAGGGAACCCGTCCTGAAATGCTCGCGTGCCGGCTGTCGCGCGGCGGCGACGCATCGGATCGTGTGGCGCAACCCGCGAATCCACGGACCCGAGAGGGAGAAGGTGTGGCTCGCGTGCGGCGAGCACCTGAGGTTCCTGTACGACTATCTGCGCGCCCGCGACTTCCCGGCGCGCATCGACACGGCCGTGGGTGAGGGCGAACTCGAATGATGCGCCAGCGCCTGCTCCGCTGGAGCGCGTACCTCGCCGTCGCACTCGTCTTCGCGGTCGTGTGCGCCTATCTGTCGAACTGGCAGTTCTCCCGCAATGACGGCCGTCAGACGCAGCTCGAGCTGGTGCAGCAGAACTACCATGCGAAGCCCGTGCCGCTCGGCGAAATGCTGGCGCCGGGAGAGGCTCTTCCCGAGAAGGCGCAGTGGCACCCGGTCGAGTTGCACGGCCGGTACGAGCCATCGGGACAGCTGCTGGTGCGCAACCGACCGCACGGCGGCACCAGTGCCTTCGAAGTGCTCGTGCCGTTCCGCACCGACGACGGACGCGTGTTCATCGTCAATCGCGGCTGGGTGATCGCCGGGGACGGATCCGACGTGCCGACGTCGATCCCGGCGCCTCCCGCCGGAGAAGCCACGGTGGTCGCACGGCTGCGTCCCGCCGAACCGCTGCCGCCGTCGGGCCGCGGGGCCCCTGAGGGCCAGGTGCCCAGCATCAACCTCGCACTCGTGGCGGACAAGATCGGCGACGGGTCCGCCGTCGACACCGGCGCATACGGAGAACTCGTCAGCGAGTCCCCTGCGCCGGCCACCCGCCCGCACGCCTTCGAAGCACCCTCCGACGACCCCGGTCCGTTCCTCTCCTACGCGATCCAGTGGATCCTGTTCGCGATCATGGGCTTCATCTTCATCGGATACGTGATCCGCACCGAGGTCGTCAAGCACCGCGACGAGGCCGCCGGTCGCGCCCCGCGCGGGCCGCGGCGCCGCCGCGACCGCGACATGGCCGACGAGGACGCCCTGCTGGACGCCGTCGAGCAGCACTGAGGCGCTCGATTCGCACCTCCGCGTCGTCGCCGCTCCGAGAGCGACGGCGGTCGAGCGTCAGGCGAGCTCGATGAGGTCCTGATACTCCTGGGACCAGATGTCCTCGACACCGTCGGGCAGGATCAGCACCCGCTCCGGGTTGAGCGACTGCACCGCACCGGGGTCGTGGGAGACGAGCACGACGGCGCCCTCGTAGTGCGCGAGCGCACCCAGGATCTCTTCGCGAGAGGCCGGGTCGAGGTTGTTCGTGGGTTCGTCGAGCAGCAGCATGTTCGCCGCCGAGACGACCAGCGTCGCGAGTGACAGACGGGTCTTCTCGCCACCGGAGAGCACGCCCGCCGGCTTGAGCACGTCGTCGCCGGTGAACAGGAACGATCCCAGCACCTTGCGCGCCTCGGTCTCATTGATGTCGGGGGCGGCCGACATCATGTTCTCCAGCACCGAGCGGGAGACGTCGAGGTTCTCATGCTCCTGCGCGTAATAGCCGACCTTGAGGCCGTGCCCGGGTTCGAGCTGACCGGTGTCGGGCTGGTCGACCCCTGCGAGTATGCGCAGCAGCGTCGTCTTGCCGGCGCCGTTGAGACCGAGTACGACGACTTTCGAGCCGCGGTCGATCGCCAGGTCGACATCGGTGAAGATCTCCAGCGAACCGTAGGACTTCGACAGCCCCGAGGCCATGAGCGGGGTCTTGCCGCAGGGCGCCGGCTTCGGGAAGCGCAGCTTGGCGACGCGCTCGACCTGGCGCACCTCGTCGAGCCCCGAAAGCAGCTTCTCCGCACGGGCGACCATCTGATGCGCGGCGGCGGCCTTGCTGGCCTTCGCGCCGAACCGGGCGGCCTGCTGCTGCAGCGAGGTCGCCTTCTTCTCGGCGTTCGCACGCTCCTTCTTGCGGCGCTCCTCATCGGCCACCCGCTGGCGCAGGTAGTTCTTCCAGTTCATGTTGTAGATGTCGATCATCTGACGGTTCGCATCCAGGTAGAACACCCGGTTCACCGTCTCGCCGACGAGCTCCACGTCGTGGCTGATCACGATCAGCCCACCCTTGTAACCCTTCAGGAACTCGCGCAGCCACACCACGCTGTCCGCGTCGAGGTGGTTGGTGGGCTCGTCCAGGATCATGGTCTCGGCATCGGAGAACAGGATCCGGGCAAGCTCGATGCGCCGCCGCTGACCGCCGGAGAGCGTCTTGAGCGGCTGGTCGAGGATCCGGTCCGGCAGCGACAGGTTGTTCGCGATCGACGCGGCCTCCGCCTCGGCGGCGTAGCCACCCAGCGCCTCGAACCGCTCGGTCAGGTTCCCGAATCGCTTCATCGCCTTCTCGGCGACGGCCTGATCCGACGAGCCCATCTGCTCCGAAGCCTCGCGCATGCCGAGCTGCAGGGAGCCGAGGCCGCGTGCATCCAGGATCCGGGTGCGTGCGAGCATCTCCGGATCGCCGGAACGAGGATCCTGCGGCAGGTACCCGAGCTCACCGCTGCGCTCCACCTTGCCGTCGGCGGAGATCAGATCTCCTGCCAGCACCTTCGTGAGCGTGGTCTTGCCGGCGCCGTTGCGGCCGACGAGACCGATCTTGTCGCCGTCGGCGACGCGGAAGGAGACGTTCTCCATGAGGAGACGCGCTCCCACGCGGATCTCGAGATCGTGCACGGCGAGCACAGCAGACGTCCGTTCTTCAGAAGGGGGTGAGCGGCCGGATGGCCAGCCTCCCAGTATAGGACGCGTGGCTGGGCCGGATCTGCGTGCCGGGGACGGGACGAGCGGGCCTCAGTCCAGCCCCCGCGCGGCGAGGGCCTCCCCCACCGCGTCGGCGTGCCGCAGCGTGCGCACGAGCAGGGGAACAGCCATCCGCGGCCCCAGTCGCACTCCGCGGGCTTCCTGCGCTTCGCGGACGCGGCGCACGAAGCCGCCGACGACCGGGACCATCGTGAGAGTCAGCGACAGGACGAGGGCCACGGCCTCGGGGTTGACCCCGAGCGGTCGCAGCGGTCGGAGCAGCCATGCGATGACCGCCATCAGCTCGCTGGTCGATGTGGTGCGGGTGAGCAGTTCGGCCAGCAGCAGGAGCGCAACGAGCCGACCCGTGTTCACGATCGCCGCCGGGATGCCCACGAAGACCACGAGCGTCGCGCCCAGGATGAGCACCAACCAGCGCAGACGCCACCAGGCCTCCCCCAGAGCGCGAGCGCCGAGCCCGCCCAGCAGGAACAGCGCGCTGATCGCCGCCGCCGCACCGCCGACGGCGATGCCGGCGCCCTGCGTCGCCGGGACGAACGAGAAGGAGAACGCACTCAGCGCCAGGAGCGCGAGCTTGACCCCCGCGGGCGTCCGGTGCAGGAAGCCGGATCCGGGACGGTAGAGCGAGATCATCCCAGGGCCCTCAGGCGCAGACCTGCAGGTATGCGGAGATCACGTCGTCCGGCGCGCCCTGCGCGAGCACGCGCCCCTGCTCGATCAGCACGACCTCATCACAGCGCCCGGCGAGGTCGAGGTCATGGGTCACCAGGACGAGAGGCGCCTCCAGCTGCAGCAGCGCATCGCCGATGCGGCGGCTGTTGCGCAGGTCCAGGCGCGTGGTGGGCTCGTCGGCGACGACGAGCTCCGGACGGCCGATCAGCACCGAGGCCAGGGCGAGCAGTTGCTTCTGACCACCGGAGAGCTCCGACGCGGGCGCGTCGCGCAGCGCGCCCAGGCCGCACCAGTCCAGCGCCTCCTCCACGCGCCCGGTACGCTCATCCGCGGGGAGGCCCCGCAGCGACAGCGCCAGATCCTCCGCGGGCGTCGGCATCAGGATCTGAGCCTCCGGATCCGCGAACACGAAGCCCACCCGGCGTCGCACCTCGCGCGTGTTCCGCGCCGGATCCAGGCCTGCCACGCGCACGGATCCGGTCGTCGCGACGTGAAGCCCGTTCAGCAGCCGGACGAGACTCGACTTGCCCGATCCGTTCGCGCCGATCACGGCGGTCCTTCGCGCCGTCAGCGTCATCGACACGTCGTCGAGGATCGTCCGCCCGTCCAACTGCAGCGAGACCGCGCTGAGCTCGACGTCAGGCGACACGCGCAGCCGTCCGCAGGAACGCCCGCGGATAAGCCCGCTGCAGCGCGACGCACAGCACGGTGGCGGCGGCCGCCTTGATCAGGTCTCCCGGAAGGAAGACGAGACTCGACAGCGCCGTGGCGCCGAGCGGTACGCCTGTGACGAGCGCCTGTACGGGGATCCCGAACAGGTACACGACTCCGATACCCCCGAGCACGGCGGCCAGACCCGCTCGCCACCACGTGACACGACGCGAACCAAGGACCAGTCCGATCACGACGACGCCCGCGATCCAGCCCAGCAAGTACCCTGCGCTCGGACCGACGAACACCCCCAGGCCGCCTCGGCCGCCCGCCAGCACCGGAAGGCCGATCACGGCCAGGGCGAGGACGGCGAGCACGGACAACGGCGCCAGACGCGGACCGAGGATCAGGCCGGCGAGCATGACGCCGAGCGTCTGTCCGGTGATCGGCACTCCGCCGGGCAGCGGGAAGATCACGAGCCCCAGCGCGATGATCAGCGCTGCGAAGACGGCGATGCGGGCGGCGTCGGCGCCCCACGGACGGGAGGTCGAGGTCATGGGTTCCCCTTCGGATCTGCTTGCGCGCGGCGGATCGGTCACGGCCAGCGCGCTTCCTGAACAGTGTTCACCTGAACGGCGTTCAGTATACTCATCCGCATGACCCCTGCGCGCACCGGACGCCACGATCGCGAGCAGATCATCGGCGTCGCTCTCGAGCTGCTCGACCGCTACGGCCTGCCTGATCTGACCATGCGACGCCTCGCCACGGAGCTCGAAGTGCAGGCGAGTGCCCTCTACTGGCACTTCGACAGCAAGCAGGACCTGCTGTCAGCCGTCTCGAACCGGATCCTCGCGGGCATCCCCGAACCGACCCCCGGTGAGGACCTGCTCGATGCGGCGCACGCCGTACGCGATGCGTTGCTGTCGTACCGCGACGGCGCCGAGGTCGTCATGAGCTCCGCGGCTCTGCGTCCCGGGCCCTCCCGCGCAGAGGACGCGCTCCGCGCGGCGCTGTCGCCGACGCTTCCCGACGCGGGTCTCGCGGCCACGGCCGTCCTGCAGTTCATCCTGGGCCACACCACCCTCGTGCAGCAGCGCATGCACGGCGAGAGCTATGGCGCCGCGAGCTCCACGGGCGCCCTGGACCGCGGTGGCCATGACGCCGCGGTGTTCGACGCGGGGATCACCCTGCTCAGCCGCGGTGCGGATCTGACCTCGACACCGCGCTGACGGCATCCGCGTCGGTCGCACCGGGTCCGTCCCCGATCCGCAGCCCGGGCAGCACCGCGATCACGATGGCGGCTGCCGACACGGCGAACACCGCAGGGAACCCCGAACCGCCGATCGGCAGGCTCACGAATAGCAGCCCCGCGAGGGCGATCGTCACCGCGGATCCCGTCGAATCCGAGATCGAGAGCGCCGAGGAGTTGAACCCTTCGTCCGCAGGCGTCGAGTAGGCCAGCGTGAGCACGTTCAGACGGGGGTAGAGCAGCCCGATTCCGCCGCCCGCGATCCCCCAGAGCACCACGACCGCCCACGGCATCGACCTCGTGACGGCGAGGGCGACGAGCCCGAGCAGCGACGCCGACAGCAGCGTCAGGCTGATGACGACCATCCGTCGGCTGCCCAGCCTCTCGCCGTACCGTCCCTGCACGGCGGACGCCGCCGACCAGGCGAGGGCGGACGTGGTCAGGGCGAGTCCGGCGATGGTGGGGCTGAAATCGAACCGCTCCATGAGCATCCTGGGCACGTAGGCCTCTGCCGCGAAGAACGCACCGGCGACGAGGCCGCGCATCAGCACGACACTGGGAAGTCCCGGCGCCGCACGCAGCGCCCCGGACGGAAGCAAGGGGCGGATCGCGAGGGCGATGGCGACGATCGCCGCGAGGGCGACGGGCCAGCCGACGGCAGGGGCGGCATCGGAGGCGAACCCGACGGCGACCGCGGCGACCGCGACGACGACGGAGAGCAGGATCCGGACGCCGATCCGCCCTGCGGACGGCGCCGTGTCCGCAGGGGCGGCGTGATCCTGTTGCGTGCGCAGGTCGACGGCGCGGAGCCGGACGATGACGAGCAGGAATGCGATCACGTTCAGCACGGCGACGCCGAGGAAGGTCCAGCGCCAGTGCACGAACTGCGCGACGGCACCGGCGAGGAACGGGCCGATCATCGACGGGACGACCCAGGCGGCCGCGAAGGCGGCGAAGATGCGCCCGTGCAGTGACGGAGGGTAGACCCGCGCCACCACGACGTACAGTGCGACCGTCTGCCCGCCACCGCCGAGTCCTTGGATGAGCCGGCCCAGCACCAGCGTGTACATGTCGGTGGCGGCCCCCGCGATCACCAGCCCCACGATGAACAGCGCGACGGCCGTGTACAGCGGCGCCCTCGGGCCGACCCTGTCACTCCATGCCCCGCTGGCGACCATGCCGATGACGCCGGTCGCCAGCGTCCCGGCGAAGGCCACCGCGTACAGCGCATCACCGTGCAGATCGGCCGCGACCAGCGGCATGACCGTCGTCACCGCCAGCGCCTCGATGGCGCCGAGGAAGATGAGCACGACGGATCCGACCGTGATGCCGAGTCGGTGGCGGTCCCAGATGGTCGCGGCGGGGGCCGGCGTGGTCACCCGCGCACCAGCGCCGCGATCCGGAGCACGGCTTCGGTCAGCACCTCCGGCGAGCAGCCCAGATTGATGCGGACATGCCCGCGTCCTTCCGCGCCGAATGTCGGTCCGCGGTTGAGCGCGACCTTCGCCTCGCGCAGTATCCGGCCGGCGGGGTCGTCGCCCCAGCCGAGGTCGCGGAGGTCGACCCAGGCGAGATAGCCCGCATCCGGGAGGCGGTAGCGTGCACCCGGGATGTGCTCGGCGAGCAGTCGACCGAGCAGTCGCCTGTTCTCATCGAGGGCGACGAGGAGGCCGTCCAGCCAGGCGTCGCTCGCGGGATCCCAGGCGGCTACCGCCGCCATTGCGCCGAAGAGGCCCGTGCGCCACTCCACCTCGGGCGGCAGTCCGCGCACCACAGCGGCGGTCTGCTCGCTCGCGGTGACCATGATCGCGCATTTCAACCCGGCGAGGTTGTATGCCTTGCTCGCACTGGTGACCGCGTAGCCGATCTCCGCCGCGAGCGGTGACGCGGCGAGGAACGGCGTGAAGTCGATTCCCGGCTGCACCAACGGCGCGTGGATCTCGTCGCTCACCACGACGGCCCCGTGTGCCGCGGCGATCTCCGCCAGCCGCGCCAGCACGGCGCGGCTGTGCACCGTGCCGGTGGGGTTGTGCGGGTTGCACAGCAGCACGGCGCGCGCACCGCCGGCGAGGGCGCGTTCGATGCCGTCGACGTCGAGGACCCAGGATCCGTCCGAGTCCAGGAGCGGCACGCGCTCCGCGACGCCGCCGGCTTCCTCGATGCAGTCGAAGAACGGCGGATACACCGGCGGCGCCACGACCACCCGGTCCCCCGGTGCCAGCACCGCGCGCAGGATCTCGACCACGCCCATCATCACGTCGCACGTGGATCTAATGTGCGAGCCCTGCACGCTCCAGCCGAACCGGCGCTGCGCGTACGCGACGAACGCGTCCCGCAGGCCGGGGTCGGGCGGGGTGTATCCGGTGTCGCCCAGCTCGATCGCCTGGTGCAGACGCTCGGTGATCGCTTCGGCCAGGGGGAAGTCCGTCTCCGCCACGAACAGCGGCAGCACGTCGTCCGGATAGGTACGCCATTTGGTGCTGGAGCGGCGACGAAGCTGTTCGAGCGGCAGCGCGCGGAGGGCTGCGGTGCGTGCGGCGGCGAAAGTCACCCTTCGAGACTATCGACGCGGGAACGCCGAAGGGTCTGACGCCGTCATACGGCGTCAGACCCTTCGGTCGAAGCGTGTCAGATCGCGAAGCCGAGCGCACGCATCTGGTCGCGCCCGTCGTCGGTGATCCGCTCGGGGCCCCACGGCGGCATCCACACCCAGTTGATGCGGAAGCGGTCGACGACATCGTCCAGCGCCTGACCGGTCTGCTCCTCGAGCACATCGGTCAGAGGGCACCCGGCGCTCGTGAGCGTCATGTGGATGACGAGGGCGTCATTCTCCTCGTCCCAGGAGAGGTCGTAGATGAGACCGAGGTCGACGACGTTGATCCCGAGCTCCGGGTCCACGACGTCCTTGAGCGCCTCGGTGACCTCGTCGTACTTCTCTCCGGTCAGCGTTGCCGTCATGCCTTCAGCCTACGCTTCGATGGGAGCGGCGGGGTCGAGGAAGCGATCGTAGCCCTCGTCCTCGAGACGGTCGGCGAGCTCCGCACCGCCCTCCTCCACGATCTTGCCCGCGACGACCACGTGCACGTAGTCGGGGCGGATGTAGCGCAGGATGCGGGTGTAGTGCGTGATCAGCAGGACGCCGAGGTCCGTCTGCTCCTTGGCGCGGTTGACGCCCTCGGAGACGATCTTCAGCGCGTCGACGTCGAGGCCGGAGTCGGTCTCGTCGAGCACGGCGATCTTCGGCTTGAGCACCTCGAGCTGGAGGATCTCGTGCCGCTTCTTCTCACCGCCGGAGAAGCCCTCGTTGACGTTGCGCTGCGCAAACTTCGGGTCCATGCGCAGGTTCGCCATGGACGCCTTCACGTCCTTGGTCCACTGGCGGATCGAGGGCGCCTCGCCGTCCAGCGCGGTCTTCGCCGTGCGCAGGAAGTTGGTGACGGTGACACCCGGGATCTCGACCGGGTACTGCATGGCGAGGAAGAGACCCGCGCGAGCGCGCTCGTCGACGCTCATCGCGAGGACGTCCTCACCGTCGAGCGTGATCGAACCGCTCGTGACGGTGTACTTCGGGTGACCCGCGATCGTGTACGCCAGGGTGGACTTGCCGGATCCGTTCGGGCCCATGATGGCGTGGGTCTCGCCCGTGCGCATGGTGAGGGTGATGCCGTTGAGGATCGGCGTGGTGCCCGCCTCGGTCTCGACGGTGACGTGCAGGTCCTTGATCTCCAGGACGGTCATGGATGGTTCCTTCGTATTCGTGAAGCTTCGTGTGCGGATGCCGGGCTCAGAGGCCGCTGACATCCTTCGTGACGGTGGGGTCGATCATGAGGTCGTCTCCGACGATCTCCGTGACGTACACCGGGACCGGCTCGTAGGCCGGAAGGTTCAGCGGCTTGCCCGAGCACAGCGAGAACGCAGAGCCGTGGGCCCAGCACTCCAGCGTGGTGCCCTCGACGAACCCCTCGGACAGTGAGATGTCACCGTGCGTGCAGGTGTCACCGATCGCGTGGATCTGCCCTTCGGAGTCGAGCACGACCGCGATCGGCACCCCGTCGAGCTCGACGCGCAGCGGAGTGTCCTCCTGCAGGTCGCTCACGGCGCAGGCCCGCTGGGCGGTCACGCGTTCACCGCCTGCAGCTCGAGCTCGATCGCGGCGAGCAGCTCCTCTTCGAGGGAGGGCACGCCGAGACGCTGCACGATGTCGCTGAGGAAGCCGAGGACGACGAGGCGGCGCGCCTCCTCCTCGGTGATCCCGCGCGCCTGCAGGTAGAACAGCTGCTCGTCGTCGAAGCGTCCGGTGGCGCTGGCGTGGCCCGCACCCAGGATGTCGCCGGTCTCGATCTCGAGGTTCGGGATCGAGTCGGCGCGTGCGCCCTCGGTGAGCACCAGGTTGCGGTTCGCCTCGTAGGAGTCGGTGCCGGTCGCGTCGGGACCGATGAGCACGTCGCCGATCCACACGCTGTGCGCGCCCTGACCCTGCAGCGCGCCCTTGTACAGCACGTCGCCGATCGTGTGCGCGCCCTTGTGGTGCATATAGACCTGGCTCTCCAGGTGCTGACCGGCGTCCGCGTAGGACAGACCGTACAGGCGTGCCTCGGATCCGGCTCCGGCGAGTTCGACGTTCGGGTTGACGCGCACGACACCGCCGCCGAAGCTCACCACGAAGTGCGTGAGCGACGCATCGCGGTCGACGCGGGCCTGGTGCGCCGAGGCGTGGATCGCGTCGTCGGCCCACTCCTGCGCGCTCACGACCGTGAGCCGGGCGCCGTCTCGCACGAGGATCTCGACGTTCTGGGCGAGCTGGGCGGATCCAGTGTGCCGGAGCACGACCGTCGCCGAGCTGTTCGGGCCGGCCTCGATCACGATGTGCTGATCGGCGCGCAGCTCGGCGCCCTGCCCCACCAGCTGCACGAAGATCGGCTCGGCGATCTCCTCGTCGGCGGGGATGGCGATGTGCTGCGCCTCGGTGCCGCCCTGCCAGGCGACGGCGGAGACGACGTCCTCGGGACGGAAGAACTCGCCGCGCGGGGCATCGCCGAAGCCGAGTGCCGTACGGAGGTAGCGGGAAGGCGTCACATCGACCGTGACACCGTCGCTGTCGGAGCTGGTCTGGAACAGCCCGGTCAGCTGCGCGACGGGTGTGTGCTTCCAGTTCACCTCGCGACCGGTGGGCACGCCGAAGTCGGCCGCGTCGAACGAGTGCGGCCGCTCGGAGCGGGTCTGCACCGGCGCGGTGGCTGCGTTCGCGACCTGGGCGGCGGGGTCGATGTGGGCGTGCGTATCCTGCGCCTCAACGGGCGCGGTCGTAGCGGCGGTCATTCAGCCGACCGATCCTTCCATGCCCATCTCGATGAGCTTGTTGAGTTCCATCGCGTACTCCATCGGCAACTCGCGCGCGATCGGCTCGATGAAGCCGCGCACGATCATCGCCATCGCCTCGTCCTCGGGCATGCCGCGGGACTGCAGGTAGAAGAGCTGCTCCTCGCTGACCTTGGAGACCGTGGCCTCATGGCCGAGCTGCACGTCGTCGACGCGGATGTCGATGGCCGGGTAGGTGTCGCTGCGGGACTTCGTGTCCACGAGCAGCGCGTCGCAGCGCACCGTGTTGGCGGAGTGATGCGCGTTCGCATCCACCCTGACCTCGCCGCGGTAGCCGGCGCGGCCGCCGCCACGGGCGATGGACTTCGACACGATCGACGACTGCGTGTACGGCGCCATGTGGATCATCTTCGCGCCGGCGTCCTGATGCTGACCGGGACCGGCGAAGGCGACGGAGAGGGTCTCGCCCTTGGCGTGCTCGCCCATCAGGTAGATCGACGGGTACTTCATCGTCACCTTGGAGCCGATGTTTCCGTCCACCCACTCCATGGTCGCGCCCTCGTGCGCGACGGCGCGCTTGGTGACCAGGTTGTAGACGTTGTTCGACCAGTTCTGGATCGTCGTGTAACGCACACGGGCGTTCTTCTTGACGATGATCTCGACGACCGCGGAGTGCAGCGAGTCGCTCTTGTAGATCGGGGCGGTGCAGCCCTCGATGTAGTGCACGTAACTGTCCTCGTCGGCGATGATCAGCGTGCGCTCGAACTGGCCCATGTTCTCGGTGTTGATCCGGAAGTAGGCCTGCAGCGGGATCTCCACGTGCACGCCCTTGGGCACATACACGAAGGATCCGCCGGACCACACCGCGGTGTTCAGCGCGGCGAACTTGTTGTCGCCGGCGGGGATCACAGTGCCGAAGTACTCCTCGAAGAACTCGGGGTGCTCGCGCAGCGCGGTGTCCGTGTCCATGAAGATGACGCCCTGCTGCTCCAGGTCCTCGCGGATCTGGTGGTAGACGACCTCGGATTCGTACTGCGCGGCCACACCGGCGACGAGGCGCTGGCGCTCGGCCTCGGGGATGCCGAGGCGCTCGTAGGTCTCGCGGATGTCCTCCGGGAGGTCCTCCCAGCTCTGCGCCTGCTTCTCGGTGGAGCGGACGAAGTACTTGATGTTGTCGAAGTCGATCTCGCTGAGGTCGGCGCCCCAGGTCGGCATCGGCTTGCGGCCGAAGAGCTGCAGGCCCTTCAGACGCGTCTTCAGCATCCATTCCGGCTCGCTCTTGAGCGCCGAGATACCCCGCACCACGTCCTCGGAAAGGCCGCGTCGCGCGGTTGCGCCGGCCGCATCCGTGTCGTGCCAGCCGAACTCGTACACCCCCAGACCATCCAGCTCCGGGCGGTCGATCAGCACATCCGACATCACACTCTCCTCTTGGGCCGTAACGGTTCATCCGCCCCGGCACACCGTCGCTCCCATCGAGTCTGCAGGGGAACGGGTGCCGCTTCTGGGCCCTCATCATGGACGCAAAGCATTCGCGCCTAAACTGTTGTCGATGGCAGAGCCATGCACATTCCGCGCTCCTGCGACCATCGCCGACACCTGAGATTCTACAGGTTCCCTCCGACATCCGGGCCGCAGTGCGCCCGCCGGAAGGGTTCCGGAGGAGCCATGCCCGAGATCGTGACACCGTCCGCCCGCCGTACCCGCTCCGGATTCCTGGGCCGAGTCCATGATCGGCTTCCCGATCGGGTCGACCTCCGTGTGCGGATCGCCGCCTGGGTCTCGTTCGTGCTGGAAGTGGCGATCGTCGGCACCGGCGGCGCCGTCCGCCTCACCGATTCCGGGCTCGGCTGCGAATGGCCGCTGTGCACTCCGGACTCGCTGTTCCCGACAGCGGCGCAGAGCTATCACTCGCTGATCGAGTTCGGCAACCGCGGCCTCAGCTTCTTCGTCGGCCTCGCCGCGATCGCCGTGATCGTGCTCATCTCCCGCTTCCGCGCGGAACGACGCGACCTCTGGGTCATGTCATGGATCATCTTCGCGGGTGTGCTGGTGCAGGCCGCGGTCGGCGGGATCCTGGTCATCTTCCAGCTGCACCCGAACATGGTCGCGTTCCACTACCTCGTGTCGCTCGTGCTGGTCGCCGTGTCGGCAGCCTTCCTGGTGCAGATGCGGCAGCCGCGCGGCACACGGGTGCGCGCCGTTCCGAAGGGCGTCGCGATCCTTGTGCACATCACCTCGTTCGTGCTGGCGTTGACGGTGCTCTTCGGGGTGCTCACCACCGGCGCAGGCCCGCACTCCGGCGACCCCGCGGTGACGCTGCGCAACGGCTTCGACGCGACCCTCCTCGAGCACGTGCACTCCTGGCCGGCGTACGCCCTGTTCGCACTCACCCTTGCCTTGCTCATGATCACCCTGGCGAACTCGCTCTCCGCGATCCGCAATGCGGTGATCGCCCTGCTCGCGATCGAGCTCGTGCAGATCGCCGTGGGCCTCTACCAGGCGCGCAACGCGCTGCCTCCGCTCGCCGTGGGTGTGCACATGGTGCTGGCAGCGATACTCGTCGCGGCGTGCACGGTGCTCGTGCTGCGGCTGAAGCGCCCCGGGGCGACGTGGCCTGCAGCCGCAAGCACTCCGAGCGCCGGCACCGCGGACGCCGGGCCCTCGCACCCTCGCGACTGACGCGCCCTCTCGGCTGATCCGCTCCGCCGGTCAGCCGGCGCTGCGTTCCGCTCCCGGGCTGCCGTCCTGCGCCCAGGCGACCCCGAGGGCGAACAGCGTGGCCACGCCGTAACGCTCCATCGCCGCCGCGATCCTGCGCCGCCCGGTGCGCGGCGTGATGCCGAGCGAGCGGGATGCGGCATCCAGGGTCATCCCTCGTCGCATCCGGTGCAGCAGCTGTCCGTACCCGCCCGGATCCTTCTCGACCGGACTGGCCTGCTGCCAGAGCTCCGCGAAGTAGGCCTTCGCCATCCCGGCGATCACAGGGCTCGCGACGGCGAGCACGCTCTGGGGCGCCGTCTCGCCCCACACCAACGGCACCCCGGTGACATCCAGGTCGTCCACCCAGAACCAACTCGGCGGATCCGGCAGCATGCGGAACTCCACACCGGAGTCCCCGAACGCGCGCACCATGGCGGACAGCTGCTCGTCGAGCGGCATCGCAGGGATGATCGCCTGCACCGAGGAGTATGTCGACATCGCCGCGGCGAACGCCCTGCTGCGCTCGGGACTGCTCGCGCGATACCGGTCGAGGTCGGTGAGCACGGCCCGCACCCGACCACTGGAACCCACCCGGGATGCCTGGACGGCGAACCACAGGTCCTCGGCGGCGTGCGGGCCGTGGGCGCTCTGCAGCGAGAGCCGGTCCTGAGCCACCGCCTCGCCGAAGTTCCAGGACGAGGTGCGACGGGCCACGGCGTCCACGATCGCCGCGAGCTGGTCGCTGCGGGACTGCGCCTGGGCGCGCTCGGACTGCAGCACCCGTTCGATCGCGATCGCCGCGGCGTGCACCGGGGGGTTGAGCAGGATCAGCTCGTCCTGCAACGACAGGCTTCCCGCTTCGGCAAGGCGCTCCAGACTCGCGAGCGCGAGTCCGTGGTCGAGCCCGGAACGCGCGACGACCGCATGCACGTCGAAGGGGCGCTCGCGCAGCAGCAGATCCAGCAGCTCGTCGTCGCTCATGTCATGTCCTCTTGCGGACAGCGCGCGAACCGGTCCTTGCGCCGTCCTGATCAGGTCAGTTGGAATGTGTTCTGGACGCTAGCAGGATGTTCGGGATCAGGGACGGATCCTCACCTGCGTGCTAGGGACGCGGGTCCCGGCGCAGGGACGCCGGGACCTCTCCCCCTGATCCGCACTTGCGTGGTGCAGCGGATCGCGTCGGCGTCGGACGCATACCGGCCTCATAGGCGATGCAGACCGGACGCACGAGTTCGCCCGTGAGGCTGGGTCCATGACACGCGCATTGAATCGCAGCCTCCCGTTCTGGATCCTCGTCGTCGCCTCGATCGGCCTCATCGCCGCAGGGGTTCTCACCGTCCTCGACCATCTCGGCACCATGACCGCCACCCTCAAGGACGGCAGTGCGACCGGGCTCGAGGTGTACGGGGGTCAGTCCTGGATCGTGCTCGGTTCGGCCCTGATCGGGGCGGGTGCGCTGGGCGTGCTGCTCGCCCTCGCGCTCACGGTCCTCTCCACCCTGCTCGGCGCCGCCACGGCGCAGCCCGTCGACAGGGCGCCTCTCGCGTTCGACGACGTCGACCTCGGCCCGGAGCCCGAACTCGACCCCGAGGGGGCGCTCGACGCACCTGTCGCGCCGCACGAGATCGAGCGGGAGCAGCAGATCGAGACCGAAGCCGACGAGGCGACGACCGAGGAGGCTCAGAAGGGCAGCAACGGATCGATCGCGACGGCCACGAAGATCAGCGTCAAGTAGGTGATGGAGGCGTGGAAGACGCGCATCGGCTTGGCCGATGCGCCCTTCACCGCCTGCGCGTACAGCCGGTGCGACTCGTACACGAACCACCCGCCGAACACCAGCGCCGACACGGTGTAGACCAGGCCCATCCCAGCCACCGGGATCAGCAGCAGGGAGCAGGCCAGGGTCGCCCACGCGTACAGGATGACCTGCAGCCCCACCTGCGATGCGGAGCGGGTGACGCCGAGCATGGGCACGTCGACGTCGTCGTAGTCGTCCTTGTACTTCATCGACAGCGGCCAGTAGTGCGCCGGAGTCCACAGGAACACCAGCACGAACAGCACGAAGGCCGGCCAGTCCAGCGATCCGGTGACAGCCGCCCAGCCGATGAGCACGGGGAAGCATCCGGCGATGCCGCCCCAGATGATGTTCTGCTCGGTGCGGCGCTTGAGGATCATCGTGTAGATCACGACGTAGAAGAAGATCGCGGCGGCGGAGAGCATGGCGGCGACCCAGTTCGTGGTCAGCCAGAGCCAGACGGTGGAGGCGACGGCGAGCACCCAGGAGAACACCAGGGCTCCGCGCGGGGAGACCTCGCCGGTCACCAGCGGGCGCTTCTCCGTGCGGTGCATGTGCGCATCGATGTCGCGATCGATGTACATGTTGAAGGATGCGGCGGATCCGGCGCTCAGGGATCCGCCGATCACCGTGGCCGCGACCAGCCACAGGTTCGGCAGGCCGTGCTGCGCGAGGAACATCACCGGCACGGTGGAGACGAGCAGGAGCTCGAGCACACGGGGCTTGGTCAGCTCGACGTAGGCCTTGATGGTCCGCTTCAGAGAGCGCTCGGCGGCGACGGACTCGATGGTGGTCGCGATGCTGACCGCCTCCTTCATGCGCACACGGGAACTCATTCATCCTACGCCACGGTGCGGGTCCGGCCCGCCCCTCCTTCCCGCCCCGAGCACCGCTGCGAGGCGCGTCGCGCAACAATGTGTCGTGACCGGGCACACGGCGATGCGTCCGCACTATGCTGAAAACACTCGCGCGCCCGTCAACGTGCCAGCCCTTCCGTGATGTCGCGGGTGGCGCGCAGACAGCGGGCGCACACACTGTCTTCGAAAGGGCTCTGGAGTGTCGGAACTGCTGTGGGAAGAGATCGATCGGCGCGCGGTGGACACCGCTCGGGTTCTGGCGGCGGATGCCGTGCAGAAGGTCGGGAACGGTCATCCGGGTACGGCCATGAGCCTGGCCCCCGTGGCCTATCTGCTCTACCAGCGCGTCCTGCGCCACGACCCCGCCGACACCCACTGGATCGGGCGCGACCGGTTCGTCCTGTCCGTGGGGCACTCCTCCCTCACGCAGTACATCCAGCTCTACCTGGGCGGATTCGGCCTCGAGCTGACCGACCTCGAGGCGCTCCGCACCTGGGGCTCGCTGACCCCGGGCCACCCGGAGTACGGCCACACCAAGGGCGTGGAGATCACGACGGGACCGCTCGGCCAGGGCCTCGCCTCGGCGGTGGGCTTCGCCTACGCCGCCCGCTACGAGCGCGGCCTGTTCGACCCTGAGGCCGCCGCCGGCACGAGCCCCTTCGACCACTACGTCTACGTGATCGCCGGAGACGGCGATCTGCAGGAGGGCGTGACGAGCGAGGCCTCCTCGCTCGCGGGCCACCAGCAGCTCGGCAACCTCATCGCCATCTACGACTCCAACCGCATCTCGATCGAGGGCGACACCAACGTGGCCTTCACCGAGGGCGTGCGCGAGCGCTACGAGTCGTACGGCTGGCAGGTGCAGCACGTGGACTGGGTGCGCACCGGCACCTACGTCGAGGACGTGAAGGAGCTCTTCGACGCGATCGAGCAGGCCAAGGCGGAGACCTCCAAGCCGTCTCTGATCATCCTGAACACGATCATCGGCTGGCCGGCGCCCAACAAGAAGGGCACCGAGTCCGTGCACGGCAACGCCCTCGGCGCGGACGAGGTCGCCGAGACCAAGGTCGTGCTGGGTTTCGATCCGGAGAAGTCGTTCGTCGTCGAGGACGCGGTGATCGAGCACACCCGTGAGCTCGGCGCCCGCGCCGCCTCCGAGCGCGCCGCGTGGCAGCAGGACTTCGATGCCTGGGCCGCGGCGAACCCGGAGCGCAAGGCGCTCCTGGACCGGCTCGAGGCACACGAGCTGCCCGAGGGCATCGAGGACGCGCTGCCCGTGTTCGAGGCGGGCACCGAACTCGCGACGCGCGCGGCGTCCGGCAAGGTCATCAACGCCCTCGCCCCCGAGCTCCCCGAGCTGTGGGGCGGATCCGCCGACCTGGCCGGATCCAACAACACGACGATCGCAGGCGCCAAGTCCTTCATCCCCGCGACCTGGTCGACCCACGACTGGGACGGCAGCCCCTATGGCCGCGTGCTGCACTTCGGCATCCGCGAGCACGCCATGGGCTCGATCCTGAACGGTATCGTGCTGCACGGCCCGACCCGGCCGTTCGGCGGCACGTTCCTCATCTTCAGCGACTACATGCGCCCCGCGGTGCGCCTGGCCGCGCTCATGAACGTGCCGAGCGTGTTCGTGTGGACGCACGACTCGGTCGCACTCGGCGAGGACGGCCCCACGCATCAGCCAATCGAACAGCTCGCCTCGCTGCGCGCGATCCCCAACCTGACCGTGGTGCGCCCGGCCGACGGCAATGAGACCGCCGCCGCCTGGCTGGAGATCCTGCGCCGCCACGGCGGCCCCACCGGCATCGCGCTGACCCGGCAGAACGTGCCGAACTTCGCGCGCGGCACGGGCGAGGCATCGGGTGACACCTTCGCCGCGGCGTCGAACACGGTCAGAGGCGCATACGTCCTGGCCGAGGCTCCGAACGGCACGCCGGACGTCATCCTCATCGCGACCGGATCCGAGGTGCAGCTGGCCGTCGCCGCCCGCGAGGCTCTGGCCGCCGAGGGCGTCAACGCCCGCGTGGTGTCCGCCCCGTCCCTGGAGTGGTTCGCCGAGCAGGACGAGGCCTACCGCGAGGCGGTGCTGCCGTCGGGCGTCAAGGCTCGCGTCTCGGTCGAAGCCGGATCCACCCTCAGCTGGCACGGCATCGTCGGCTCGACCGGCCGCTCGGTTGGAATCGACCACTTCGGGGCCTCCGCCGACTACAAGACCCTGTTCCAGAAGTTCGGCATCACCACGGAGGCCGTCATCGCGGCCGCCCACGAGACCATCGCCGCTTCCGCGGCCGCTTGAGCAATACGTAAGAGGAGATCCGCATGACCACCCCCACCGCAGCCCTCTCCGCCGCAGGCGTCAGCATCTGGCTCGACGATCTGTCCCGCAGCCGCATCACGTCCGGCAACCTCGCCGAGCTCATCGCCACGCGCAACGTCGTGGGTGTGACCACCAACCCGACGATCTTCGCGAACGCGATCACCAACCCCGACGACACCTCGTACGACAGTCAGGTCGCGCAGCTCGCCGCCTCCGGTGCAAGCGCCGAAGAGGCGATCTTCGAGGCGACCACGCAGGACGTCCGCGACGCCCTCGACGTGTTCCGCCCGGTGTGGGAGGAGACCGGGCACGTCGACGGCCGCGTGTCGATCGAGGTCTCCCCCGACCTCGCGCACGACACCGAAGGCACCATCGCTCAGGCCAAGGAGCTCTGGGCCAAGGTCAATCGCCCGAACCTGCTCGTGAAGATCCCCGCGACGAAGGCCGGGCTGCCCGCGATCACGGCGGCGATCGCCGCCGGCATCAGCGTCAACGTGACGCTGATCTTCAGCCTGGAGCGCTACGCCGAGGTGATCGACGCCTACCTCGCGGGCCTCGAGCAGGCGAAGGCCGCCGACATCGACCTCTCGACGATCCAGTCGGTCGCGTCGTTCTTCGTGTCGCGCGTCGACACCGAGACCGACAAGCGCCTCACTGCGATCGGCACGGACGAGGCCATCGCGCTCAAGAGCAAGGCTGGTCTCGCGAACGCTCGCCTCGCGTACGAGCTGTACGAGCAGACCTTCGCGGGCGACCGCGCCGCGGCCCTGCTCGCCGCCGGTGCGAATCGCCAGCGACCGCTCTGGGCCTCCACAGGTGTGAAGGACCCGGCGCTGCCCGACACCTTGTACGTCACCGAGCTCGTCGCAGCCGACGTCGTCAACACGATGCCGGAGAAGACGCTCGAGGCGACCTTCGACCACGGCGTCGTCACCGGCGACACCGTCACCGGTACCTACGACGAGTCCCGCGCGGTGTTCGCCGGTCTCGCCGCGGTCGGCGTCGACTTCGACGACGTGACCCAGGTGCTCGAGGACGAGGGCGTCGCGAAGTTCATCGACTCCTGGCACGAGCTGCTCGGCCAGGTCCGCGAAGGACTGGAAGCCCAGCGGTGAGCTTCGAGATCCACACGTCCGGGGCGCCGAAGGCGGCGATCGACGAGGTCGTCCCGCGCCTGGTGGGCGAGCTGATCGCCTCCCGGATCACCAACGGCGATCCGACCGTGTGGGGCGAAGCCGCCGAGGCCGAGGCGAGCATCCGCCTCGGCTGGGTCGACGCCGTGAGCGTCTCGCGCCCCCTGGTGCCGGAGATCCTGGCACTCCGAGCCGACCTCGCGGCGAAGGGCGTCACCCGGGTCGTGCTGGCGGGGATGGGCGGATCCTCACTCGCTCCCGAGGTCATCTCGCAGACCGCCGGCATCGACATCACGATCCTCGACTCGACTTCGCCCGGGCAGGTGCTCGCGGCGATCGACGCAGGACTCTCCGACACGGTGCTCGTGGTGTCGTCCAAGTCCGGCTCCACGGTCGAGACCGACTCGCAGCGCCGCACGTTCGAGGCGGCATTCAGCGATGTCGGCATCGACCCCGTCGAGCGCATCGTCGTCGTCACCGATCCCGGCTCGCCTCTCGACGAGTCGGCGCGCGCCGCCGGCTACCGGGTGTTCAACGCCGATCCGAACGTCGGCGGCCGGTACTCCGCCCTCACCGCATTCGGGCTGGTGCCGTCGGGTCTCGCCGGCGTGGACATCACCGAGCTGCTCGACGAGGCCGAAGCCACGCTGCTGCAGGTCGCGATCGACTCCGCCGAGAATCCGGCGCTGCTGCTCGGCGCGGCGATCGCCGCGAGCGCACAGGCCCCGGGCGGGCCGCGCCGCGACAAGCTGGGTCTGATCACCGACGGCACCCACATCGTGGGTCTGCCCGATTGGATCGAGCAGCTCGTCGCCGAGTCGACGGGCAAGGAGGGCACGGGAATCCTTCCTGTGGTCCTGCTCCCCGTCTCCCCCGAGGTGGAGAACCGGCCGGTTGACCTGCAGCTGGTGCGCCTCGTCGACGATGCCGACGAGTTCCACCTCCGCGAACGCCACCCCGGCGAGATCCTCGTCAGCGGCACGCTCGGCGCGCAGTTCGTGGTCTGGGAGCACGCCACCGCTGTCGCGGGCTACCTGCTCGGAATCAACCCGTTCGACCAGCCCGACGTGGAGTCGGCGAAGGTCGCCACCCGTGGGCTGCTGGACGCGCGCCCGGAGCCGTCGCCCGCAGCCTTCGTGCAGGACGGCGTCGAGGTGCGCGCGTCCGACGCCTCTCTGCTCACGTCCGGCACGATCGCCGGGGTGCTCGACGCTCTGTGGCAGACGCTGCCGACGGATGGCTACGTGTCCATCCAGGCCTACGTGAACCGCCTCGAGATGCCGCAGCTGCAGGGCCTGCGCGAACTCGTGGCCGCGGACTCGGCACGTCCGACCACCTTCGGCTGGGGCCCGCGGTTCCTGCATTCGACGGGTCAGTATCACAAGGGCGGTCCTGCCCAGGGCGTGTTCCTGCAGATCCTGGAGCGTACGGACCTGGATCTGGAGATCCCGGATCGTCCATTCACGTTCGGCCAGCTCATCGAGGCACAGGCCGCGGGCGACGCCGGTGTGCTCGCCGCGCACGGCCGCCCCGTCGTGACCCTGACGATCACCGAACCACAGGACGATGTGCTCGACCTCTTCGAGGCCGCGCAGTAGGCATTCCACAGAGCACTCAGGAGAATCCCCCACTGATGACTGTTCCCGTCTCCCGCGGCCGCAACCCGCTGCGCGATCCCGACGACCGCCGGCTGAGCCGGATCGCGGGGCCCAGCGCTCTGGTGATCTTCGGCGTCACCGGCGATCTGTCGCGCAAGAAGCTGATGCCCGCCGTCTACGACCTCGCCAACCGCGGCCTCCTGCCCCCCGGGTTCGCCCTGGTCGGCTTCGCCCGCCGCGACTGGGAGGACCAGGACTTCGCCCAGGTCGTCTACGACGCCGTCAAGGAGCATGCGCGCACCCCGTTCCGCGAGGAGACGTGGGCGCAGCTGCTGCAGGGCATCCGGTTCGTCTCGGGCGAGTTCGGCGACCCGGACGCGTTCCGACGCCTGCGCGAGACGGTCGAGAAGCTCGACGTCGAACGCGGCACCATGGGCAACCATGCCTACTACCTGTCGATCCCGCCGAACCAGTTCCCGCTCGTGGCGCAGCAGCTGCGCGACTCGGGGCTCGTCGAGGGCCACGAGGACGCCGACCACTGGCGCCGGGTGGTGATCGAGAAGCCGTTCGGGCACGACTTGGCCTCGGCCCGTGCGCTGAACGACGCGCTCGAGGGCACCTTCCCGGCCGACTCGATCTTCCGCATCGATCACTACCTGGGCAAGGAGACGGTGCAGAACATCCTGGCGCTGCGCTTCGCGAACGAGCTGTACGAGCCGATCTGGAACCGCAACTACGTCGACCACGTGCAGATCACGATGGCCGAGGACATCGGCGTCGGCGGCCGTGCCGGCTACTACGACGGCATCGGCGCTGCCCGCGACGTCATCCAGAACCACCTCCTGCAGCTGCTGGCCCTCACCGCCATGGAGGAGCCGATCAGCCTGTCCGCAGAGCACCTGCGCGCCGAGAAGGAGAAGGTGCTGGCGGCGGTGTCGCTGCCCGACGACCTTTCTCTCGCGACGGCTCGTGGACAGTATGCGGGCGGCTGGCAGGGTGGTGAGCAGGTCACCGGGTTCCTCGACGAGGACGGCATGGATCCGGAGTCCGCCACCGAGACCTATGCCGCGGTGAAGCTCGAGATCAACACCCGGCGCTGGGCGGAGGTGCCCTTCTACCTGCGCACCGGCAAGCGTCTGGGCCGCCGCGTCACCGAGATCGCGGTCGTCTTCAAGCGCGCCCCGGAGCACCTCTTCGGCAGTGGACAGACCTCCGAGCTCGGCCAGAACGCGCTGGTCATCCGTGTGCAGCCGGACGAGGGCGTCACCCTCCGCTTCGGTTCGAAGGTCCCGGGCAGCGGCAGCAATGTCCGCGACGTGACGATGGACTTCGGCTACGGACACGCCTTCACCGAGGCCAGCCCCGAGGCGTACGAGCGGCTCATCCTGGACGTGCTGCTCGGCGACCCGCCGCTGTTCCCGCGCCATGAAGAGGTCGAGCTCAGCTGGAAGATCCTCGACCCCGTGGAGCAGTACTGGGCCGCCGAGGGCGGTCCCGTGGAGCAGTACGCTCCCGGATCCTGGGGACCGGCCTCCGCCGACGCCCTGCTCGCCCGCGACGGACGTGTCTGGAGGCGCCCGTGATCATCGATCTGCCCGACACCACCACCAGCCAGGTCGCGAAGAACCTGGTCAAGGCCCGCGAGGAGGGCGGCGTCGTCGCCCTCGGCCGCGTGCTCACGCTCATCATCGCCGCGACCGACGATGTCGCCGAGTCCGCCATCGACGCCGCGAACGACGCATCCCGCGAGCACCCGATGCGTGTGATCGTGCTGACCACGAGCGACGGGGATTCCCACCTCGATGCGCAGATCCGCGTCGGCGGCGACGCCGGTGCGAGCGAGGTCGTCGTGCTGCACGCCTTCGGCGACGCCGCGAGCAACGAGGAGAGCCTCGTCACGGGTCTGCTGCTGCCCGACGCCCCCGTGGTGGTGTGGTGGCCGCGCGAGGCTCCGGAAGCACCTGCGGCCTCTCCCCTGGGCCGCATCGCGCAGCGCCGCATCACCGATGCAGCTACCGCGCAGGACGTGCGCGCTCAGCTCGAAGTTCTCGGCCGTACGCACGTGCCTGGCGACACCGACCTGGCCTGGACCCGGCTCACGCACTGGCGCGAGCAGCTCGCGGCGGTGCTGGATCAGCCGCCGTACGAAGACGTCACGGCCATCGAGGTGCGCGGGTCCGCCGCCTCGCCGTCCACGGCGCTTCTGGCCGGCTGGCTGCGCCTCGCTCTCGATGTGCCGGTGCGCTGGGCGTATGAGAGCCCTGAGGTGTGGCACGAGGGCATCAAGTCGGTGCGCCTGACCCGTGCGAACGGCGACATCCTGCTGGAGCGCCCGGTACCGGGATCCGCCGTGCTCACCCAGCCCGGGCAGCCCGACCACGAGCTGCACCTGCCGCGGCGCACGCTGCGCGAGTGCCTTGCCGAGGAGCTGCGCCGCCTCGACCCCGACGTGCTCTACGGCCGCGTGATCACCGAGGGCTGGGAGCTGCTCGAGGCCCCGGAGCCGGTGGCCTGACGATGGCTGCGGATTCCCCCGCCAAGCGGGTCGTCATCGGCGAGGACCCGGCGTCTCTCGCCGGCATCGTGGCTGATCGGTTCCTCGTCCGCGTGCACGCACGCATCAGGGACGGGCGGCTCGCCCACATCGCCCTCACCGGAGGCAGCATGGGAACCGCTGTGCTGCGGGCGGTCGCCGAGCACCCGCGCGCGTCCGAGGTGGACTGGTCGCTCGTGCACTTCTGGTGGGGCGACGAGCGCTTCGTGCCGGCGGACGATCCCGACCGCAACGCGGGACAGGCGCGGGCGGCGCTGCTGGACCGCATCCCGGTCCCGCCGGAGAACGTGCACGAGATGGCGGCGAGCGATGCGGGGCTGAGTCTGGACGAGGGCGCCGCGGCCTACGCGGCGGAGCTCGCGCGCTTCGGCGATGCGGAGCGTGCCTGGCCGTCGTTCGCCGTGTGCTTCCTCGGCGTCGGCCCCGACGGGCACATCGCCTCGCTCTTCCCGGACCACCCGGAGATCACGGTGACCGACGCCGCGGTGCTGCCGGTGCGGAACTCGCCGAAGCCGCCACCAGAGCGGATCACACTGACCCGTCCGGTGATCAACGCCTCCAAGCGGGTGTGGCTCGTGCTCACCGGCGCGGAGAAGGCCTCGGCACTCGGTCTCGCCCTGGCGGGGGCGAACTACGAGAACGTGCCGGCCGCCGGCGCCAAGGGGCGCAAGCGCACCGTGTATTTCGTCGACGAGGCAGCGGCCGCCGAGGTCGCACCCGACCTCATCGACATCGATTACTGACCGACCCCGCAGGGCCGGATCCGGTTCCCGCTCAGGCCCCTGAGGATCCGTTCCCGCGCTCATCGGCGTCTCCGCCGGCGCGGGGAGCGTCTTCACGGCGGAACGGGGCCACGTTCGACGGCCACTCCGGCGCATCGGGATGATGACCCGGAGCACCCTCGGAAGCACGCCCGGGCGAGGCCGAGGGCGCGGCAGCCTGCGACGCGGCCCCGCTGGGCGGCGTCTGCGTCGTCGAAGATCCGGATTCCTCGCGCGCGCCGGAGGGCGTCGCATCGCCGGAACTGCCCCGAGTGATCGGCAGCTCCTGGCTCTCGCTGATGACCTGCGGATGATAGCGGGCGAGCGTGACCACGCCCCAGCCCGCGATCGCGCCGGAGACCCCGAAAGCGATGAACACCCACGGCGGCGCCGCTGCTCCCTCTTCGAGCACGAGCAGCCCGATCAGCACCGCCACCATGGGGTCGACCACGGTGAGCCCGGCGATCACCAGATCCGGCGGACCGGAGCCGTACGCGGTCTGCACGAAGTAGGCGCCTGCGGCACCCGCCGCGATCAGGGCGATCACGCACACGGCGGTGAGCCAGTCGAACTGCCCGAACTGGATCCGGCTGATCACGGCCTTGGCGAGCGTGGCCACGAAGCCGTAGAGGATGCCGGCGCCGGTCACATAGAAGAGCGCACGCATACGGCGCCGCAGGATCAGCCAGCAGGTGCCGAGCACGATGATGACGACCAGCAGGATCGTGAGGATGGTGAACAGCTGGATCTCGCTGATCTCGCGCTCCACGGCGAACAGGGCCGCGAACAGCACGAAGATGAAAATGCCGCCCACGCACGCGAAGATCGAGACGAGCGAGCGCTTGGTCGGCGCGACGCCCGTCACCCGGGCGTTCAGCAGCGTCGTGATGACGAGCGCGATCGCGCCGAGCGGCTGAACCACGATCAACGGCGCCTTGGTGAGCGCAGCCAGCTGGCAGACGATGGCGAGTGCCAGCATGAGGGTGCCGATGATCCAGGAAGGGCGTGTGAGCAGCCCGCGGACCTGCGCCCAGCTGAGGCCTGTGGCGGCGTCGGAGCCGCTGAGTCGCTCCACCTTCTCCACACCGCGGTGCTGGTACTGCGCGCCGAGCGACATGAACACAGCTCCGGCGAGGGCGAGAGGGATGCCCATCAGCAGACCGGGGTTCTGGAACACCCCGGCGAGATGCTCGCCGACGTCGGCCGTCCCCATGGTCCGCGTCACGTTCTCCAGCACCCTTCGAGCCTACCTGCCGCCCGCCGCCGACTAGGGTTGACGCGTGGCTGTGCTTCCGATTCGCATCATGGGCGACCCCGTTCTGCATTCCCCCGCCGATCCGGTCGGCGAGATCACCGATGAGATCCGCACTCTGGTGGCGGACATGCACGAGACCATGGACGTCGCCCCCGGCGTCGGACTCGCCGCGCCGCAGGTCGGTGTCGGCCTGCGGATCTACGTCTATTCGTATGTCGACGACGACGAGAACCCGTGGCGCGGGGAGATCATCAACCCTGTGCTCTGGATGGCGCCCCTCGAGCCTGGCTCCCCCGACCCGGACCTCGAGTCCGAGGGCTGTCTGTCCTTCCCCGGCGAGCGGTTCCCGCTGCGCCGCTCGGAGCGAGTGCTGGTGACCGGCATGGATCTGAACGGCGACGCGGTGCGTATCGAGGTCGACGGGTGGCGCGCCCGCATCATGCAGCACGAGTTCGATCATCTCGACGGCATCCTCTACGTCGATCGCCTCGACGACGGCGACTGGAAGACCGTGCAGAAGATCGCCCGCAAGCGTGGCTGGGGCCGCCCCGGCGCCAGCTGGCTGCCCGGCGTGGACGATCTCGAAGGCTGAACCCGAGAACTTCCACTCGGCACAGAAATTCCCCAGGACAGCGCATCTTTCGCGCAGGTTTGAGATTTCCTCTTCCGCACCGGTACGTTCGTACCGTTCCCGCGTTCTGCGTGGATTCATAGCTTCTAGAGGGGGAATTCCCATGAACGACCGCGCTCTTCTCCGCCGCGTCGCCGTCGTCGGCTCTGCGCTGGTCTTGGCCGCCGGGCTCAGCGGCTGCAGCGTGATCGGCAGCATCCTCGGCAACGGGGGCGGCGACGCGCCGCGCGACGACAAGGCCCAGGTCACCCAGAGCTCGAGCATCGGCATCTTCAATCTCAAGCTCGGCGACTGCAAGATGAGCGATTCCGGGACGACCGTCAGCGACACCGACGTCGTCCCGTGCGACAAGCCGCATGACGAAGAGGTCTTCTACGAGTTCAAGCTCCCCGACGGGGAGTACGACTCCGCCGCGATCGACAAGGAGGTCGAGAAGTGCGCGGGTGACGCCTTCACGACATTCATCGGCATCGCGTACGACGACTCGACGCTCGACGTCGCGTACATGACGCCGACGAAGGACACGTGGGAGGAGATGAACGACCGTCTCGTCCAGTGCATCGTGAGCGACCCGGCCGGACAGACCACGGGCTCCCTCAAGGGATCCGCGCGCTGAGCGCGCCGGAAGCCGCGTCCTAGGAAGGGTCCGCTGCGGTGGGCCCTTCCGTCGTTCACGACGTGCGCGACGACGCGCCCGGGCGTCGTGCCGTGGCGGAGTCGGGACGCAACCTTTGCTATAGTTGACGAGTTGCCCGCGCAGCGGGAAGCATTCCTCGGTAGCTCAATTGGCAGAGCAGCCGGCTGTTAACCGGCAGGTTCTTGGTTCGAGTCCAAGCCGGGGAGCCAACGTGTGGCCCCCGATCCCAGTATTTTCAAGGGATCGGGGGCCATTTGGCTATTCCGAACACTCGTGTGAAAGTCGCTCCAACTCACCTTAAACTCACCGAAAACAGCCGGTTCCCGAGTGGTCTACGCGTTGATACGCGTTAACACTATGCCGTGTGCGGCCTGCCTGCTTAGGGTGGCCTCATGACTGTGCATGATGCGACTGATTCAGGCCGCACCGACCGGCTCGCGGCGGCTGATCTTCCGACGTTGCTGACCAAGGAGGACGTGGCGGAGTACTTCGGCGTTTCGCCTCGAACGATCGAGGCGTGGCGTCAGGCTGATACCGGGCCGGCTCCGATCAAGATCGGCAAGCATCTTCGGTGGACAGCTACGTCCGTCCGGGAGTTCGTCTTGAGCCAGGACCAGAGCGTCGAGTAGTGCCGCCGGGCATGGCGTACGCAGAGTCCGCAGCTCACCGCTCCGGCGAATCATGCCGATTCGAGTTCGCCGGCCTCGATGAGAACGCCTCGGCGGCGCAGCGGCTCGGGCACCCTGTCGACATCGACGAGGTCTGTCAGTTCCGTCGCCCAGGGGGTCCATCGGGCGGTCGGATCCCCGGAGGTTTCGGTTACCCAATGTGGCGTCGGGATGCCACGACGGGCGGTCACATATTCGACGAGGCCGGCGATTGCCCACGTCCATCCGTCTTCCTTTGATTCCGGCTCGTCGATAGTCAGTGCAGCTACAGCGAGGACGTCGCAGACCTGGAGGGTGCTCGCAAATTGGAGGAGCGCCTGTGCGGCGGCGTTGCGGTCGCCGTCCCCGAGGTGGTCCTGGATCCGGGCGGCCGTCTCTGCCGCGCTTGCGCGGCCGTGCGTGTCGACCACGATAAGCCGGGCGCCGAGTCCACGCGCCCATGCCTCGGCCGTCGATACGCGGGGATCCCGACGACCATGCTCGTATGCGTAGATGGCGCTTGTGTCGATACCCGTGCGCGCGCCAAGGATCGTCGCGGGAAGACGTCGACGATGTCTAAGCCGGATGAGTTGATCAATCAAACATCGCCAAAGTATAGGGCGAATTCGCCCTATACTCCCGTGTTGCACAGGCGGCCGATTATCAGCAGCACGAGGCCCCGGGGAACCACGACGGTACATCTTCGACCGGTTCGATGAGCGTCGCCAGATCCTCGAGACCGAGCTGACCGCCGACTGCATCGAGTCCGAGCGCCTCGTCTCATTCCTCGAGAGACGTGACGAGTACGCTAGCCACAACGTCTTCTGGATGCGCGAGCTCACCCGCCTGAAGTTGGCCAGCAGATCGACAAGGGCATGGGTCTCAACGAGACACTTGCCCGAGGCTACTGCAGCGGCGTAGGCGACTGGGGTGCCCCTCAAGGCACGAATCGGGCCGCTCTCGCCAACTTCGGCAGTTCGCTTCGTAGTGCCCTATATGAATACGGCAGGCTGACTGGCTTCAGTCCGGCGAACACGGGCAGCAACGCCTCTTGGCGCTTGATTGCCTTCGCCTTCACCGTAAGCAGGTGAACCTCCGTTCGGTCAGGTTGCGGGACGTTCAGTCGGTCAAAGAGGCGATTGCGTGTCTCCTGAGCCACAACGAGGTCAATCTCCATCGCGTACCGGAAGCAGAAGAAGCCGACCCCTCGGAGGCTCGCCATCGCCTGCAGGTGGTTGTCTGTGAGTTGCGCGACCACTTTGCTGTAATCCGAAGCCTTCGGAAACAGCGTAGACAGCAACGAGTCCGTCTTGGCCTCGGCCCCGTACTGCGGGTAGCCCTTGGAATCCAGGCTCGCCTTGCGCTCACCATTCTTGTACGGGAGGAAGTAGTCCTTATCGACGACGAACGCGCTCGCGATCCCGAGTTCCCGGAGGATGTGAAACATGTGTGGAATCTGGTCGACCCCATCGAGCGCGACCAGACTCATGCCTAGCTCTGCGGTATCGGCGCCGGCCTCCTGAAGCAGCGCCAGGATCACCACGGAGTCGATCGGGCTCTCCGTAACAGTCACGAAGTCGGCAAAGATGAACTCGGAATTCCTCCGTCGATGGAACTTGTAGTAGGAGTCACGGTCCAATTTGTGTCGGGTGAAGAAGTCTGAGGGTATCTGCCGAATCTGCGCCTCGAGGCCACGGTTCTTCCCCTTGATTCGACGACACAGCACGACTTGCTCATGATCGAGGGAGTCCACGACGGTCGGTGAGTGCGTGCTGAAAAGGACCTGGAGACCCAGGCTCATGATCCGGTTGATGAGCTGACGCTGCGCCTGCGGGTGCAGGTTCTGCTCGGGTTCCTCCATCCCGAGGACGAACGTCTTGCTCTGAAGCTCCGCGAGGTATGCGTACAGCGCGAAGATAGCCATGCTCTGGGTACCGCTACCGCTGTCCGCAAGAGGGATAGACTGCCCTCCCTCGTTCACGCTCAGTGCGAGGTTGGCCAGGAGGAGCTTGTAATCGGGCTGCGATGAGTAGCTCAACTCGAAGCTGAAGGGGCCGTCGCTTGGTGCGACCTTACGAAGCTGCTTCTCGAACCCAGACAGAGAGTTCTTCTGCAGCTGGCCACCGAGCTTCGCCACCTGCGGGCTGACCCGGTCACGCTGGCGGTTCGAAGTGACCCACTCGTCAACGGCACGCTCCAATAGACCTGACGACGGCTCGTGCGCGACGGCATGATCTCGCCGAGTGGGGATGAGTGCGTATGCGACCTGCTTGCGGAGAGCATCGTGAAATCCGGGGGCAGCTGGCTGCCACTTGCCGGCGACAAACACGTTCCAGACGGCCTGTCGGCGGAACTTGAGTTGCGCTCGCACTTGGCCCGAACCCGACTGCACCCTCGGCAGGGCTGGGTCGTTCGCGAGCCCATCGATCGTGACCTCAATCACTGACTGCATCGTCCGGCTGTACGCATGGTTGCCGTTCTCGAAGTCGGCCTTCTCGCCGTCGAAGTTGAAAAAGGCGTTCAGTGCCCGAAGAATTGTCGATTTGCCCGAGCCGTTCTGGCCCACTAGCGCCACGGTGTCGCCGAGCTCGATATATGCCGATGCAATCGCTCGAAACTTCTCGATCTTGAGGCGCGTGATCCGGACGCTCCCGGACGGTGCCGCCGCAGCGACGCTGGGTACAGCAGTCACCGCCTTCACGCCCCCACTAGGGTCAGCAGCGAATCGTAAGAGTCGACGACGTCATACTTCACGCCGTCGCGCTCGGCCTTGTCGTTGAGGGCGGCGAAGAACTTCTTCGCACACTCGATCTTGGCGTTCTCGACGCCCTTGAGCTGGAGGGTCGACATGGAGCCCTTGGTCTCGGCGACGAAGTACACGTGCTTGACGTTTGTCACGTCGTCGCGGAAGGCGATGGCCCAGTCGGGGTTGTAGTCGCCGACTGGCGTCGGGATGAAGAACCCGCGGGGCAACTTGGAGTAGACGACAACCTCGTCGCTGACGTCGAGTCTTTCGACGAACGATCGCTCGACCTTGGAGTCCGTGACGACGTACTCGTAGACGCTCTTCTTGAGCTTGTCCCCAGCCTTCGTCAGATCCTGGGCGGTCTGGTTCTCGGTGAAGATCGAGGAGTCGTAGCTGCTGTCGAGCGGGTCGTAGGTCAGGTGCTCGACGATGACAGTTGCCTTCTGCTCGTTGATCAGGCGAGCAGTCTCGGTGATGAACTGCTCGGGGTTCTGCTTGAACTTCGCGAAGGTGCCGGGGTTGATGCCGGTGAGGATCGCTGCGCAGGTGCGCCTAGTGAGTTGAGTCTTCTCCGCGATCTCTCCGAGCAGGTCGTACTTCACGGTCGAGCCGGCCGAGACCGCCGAATGCTCGACCTTGGTCTCCGAGACCTTGAAGCCGGTGCCGGCTTCGAGTTGCTCGACCTCAAGGCCGACGACCTGTTTGCCGGCCTCGACAAGGTACTGCATTACGGTCACGTTGAGTGAGGTGTCGAGCACGCGAATGCAGTTGCGGATCAGCTCGGCGGAGTCGAACTCCACCTGGTAGACCGCCTTGTGGTTGATGCGGCCCCACAATTCTTGGAACTCGCGCTTCTTGAAGTTCGTCTCGTTGAACGGAATCCTCTTCGGCTTGCGGCCATCGGTCGGCTTGGGCACGTCGAGGTAGAGCGCGTCGACGAGAGGCCAGACGAAGTCGATGACCGTCTTGAGCGCCTCGGCTGTCGGAGCGGCGAGCGTCCCGTCTGCCCGTGCGTCCTTGTACGTCTGGGTGACGAAGCCGTCGTCATCAATGTAGTCGTTGCGGATCAGGTGGTTGTAGAGCGCCTGCGCGAGCGCCTTCTCCATGACGCTCGTCGAGCCGTTCTCGAGCGTGATCTGCTTTCCGGTGAAGTAGTCGACGCTCGCCTTGCGCGGGCGGGCCGACAGCGACTCGATGATCTCCTTCTGCAGCGCCGTGACGAAGTCGGTGTAGGACTCATCGGTGACGACAGTCAACTCGTTGATGTCATGCACGGTGACTGGGTTGTCCATCCGCTCGCCGTGTTGGTCGACCGACAGGCGCAGGCCTCGCCCGATCTCCTGTCGCCGCGTTGTAGTGTTGTCGCTCTTCTTGAGCATGCCCATCACGAAAACATTGGGGTTGTCCCAGCCCTCACGCAGCGCCGAGTGTGACCAGATGAAGCGCACCGGCTCCTCGAAGGACAGGAGCCGCTCCTTGTCCTTGAGGATCAGGTCATAAGCGTCCACGTCATCCGACTGACCTGCGAAGTCACCCCTTGCGGCGATTTTGCCGTTGACCATCTGCTTCGTCTTCTTGTCGATGGAGAAGTAACCCTCGTGGGTCGAGCGCACCGGGATCGCCTCGACGTGCTTGCGGAAGCGCTCTGCGGCCTCATCGAAGTCGAGCTGGCTGAGATGGTCAGCCAAGACTGCCTCGTACTCCTCCTCGAACAGCCGAGCGTACTCGCCAAGGGTGTCCTCGCGGGTGTAGTCGCGGTACTTGGCGACCTCGTCGATGAAGAATAGCGACAGCGTCTTGATTCCCTGCGCGAACAGCTCGCGTTCCTTGTCGAGGTGGGCGCGGATGACTTCACGGATCTGGATGCGACGTTTCTGATCCTCCGCGATGTCTTCGGTCACTTCACCGGCGCCGATGACATCGCCGTTGCTTAGCTCGATGATGTCGCGGTTCGCGTCGACGTCCCGGATGAACAAGCCCTTGTATGCCTCGATTCCGCCGGAAATGTCGTGCAGATTCATGCCCTGGCTGAGTCGCTTCATCTGCCGTTTGATGCCCTGGGCGGTTTGCACCTCCAGTTCGACGCGAGCCTTAGGGAAGTCAGCGCCCTTACCGATCTCCAGACCATCCACGTAGAGGTACGCCGTGCTTCCGGCCAAGTGCTTGACTGTGATGCCGCGTACGGCAATCTTCTTCACCAGTTTCTGGTTGTATGCATCGACGGCGTCGAGACGGTGCACCTTGGTGCGCTCGACCTTGTGCGTGGCTGAGTAGCGCAGCGCGAACAGCGCGTTGAACAGCCCGAGTGCCTCCAGCGACTTCGATGGCTTCTTCGCATCGCCCTCGATCTTCTGAGGCTCGTCGATGATCAGGATCGGCCGGTTCGCCGCGATCACATCAATCGGCTTTCGGGACTGGAAGTCGTCGAGCACTTCGTAGATGCGGCGGGCGTCCTTGCCCGTGGCGTTGAACGCCTGGATGTTGATGATCATCACCTGCACGCCCGCGTCAGACGAAAATCGCTCGACTTCGTGCAGCCGCGACGAGTTGTAGACGAATGTGCGTGGCTTGGTCCCGTATAGCTGCTGGAAGTGCTCCGCGGTGATGTCAAAAGACTTCTTCACGCCTTCACGGATCGCGATCGACGGCACGACCACGATGTACTTCGACCAGCCGTATCGCTTGTGAAGTTCCATGATCGTCTTCGTGTAGACGTAGGTCTTGCCGGTGCCGGTCTCCATCTCGATGTCGAGATTGAGTGGGGCCGCCGACTTCTTCACCGGGTCCTTGAGATCCTTCGACAGCGGCAGCCCACGACGCTGCTGGACCCGGTGGATGTTCTCCAGGAGCTGCGGCGGCGTCAGCGCGATCTCGGCGTTGCGAAGTCCAGCATCCTCCAACAGGGTCGCTGCGGCCTCCTTGCCGGGGTCGATGCGGTACTTCACCCCGTCGGCATACGGCTGCCCGCTGAACACATCGACCACGGCGTCGACGGCTTCGGTCTGATACTGCTGAACCTTGAATTGGAGCTTCATCGAGTCAGATCGTCCTAACCTCGGTCTCGGGGGACACCTCGCGGAAGATTTGCTCGGCGTTGATACGCGCCGCGTCGGTGGCGAAACCTGCGTCCAGGAAAACGGCGCGCAGAGGATGACGACCTGCGATCTCCTTCACAACGGCGTCGGTAACCTCATCTGCAAAGCACGCGATGAGGGCGCTGTCGGCGACCGAGAGCACCCGTCGCGCGCTAATCTCCTCGACCTCGATCGGTTCAGCGAGGTCGAGCCCCCAATCGAGCAACACCTGGAAAAGCAGGTCCTCGTCTTCGCGGTCGGACTTGACGCTGCCGACAGCATCTGTGAGCGCGACCTGCACGAGATCGTCCGCGGACACGAGGGTGTCGGTCATGTTGGTGGTCGCTACGTGAAGCGACCGAAAACCGACGTCGAGATTGACCCCAAGTAGTCCGGCAGCCTGTTTAGTTTGTGCCCCGGCCCGGCGCAGTCGTTCTCGGCTGATTCCGGCGATGGTGTCGTAGTGCGGGTGGTCGACAGCTTCGTCTAGTTGGACGAGGATGTAACGGCGTCGCCCACCATCTGCCGCATTGAGGTCCATCACGGCGTGTCCAGTCGACCCAGAGCCTGCAAAGAAATCGAGAACAACCGCGTCCTTCGCGCCGGCGGTGACAAGGCGGAGCCAGCGCGCAAGGACGCGTCGGTCCTTCGGGTTCTCGAAGACGATCTCGTCCATTAGGTTTCGCATGTCGGTGCTGGCGGCTTTGCGATCCTGCTCGAACACCGATATCGCGACCTGCTCGCTCGTCTCATCGAGGAATGAGATCCCGCGGGGGATCGCTGTCTCGTCCGGACCAAACCAAATCTGACCTTCCGCGATGCGGCGATCCATCTCGTCCTTCTGGAAGCGCCATCCGGTCTTCGGAAGCGTTACTGGCCTGCCTGTTTCCGGGTGGAGAACCTCATAAGTGGGGCCACCACGTCCAGGCCACGTGATGTTGCCGTAAGTGTTCATCGGTCGGCCAGTGCCCGGCTGAAGTTGGTCATACCGTGCCACCGAGTCGGTAATTTCGCCGGCGCTCTTCTTGCTCTTGAGCCAAGCCTTCCACTGGGCGGAGGCGTCTTCGTCACTCTGGCGGGCGCCCCAGATCGACGTGGCCTTTGTCAGCGCTGCATCGAGCCCAACCTTTGGCTCGCGCCACCGCACACCGAGCTCGCTAAGACGTGCCTCGTTCCTCGCGTAGATCAGCATGTAGTCCGCGCCGTTTGAGACGTAGCGTGAGTCGTTCTTCCGGCCGCCCTGCCACACGACATCAGAGATGAAATTATGGGCGCCGAAGACCTGGTCGAGGAGGGCGCGAAGGTTCGCGTGCTCGGTGTCGCCGACCGCGGCGATAATCACTCCGTCGTCGGTCAGCAGGCTGCGAGCCAGCTTCAGCCGGGAGTACATCATGCTCAACCAGTCGGAGTGGAAGCGGCCGTTCGCCTCGGTGTTCGCGACGAGGCGGTCGCCCGTGTCGGACCTCTGGCCTGAGCGGGCGAGATAGTCGGCGCTCGACTCTGCGAAGTCATCGTCGTAGACGAAGTCGTTGCCGGTGTTGTACGGCGGGTCGATGTAAATCACCTTGACCTTGCCTAGGTACGACTCCTGGAGCAGCTTGAGCGCGTCGAGGTTGTCGCCTTCGATGAAGAGGTTCCGTGTCGTGTCAAAGTCGACCGATTCCTCGCGCACTGGGCGCAGCGTCTTCGCGATTGGCGCGTTGGCCGCGAATGCCGCGGCGCGCTTCCCGGGCCAATCGAGCTGGTAGCGCTCCTGCGGTCCCTCTACCACATGATCAGAAAGCTCCTGGCGGAGCAGGTCGAAGTCAACGGCGAGAGTCACGTTGCCCTGCGCATCTCTCGTCTCGGTGATGACCTGCGGGAACAGCTCGGAGATCATCTCGACGTTGCGTGCTGCGAGGTCGGGTGAGTGCAGTGAGCGCTTTTCCATCACGCGCCACTTCCCAGAACCACGAGGTCATATGGTCTTGACCTCCGTGCCAGGCGACAGCTCACGGAAGAGCTGCTCGGCGTTGATCCGATCCGCGTCGGACTTGAATGCCGAGTCGCGGAACACCGCGCGCAGTGGCTGAAGTTTCGCGATTTCGGTGACCGCATCAGCAGACACCTCCTCGCTGAAGCACGCGATGAGTGCGTCGTCGTCGACGCGGAAGATCTCTCTCTCTCTCTCTCTCTCTCTCTCTTAAGCGGTTCGCGCTGGATCGGCAGGCTGAGGTCGAGCCCCCAATCGAGGAGCACCTGGAAAAGCAGATCCTCGTCCGTGCGGTCAGGCTTCACGCTGTCGATCATCTCGGTCAGTGACGCTTGGACGAGGTCCTGGGTTGAGGCGGAGGTGTCCATCATGTTCGTGGAGTCCACGCACATGGCGCGCAGCCCGATGTCCGTGCAAAGCGGACCGAGGTCCACGCCGGCATTCTTCAGGCGATCGCGGGTGATTGCAGCGATGGACGTGCCCTCCTTCCCAGCCACCCGCTCCGCGACCTGAACCAATATGAAGCGCCGCTGGCCCCCGTCAGAAGCGTTGACAGCAAACACCGCGTGACCGGTGGTTCCGGATCCGGCGAAGAAGTCCATCACGAGATCGTCGTCCCTCGTCGCCCAGCCGATGATTCGTGACAAGAGTCCGACACTTTTTTCGGTGTCGAACTTTTCGGTCTCATTGCCGCTCAGGGTCAGGTCCATCCAGTTGTCGCTAAGCAGCTTTCCCTCGCTCGGCGGCACGTAATACTGGACCACACCATTGGCGTTTAGTCGAACAAAGTTGAGTTTGACGTTCGTGGCTGCGAGATGGTCGAGGTAATAGGTATCCAGGTCGATACGGTCGGCGTGCTCCGCAAGGTAGGTCGCGTAGTTCTGGGCAGCCTCTTTCGTGCGACCTTCCTCCCAGCGCCACTGACCCGAGGTCGGGGTTGAACCGAAAAGCTCGTACCGCATGGTGGGGCGATCCGTTCCCCGCCAGAAGGTGTCCCATTTCCCCGGCTTTGAGTCGGCGTGGGCAAGGGAGAGCTTTGGAAGACGTACCGCTTCGCTCCGCGCGTACAGGAGGACGTACTCATGGCCCTGTGACAACGCGCTCACATCTTCGAACTGGGCCTGGACGTTCTTGATTCCTCGACGTACCGCGATCGTGTTCTTGTGGCTGCCAGGACCGAAGATCTCGTCGCAGATCTTGATCAGGTTGTGCAGTTCGTGAGAGTCGATGCTGATGAAGAGTAGGCCGTCATCGGTCAGGAGGTTCCGTGCCAGCTTGAGCCGCGGGTACATCATGCTCAGCCAGTCGGAATGAAATCTGCCGTTCGACTCAGAATTGGTGATGAGGCGGTCGCCGGAGTCGGTCCGCTGTCCAGATCGTTCCAGGTAGTCGGTAGTCGACTGTGCGAAGTCGTCCTCGTAAACGAAGTCGTTGCCGGTGTTGTAAGGCGGGTCGATGTAGATCAGTTTGACCTTGCCGAGATAGGCCTCCTGCAGCAGCTTGAGGGCATCGAGGTTGTCGCCCTCGATGAACAGGTTCTTCGTCGTATCGAAGTCGACGGACTGCTCGCGCATGGGGCGAAGAGTCTTGGCGATGGGGGCGTTTGCGGCGAAGGCCGCGGCCCGCTTACCGGGCCAGTCGAGCTGGTAGCGCTCCTGCGGTCCCTCGACGATGTGGTCGGCAAGCTCCTGACGGAGGAGGTCGAAGTCGATTGAGCGACGGGGTGCACCATCGGCGTCAATCGACTCGGTGACGACTGTCGGGAAGAGTTCCGCGAGCTTTTCGATGTTCGCCTGGGTGAGGTCGGGGGACGTCATTCGGAGCTTCTCAATGGTCACTTCTGCTCTTCCAGTTCTGCTTGCTTCGCCTTCAACGCGCGGCGTAGATCGATCTTTCGATTGAGTTGAGGCTCCGAGCGGAGCCTGCGCTCGAGTCCGGCAATTTCCCTCTGAAGTCGGCGCACCGCTTCCAATCTCACACCAACATCAGACATCTCTTCGCCCGGTCGAGTCTCGATGGGAGTCAGCGGAGCGAGGATAGCGGAGTAGAGGGCTGGTAACGAGATGGCGGTCGGCAAGGGCACCCGTTCAGCATCGGTGGGCATCCATCGCGTCGAGTAGTGCGCCGGCGTCTTCGATGTTCCCCTGCCCCGCGGCTTGTGGGCGGCAACCATCCGAACCTCGCGGCGCCCTGCTGCTTCGCGGGTGACCTCGAAGACGATCGGATTCGGAATCGCCTGGTCGATGGCGGCCAGCACAGCGTCGGTAACATCGTCGCGCTTGCTGTCGATCTGGAAGACCTCAATCTCGGGCACCGCGGGACTGCTCGGCAGATTGATCGTTTCCTCAGCGAGCTTGTGTGTCCATGTGATGCGGTGAACTTCGGCGACGAACTTCTCGCGCAGCGCCGCCGTCACGGTGGCGTTGTCGTACAGCTTCTCCTTCGGAACGCGGGCGCCGAAGCGACTGCCGGCCGGCCACTGGTAGAGGACGTCGGTCATTGCGTTGCCGCCGGATCGACCACAGCGATAAAGGCGATCAGCTCGAAGTCATCGAGCCCTGCGATCTGCTGCGTGAGGGCGGTGGTGTGACCGCCACGGAAGAGACTGTCGATGTCGCGTTCTTCAGTGACATCAATCATCGACCGGATCGCATCCGTCAGGAGCGCCGAGTACATGCCCATGTCGGAACCCTCGTGGGTGGCCTCATTGAAGATGCGGGTGACCTCCGCGACGGGCTCGTCGTACGGGCGAGATCCCGTCCGAACGAGGTCCAGGAGGAGCTTGGCTTCAGTGTGGTCGGCGATGACCTCACCGCTGTCGTCCACATAGACGAGGTAGTGCGGGTGCAGCCGGTTTCCGCGATTCACAGCAGGGTCAGCGTTGACGTTCTTCAACGCGAAGATGACGCCGGGCAGCAGTCCCTTGGAAGCGTCCGCAGGGATGACGGCGTGCAAACCTCGTGGGGCCGTCGCGACGTCGCCATACTCGTCCATGTAGGCGAGTAGGTCCATCCGGAAGTCATTAAGACCGAGATCTGTGATCGAAACACCCGCACGCACGTCCTCAAGCTCGATGTTCTCGCTCTGCAGCTTGCGAAGCTGCTCCTTGCGGAACGCGGCATCCGAGTCCTCGGGGTTCAACACGTTGTCATCGGCAGAGCCGGCGAGATCGGCAATGACCATTCGGTTCTCGACGCGCTCCTTGAGGTTGATGTACTCGTCGAGCGAGATGTCGGGCCAGAAGTTGACGAGTTGGATGACCTCGTTCGTCGACCCGATGCGGTCGATTCGGCCGAACCGCTGGATGATCCGCACCGGGTTCCAGTGGATGTCGTAGTTGACGAGGTAGTCGCAGTCCTGAAGGTTCTGCCCCTCGCTGATAACATCCGTGCCGATCAGCACATCGATGTCGCGCGTCTCATCGGGCATTGTCAGGTGACGCTGCTTGGACGTCGGGGAGAACATCGACATGATCTGCTGGAAGTCGAAGCCTGTACCGAGCGTCGACTTCGCGCCGTGGCTACCGCCTGTGATCACGGCGCTTTCGAGCCCCGCCTGCTGGAGCGTCGGCGCAAGCTCGCGATAGAGGTAGTTCGCGGTGTCGGCGAAGGCGGAGAAGATCAGGACCTTGCAGTTGTCGGCGTTGAGCGGACACTCCGCCTTCTGCTCGACGAGATGCTGGAGCTTGCGGAGCTTGAGATCGTGTTCAGGGGTTACCTTCTGCATCTCGTCGAGCAGCTCACGGAGGGTCTCGCGATCGTTCCAGAGATCGCGCTGCCAGGACTCGATGTCGACATCATCGAGGTCGATCCTGATCTTCTCGCCGAACGACAACGCCTCGACGTTGGCATCGTCCTCATCGTCGAGGTCGAAGTCGAGATCGTCGAGGTCGCGGATCTCGGGAATAGCTCCCGCATGGTTGTTCAGTCGGGTGAGGGTGCTGTCGACGGCATCCTCGATCTTCGCCAGCGTGAGTCGGAAGGCCTCGACCGAGCTCTCGAGCCGCTTCAGCAGGTTCACCGTCATCAGCTTCTTCAGGCCCTCCTCTCGCCCCTTCTGGCCGAGGTTGGAGCGGGCGTTGCCGGCCGTGATGTTGTAGAGGTCTTCGTACTTGTTGATGCGACTCGGAAAGACGTACCTGAGAGGTGTGTAGACCGCGAGCTCGAGAGCTTGCAGTTGCTCGAAGATCTCGTTGAACGAAGGAACGTCAGGCAGATCCGTGAGCGCTTCGCGGATTGATGCCGGCGGCAGACGCTTTGGGAAGGGGCCGATCTCGCTCGTGTCATAGAACGCCTGGATGTGCTTGCGGGAGCGCGCGATGGTGACCGCGTCGAGCAGCTCGAAGAAGTTGAAGTCGAGCATCTGCAGGATCCGGTCGGCGGTGCGTTCTTCGGCAGGGAGCTTCGACCACTCGTTGAACACCGTCTGCGCGTCTCGGAAAACCCGCTCGACCGATGTCGAGAGCGTGAGCTTGGCGGCGAGGGTGTCGCTCTCACCCTCGTAAGCGAGCTGCAGCTGATTCTTGAGATCGTTGAATCGGTTGTTCACCGGCGTAGCCGAGAGCATCAGCACCTTGGTCTTCACGCCTTCGCGGATGACCTGCCTCATGAGCCGCTGGTAGCGCGACTCCTTCTCTTCGGCGTAGTCGGCGTTGCGGAAGTTGTGCGATTCGTCGATGACGACGAGGTCGTAGTTGCCCCAGTTGATGCGATCCAACCGGAGGCCGAGCGACTCGCCCCGCGTGCGCGAGAGATCCGTGTGTGCGAGCACGTCGTAGTTGAAGCGATCACTCGCGAAGATGTTCGTCGTGAGGTTGGCGTTGTAGTTCGTCCAGTTTTCCGCGAGCTTCTTCGGGGCCAGGACGAGCACTGACTTGTTCCGCAGCTCGTAATACTTGATGACCGCCAGGGCGGTGAATGTCTTTCCCAGGCCGACGCTGTCGGCGAGGATGCAGCCGTTGTAAGTCTCGAGCTTATTGATGACTCCTGTCGCGGCATCCCGTTGGAAGTTGTACAGGCTCTGCCAGACCTTGGTGTCCTGGTAACCGGTGCGATCGTTGGGAAGCACATCTTCGCTGATGTCGTCGAGGAACTCGGCGAAGATGTTGTAGAGCATGAGGAAGTAGATGCGCGCCGGCGAGTTCTCGGCGTACACGCTCGCGATGTAGTCGTAGACGGCCTGCGTGACGTCATTCAACTGGCCCGGGCTCGCCCAGATCTGGTCGAACAGGTTGAGGAAGCTGCTCGCCTCGGGGGCGCCCTCGAACTTCGTGACCATGTTGGAGACCGCATTGCCGCGCTCGTAACCGAGATCGGCAGTGGTGAAGCCCTGCAAGGGCATGTACGCGGCACGGTCATCGACCACCGCGAACTGCTGCATATGGTGGCCGCTGGCGTTCGATCGGAACGTGACCTTCTCGCGCACCCACGCCGCGCACTCACGAGCGATCGCACGCTGCGTCAACTGATTGCGGAGCCGCACCTCGAACTCGGAGCCGTAGAGCGACGATTCTGCATGAGGGATGAAGAATTCTCGGCGGTCCTTGCGCAGCTTGTCGGTCGCCTGGCCGTTACTGAACGACGGAGAGGTGAAGATGAACTCGAGCTCGTCGAGGTGCTCGAGTTCGCTGCGCAGCGCCTCGAAGGCGAAGATCGAGAATGTTGATGCCGCGATACGGACCTTTGAGCCGCGGCCGATCTCTGCCTTGAGATCGTCACCCAGCAGGTCAGAGACATTGTCGATGATCCGCATGTTCAGGCGCTGCCCTTTGCGCCGCCGCCACGCACCCAATCGTCAACCTCAGTCGTCTGGAACTTCCACAGACGCCCGACTTTGTGCGCCGGCATTCCCTTGTCGGCTATCCAGGCGTAGATCGTGTCCTTGGTTACCCCGAGGTAGTCCGCGATGTCGTCGGCAGAGAGCCAGGGTTCAGACAAGCGGACTCCTCGAGGTAAATTGAACCGAATCTTTCCGGATATGTCCGAGACTAGCGGGTCAACGCCGGGCGGCGTCAGAGCAACGTGACGGACTAACAGGAGTGGCCGTCGGCGGCAACCCGCAGCTTGTGATGTTCGGGGTGCAGCGTCGACACCCAGAGGTGGATCACGTACTGAGCTCCGGTGGCCCCGCACTCCTCGCAGGTCTCGATGCCCCCTCGGCGGCGTGGATCGCCTCGTTGAATCTTCGTTGTACTCGCTGACGTCGTCCGTCGGTGCGGCGTAGAACGAAAGCGAACCGAACGTCGACTTGCACTGCTGCAGGACGCAGCCCGGCGCGATCGCGCTCAGGCGAGCGTCGAGTCGCGCCAGCAGCGAGTACCAGCCGGGGCTGACGTCGAGGATGGGCGGCCAGCCCGGCGCGATGAGGTTGATGAGTCGCTGCACGTCGGGTGGATGCGTACGATGCTCCATCGTTCCGATAATCCACCCTTCGATCGCGGGTCTGCGAGCGGCCGTCCCGTGCGGTCGCATCCATTCGTAGTCATGTCATCCGACAATCCGTTCTCAGGCCTCGGCGCTCCAACTTGATGCCGCACCCATTGGAGGCGGCAACAGCGGCCGTCCCGACGATGTCGGCGGCAGTTCTTATGCTGAAACTATGGGGACACGTAAGAACGGCAGGAGCTATGCCCAGCCGTTGAACACACAGGTGAAGCGGTCGAAGGTGCCACAGCCCGTCCGTGAGCGAATCTGGGGACGTGCCGCTGCACGATGCGTGCTGTGCGCGAAGTGGCTCATCGACGAACGCGAGTTTTGGCACGCGATACCGACAGGGCAGATCGCGCACAACGTCGCTGCGGAAAACGGCGCGAAGGCACCGCGCGGCGACTCGCCGCTCGGGTCGAAGGAACGTGCGGCAGAGGAGAATCTGCTGCTCCTCTGCGGTGATTGTCACCGACGGATCGACTCGCCCGAGTATGTAGACAAGTACACGGTGCAGTTCCTTACGGAGAAGAAGAACGAGCACGAACGTTGGGTACGCGACGTCACTGATTTTGCCCGTCTTCGCCCAGCCATCGTCTTGCGGATGACATCGCAAGTGCGCGGAACATTCAGCCCAGCATCCAAGGAACAAGTCGGTGAAGCGCTGAGACAGGTCGGACTAACGGGCATGCATGCCGACTCCCGAACCGGACTGTTCGATATCAGGGCGCTCAATGACGAGACTGACGGCTGGGCCTGGGATGCCGCTGGCAAGGAGATCAGGACTCAGATCGCCCGTATCCACGAAGCGATCGCTGCCGGTGACGCCAGCGTCGTCGCCGTCTTCGCTCTCGCGCCAATTCCAATGCTCGTAGAGCTTGGCGCCGAGCTGGACGACAAGACGGAGACTCTGCTGTTCCGGCGCGCGCGGAGGGATACGCCCGACGCGTGGGCTTGGACCGATTCAGACGCTCCAGCCGTGTCATTCGGACTCAGCGATTCTGTTCCAGGAAACCGGGACAGCAGCGCGACCGACGTGGTCGCGTTTGTTGACGTCAGCGTGAGAGTCGATCCGTCGAGGGTTCCCCCGGAGCTCGCAGATGTACCGACGATTCGCCTATCGGTCGCTGGCGAACCCTCCGCTGACGTGATAGCAACCCGAGCAGATCTCGAATCGTTCGCGCGTGCCTGGCGAGACCTGCTGTCGACAGTCGAGTCCCGATGGCCGAATGCCCGGCGGCTCCACATCTTGGCGGCAGTTCCCGCCACCGCCGCCGTATCGATGGGACGCCACCGGATGCGTGCGGTCCACCCGACGTTCGTTTTGTATCAGCGTGAAGAAGACGGAACAGATGTTCCAGTTATGGAGGTGCGAGGATGACCGCTCTCGTTCGTGAGTTCAACGCGTTCCTTCGGGACCAAGTCAACCTGAACCAGACTCGGGTCGACACACTCCAGGCCCGAGTGTCGAGCCTCGACGCCTTCTTGGCTGACGACTCCGTGCTCGCGGATCTCGTGGCCGACGATGTCATCCCGCAAGGTTCGTTCGCGCACAAGACGATCATCCGACCGTACACAGGCAATGACTTTGACGCAGACGTTCTCCTCCCGATGGATGAGCAGTCGGGCTGGGCACCGAAGAAGTACACAGTAGAGCTTCAGAAGGCCCTCGAAGCCTCCAGCCGCTACGCCGGCAGGGCAACCCTGGGCAAGCGTTGCGTCACTATCGACTACGCCGACGATTTTCACATCGACGTCGTGCCATTCGTCACACGTGCCGATGGGCTGACGTACATCACCCATCGCATCGATGACGAATGGATTCGACAGGACCCCATCGCGCTGACGAGTTGGATCGAGGACACCGCCCGGATCACCAACGGACATCTCATCCGCGTGATCCGCCTCGTGAAGTACCTAAGAGACCGCAGTTCACTGAACGTGGCTTCGGTCGTCTTGACTGCTCTCCTGACCGGGCGAGTGCACAGCTTCGCTGGCGTCGACGACTACAAGAACGTCGCGACGACTCTGGTCTCACTGGTCGAGAACTTGAACGACTACATCGGACCCATGACGACGGTGCCATGGGTCGATGACCGCATCGGTCAGAATCTCGCGAATCGACTCACACCGTCGGGGTTCACGAACCTGCAGAGCCAGGTGAACACTTGGGCGCGGAAGATGAGGGCGGCACTCGATGCGCCCGCGGATGAGAGCCTCGACCTGTGGCGAGAGATTTTTGGGCACAAGTTCGGCACGCCCAGCTCGTCCGCGCTCGTGCTTGCGGCCTCGGCCGCTCCGATCGAGACCTACGAGAAGCGGGAAGCGCCCGGCGAGCAGTTCATGGAGAGAGATCACCATATTCCAGTACAGCTTGACCGTAGCGTTCGGTTCCGTCTGGTTGGACGGATGTCCTCCACTCAACGCGCTAAGGGCCGCTACCGGCCCTTGAACGCGACCGGCAATCACGTTCCGATCGGGCGCAGCCTGAGCTTCACCATCGAAGACTGCACAGTTGAGCCTCCTTATGACGTGTACTGGAAGGTGCGGAATGCGGGAATCGAAGCCGTCGAGCGGAACAGCCTGCGCGGCCAGATCACTAGAGGAGGTGGTACTCGCTTCGAGAGCAGCCTGTTCCCCGGTAATCACTGGGTTCAGGCGTGGATCGTGAAGAACGGCGTCGCCGTCGCCACGGACACTCAGGATGTGACGATCACGAAGAGGTAGCCCTGCCTGCGGAATCATTGAGTGCGACGGTAGCCGGTATGCTACCGGGCTGACGTTGCGCTTCCGGCCCTGACCGCGCAACTGTCCGTCTTGACGGCAACAGCGCACACTCTCGACGTGCCGCGCTGCGGCTGCGGGCGCTTTGATCCTGAGCGTTGCAGCTTGGTTCAACTCACGCGAATCAACCCGAAACATCGCCGGGGAACTCGTCCCAACGAGTATTGTGATTCTTGCGGAGTGCTCCGGGCGTGTTGAAAGCTATTGCTGGCTGACCTGGTATTTCCGCACTGAAACTATCCATGATGTGGCGTCCCTCGGGCAGGCCTCGGTCGTGTGCTTCCTGAACGGCAGGTTCTTGGTTCGAGTCCAAGCCGGGGAGCGATCCCCTCGAAGGCCCCGTCTCACGACGGGGCCTTCGTCGTTCCCGAGCGGGCACAGCCACGACGATTCGGGGTCGTCGGGCGTTACGGCTCACCTCATGCCGGGACCACTCAGCGCGGGTGCTCGGTGCCCGGGGTCCAGAGCAGATCCGCGCCCGCGCCCCGTGCGACCACATGGCCCTCGCGGATCATGAGCGTCTCCGCGCCCAGTTCGCGTGCGAACGCCGCATCATTGCTGACCAGGAGCGCCGCCATCCCGCGTTCGGTGCGGCGGCGCGTGATCGCGGCGAACACGACGGGCCGCACCTCCAGGTCGAGGTTCGCGAGCGGCTCGTCCGCGATCAGCACGGTCGGATCGAGCACCAGGGCGCGGGCGATCGCGACGCGCTGGCGCATGCCCGCGCTGAGCTCGTACGGAAACGACGCGGCGAGGCCCAGCGGCAGGTGCAGTTCGTCCAGCAGCGTCGCCACCCGGATCGCCAGCGCCTTCACGTTCACGCGCCGCTCGCGCTGCAGGATCGGCTCTGCGATGATCTCCTGCACGGTCAGCTGCGGAGTGAGCAGCGCCCCGGCGTTCTGCGGGAGATAGCCGGCCCGATACGTCAACTCGCGCAGCCGGCGTCCGGGATGACGCACCGAGACGCCGCATACCGTCGCGGATCCGCCGACGACCCGGATCGAGGGGTCGGCGGCGCCGGCGAGGGCGCCGACCAGCGTCGACTTCCCGGCTCCGGTGGCACCGGCGATGCACATCAGCTCCCCCGCCGGCAATGCGAAGGTCACGCCATCGATCGCCCTGGTGGGAGCGGAGTGCCCGATCCGGTCGATGACGATGTCCTCGCAGACGATCGCGGTGGATGCATCCCCCGTCGCACGTGCCATGCACCCATCCTGCCCGATGCCTGCGGGCTCGGCGCCCTGGACCGCGGCGGGCCTCAGTACTCGATGAAGCGCTGCCGCTCAGCGTCGATCTCGACGATGCGACGCGCGATCGAACGGGCGCCCTCGGAATCGGCGGGCAGTCGCTGGATCGCACCCAGCAGCTCGTGCTTCTCCCGCTCCAAGCCGCGCACGATGAGCCGGCGGCAGAGGTCCGTCGCGGATGCTCGGGCGCCCTGCTCGTCCCGCGCGGGGAACGCAGCCATGAGCAGCTCACCACCCAGTCCGCGATACGGCTCCCGCACGGCGTCCACGGCCTGCAGCGCCCAGCCCGGTCGCTGCCGGTCGGAGATCTGCGCCACGGCCTCGCGCACGGCGTCCAGGGCGGGCACGGAGAACGGCGCGGTCATCGCGCGCTGCAGCAGTTCCGGATCGAGCTGATGCCCGTACTGCAGCGCTCCCATGAGCGCGTCGCGCTCGAGTGAGGCCTCCCCCGTGCGCGGAAGCGTGGCGAGCGTCACCACCGGAATGGATACCGGCGCGGAGGGGCCGTCGAGCGCGCCGGGATGCGAGCCCATGGCCGCTGTCGTGGTCCGCTGCTCTCGGGTTCCCGCATCGCCCTGACGGCGGCGTTCATGGCGGCGTACCTCCGCATGCACGTCCGTGGGGTCCATGCCGAGCCGGCGGGCAAGGATTCGCTCGTACTCGGGACGCAGCAGGGCGTCGCGAATCTCGCCGACGATCGGTGCCGCCGCGCGCAGTGCGCCGACGCGCCCCTCCGCAGTGCCGAGATCGAACGAGGCGATCTTCCGATCGATCACGAACTCGAACATCGGCACCTTGGCCGACATGAGGCCGCGCACGGCCTGGTCGCCGCGCTGCAGGCGCAGATCGCACGGGTCCAGCCCGTCGGGCGCCACGGCGACGAAGGTCTGCGCGTTGAACCTGTCGTCCTCCGTGAAGGCGCGCAGCGCCGCCTTCTGACCCGCCTCGTCGCCGTCGAACGTGAACACGACCTCGCCGGCCGCGGAGTCGTCGCCCATGACCCGGCGCAGGAGCTTGATGTGCTCGGCCCCGAAGGCCGTACCGCAGGTCGCGATGGCGGTTGTGACGCCGGCGAGGTGGCACGCCATCACGTCGGTGTACCCCTCGACCACGACGACGCGCTTGGGATCGCCGCGGGAGATGTCGCGCTTGGCCAGATCCAGTCCGTAGAGCACCTGGGCCTTCTTGTAGATCGGCGTCTCCGGGGTGTTCAGGTACTTCGGCCCCTGATCGTCGTCGTAGAGCTTGCGGGCGCCGAACCCGATGGTCTGGCCCGTCACGTCACGGATCGGCCACACCACCCGGCCGCGGAACCGGTCGTACACGCCGCGCTGGCCCGCAGAGACCAGTCCGGCCGCGGTGAGCTCGTCGCGGGTGAACCCCTGCGCGCTGAGCGCCTTGAGCATGCCGTCCCAGCCGCGCGGTGCGTAACCCACGCCGAAATGGGCGGCGGCCCCCGCGTCGAACCCGCGCTGGCCGAGGAACGCGCGCGCAGACTCGGCCTCCGGGCTGAGCAACTGGCCGCGGAAGAACTCCGCGGCCGCCGTGTTCGCGGCGTAGAGCCGGCTGCGCCCGCTCGTCTCCGGCGCGGGACCGCCGTCCTCGTAGTGCAGGGTGTATCCGACGCGACCGGCGAGGCGCTCCACCGCCTCGGTGAAGCTGACGTGGTCCATCTCGCGCAGGAACGAGTACACGTCCCCTGAGGCGCCGCAGCCGAAGCAGTGGTAGTAGCCGACCTGCGGGCGCACATGGAAGCTGGGGCTCTTCTCGTCGTGGAACGGGCACAGGCCTTTCATCGAGCCCACCCCCGCGGACTTCAGCGAGACGCGCTCCCCCACGATGTCGGCGATGTTGGTGCGCGACTTGACCTCGTCGACGTCGGCCTGCAGGATCCGGGGCATCAGCGCCCGCCGTGTTCGACGTCGACGAGCGCAGCCCGGGGGGTGTGCGCAGAACGCGGCCTGGCGTGCCGGGGCGACCAGATGCCGACCTCGGCGGGGTCGATGTCCCCGACCAGCCGGTTGTGCCAGTCCACCGCGGTCTGATCCGTCAGGCTGGCGACCTGATCCACGACCACTCGGGCGCGCTCTGCATCGGATCCGGCCGCGTGGAAGTCCGCGGCGAAGGCCGGTTCGAGCACGTCGGCGCCTGCGGTCCACAGGGCATCCGTGGACCACAGCGCGTCGGCGAGGCGCTTGAGCACCCGGCGCTGCTCCTTGTAGACGCCGCGACGGGCGTCGATCGTGACGATCGCCTGCCCCATGATCCCCTTGAGCACAGCGATCTCGGCCTCGATCACCTTCGGCACCACCACGTGCGCGCTGTACCGGGCGAGACTCGTGCCCGGATATGCCTCTCGGGTCGCGGACACCGCGGCGCGCGCGAAGCGGCCGATCATGTCACTGGTGAGGTTCTTCAGCCTGGCGAGATCACGCCGCGACCGGTCGAAGGAGCTCAACCACATCGGCTGCCGGGTGAGTCGGTACAGCGCGTCGGCGAGATCCTCGCGGGTGAAGTCGTATCCGACCCACTGCTGAACGCGCCCGACCAGCGCGTGATGCTCGGCCGGATCCGCCAGCTGGGCGACATCCAGGTACCCGTTGACGATCGCGTCCTCGAAGTCGTGCACCGAGTAGGCGATGTCGTCGGAGAGATCCATGATCTCCGCCTCGATGCAGCGCAGGCGTCCCGGTGCTCCCTCACGCATCCAGCGGAACACGTCCTCATCGTCGGGGTACACACCGAACTTGAGCCGGCCTCCGGGATCGGGCAGAGGGCTGTCGACGGTCCAGGGGTATTTGCAGGTCGCATCGAGGCTGGCCCTGGTGAGGTTGAGTCCGACCGAGCGATCGCGGTCGTCGAGCACCTTCGCCTCGAGGCGCGTGAGGATCCGCAGCGACTGCGCATTGCCCTCGAAGCCGCCGATGTCCTCGGCCCAGTCGTTGAGCGCGCGCTCCCCGTTGTGCCCGAACGGCGGGTGCCCCAGGTCGTGGCTGAGGCATGCGGTGTCGACGACATCGGCGGACACTCCCAGGGCCACCGCGAGCTCGCGGCCCACCTGCGCCACCTCGAGCGAGTGCGTGAGACGGTTGCGGGCGAAGTCCGCGGTGCTCGCCGGGCTCAGCACCTGGGTCTTCGCCGCCAGACGGCGCAGACCCGCCGAGTGCAGAACCCGCGCGCGGTCCCGGGCGAAGTCGTCCCGTTCGGAGCGGTGGGTCTCGGCGAAGAAGCGGGCGGCGTCGTGCGCGTCGTAGCCATCGACGCGCACGACGTCCTCAGCCGCCACTGTTCTCGACCTCGGCGCCGCGCATCATGTCGGTGACCTCGGAGGCGACCTCGCGCGAATCCAGCCATCCGTCCGGCAGCGCCGTGCGCTTCGGCGTGCCCGCGCGACCGCGCTGGCCCTCGGCTGGCGCACCCGGATACGGCGCGTCTCCGAGCGTGCCCAGGATGTCGTCGATCTCCTGCAGAGTCGACACGCGGGCGAGGGCTGCCCTCGTCTCGCCGCCCACCGGGTAGCCCTTGAAGTACCAGGCGACGTGCTTGCGCACGTCCTTGCAGCCTCGGTCCTCGTCCTCGAAGAACTCGACCAGGAGCTCCGCGTGCCGGCGGAACGCGTCCTTGACGAAGCCCAGGGTCGCGTCGACCTGCACCGCGTTCTCGTCACCGAAGGCGCCGGCGAGCTCGCCGAACAACCACGGTCGGCCGAGGCAGCCACGGCCGACCACGACACCGTCGCAGCCCGTCTCGGTCATCATCCGCACCGCGTCGTCCGCGCTCCAGATGTCACCGTTGCCCAGGACCGGGATCGAGGTCACCGCCTGCTTGAGCTCGCCGATCGCCGACCAGTCCGCATGTCCGGAGTAGTACTCCCCCGCCGTCCGCGCGTGCAGCGCGACCGCGGCGGCCCCGGCGTCCTCTGCGGCACGGCCCGCGTCGAGGAACGTGAGGTGATCCTTGTTGATGCCCTTGCGCATCTTCACGGTGAGCGGCACGTCGCCCGCGGCCTTGACGGCGCGGTCGACGATGTCGGCGAACAGTCCGATCTTCCACGGCAGCGCCGCTCCCCCGCCCTTGCGGGTGACCTTGGGCACGGGGCAGCCGAAGTTCAGGTCGATGTGGTCGGCCCTGTCCTCCGCGACGATGATCCGCACGGCCTCGGCGATGGTGGCCGGATCCACCCCGTAGAGCTGGATCGATCGCGGCGTCTCGCTCTCATGATGCTGGATGAGACGCATGGTGATCGCGTTGCGCTCCACAAGCGCCCGCGAGGTGATCATCTCGCTGACGTACAGCCCCGCGCCGTACTCGCGGCACAGGCGACGGAACGCGGTGTTGGTGATGCCCGCCATCGGCGCGAGCACGACGGGGACGTCGATGCGCAGCGGACCGATCTGCAGGGGCCGGACGGAGGCAGGGGCGAGAGTCATATCCTGTCCATTGTCCCAGATCCGAAGCCTCCGATCCCCGTCGCTCCTAGGCTTGGGGATATGTCCGACACCTCGCTGCGCCAGATCCCCTTCACCGATGCCGACGGCGGCACCCGCACCCTCGACGACTACGGCACCGGCCCCGTGCTGGTCGTCAACGTCGCCTCGAAGTGCGGGCTGACGCCGCAGTACGCGCAGCTCGAGGAGCTGCAGCGCCGGTTCGGCGACCGGGGCCTCACCGTGGTCGGGTTTCCCTGCAACCAGTTCTTCGGGCAGGAACCCGGATCCGTGGACCAGATCCTCGAATTCTGCTCCACGACGTATGGGATCTCGTTCCCGATCAATGACAAGGTCAAGGTCAACGGGCGCGGCGCCGCCGATCTCTACAAGACCCTCAAGCAGACCGAGGACGGTCACGGCAAGGCGGGGCGGGTGGAATGGAACTTCGAGAAGTTCCTCGTCGCCCCGGACGGATCCGTGCGGCGCTTCCGTCCGCGCCAGGTCCCCGACGACCCCGAGATCGTCGCGGCCATCGAGGACGCCCTGGCCTGACCACCCCCGCCACCTGATCGGAAGGGGGCGGCGGGGCGTCAGCCCTCGAGCACCTCGGCGGTGTCGCCGCGCTTCGCCCACAGCTCGCGCAGCACGCCCGCGAACGCCTCCGGCGGCTGTGCGCCGCTGACGCCGTACTGCCCGTCGATCACGAAGAACGGCACGCCCTGGATGCCGTAGGCCTGAGCCTGCGCCTGATCCTGACGCACGTCCGCCAGGTGCCGCTCCGTCTGCAGGGCCTCGAGCGCGGCCTCACGGTCCAGACCGATCTCGGCGGCGAGGTCGGCCAGATCGTCGATGCGGCCGACGTGGCGTCCCTCGACGAAGTAGGCCGACATCAGCCGCTCCTCCATGTCGTGCTGGCGTCCCTGTGCCTTGGCATGGTGCAGGAGCTCGTGCGCCTTGACGGTGTTCGTGTGCTGCAGCAGGTCGAAGCGGTAGTCGAGCCCGGCTTCCTTGGCGACGCCGGTCACGCGGTCGAGCATCTGCTCCACCTGAGCGCGCGGCATCCCCTTGTGGCCGGCGAGGAAGTCGGCCTCGTCGCCCTCGAAGTCGACGGGAGTGTCCGGCGAGAGCTCGAAGGAGTGGAACGTGATCGACACCTGCGGCGCGTCCTCGTCCTCCGCGGTGGCGGCGAGACCCGCCTCGAGATTGCGCTTGCCGATGTAGCACCAGGGGCAGGCGATGTCGGACCAGATGTCGATCGAGATGGGTTCACTCACACATCGATTCAACCGCATGTTCCCGGGGATATTCCGGATGCTAGCCTCTTCCGGTGCCCGCCGACCCCGCCCCCGCGCCGCGGCGGACTCTCATCGCAGGCGTGACCGGGAGCGGGAAGACGACGCTGGCACGCCGTCTGGCAGCGACACTGGGGCTGCGCCATGTCGAGATGGACGCGCTGTTCCACGGGCCCGACTGGACTCCGCGTCCCACATTTCTCGACGACGTACGGGAGTTCGCCGCGACCGACAGCTGGGTCACGGAGTGGCAGTACTCGAGCAGAGGCACGGATCCGATCCTCGCCCCGCGCGCAGACCTGGTGATCTGGCTCGACTATCCGTATCGCATCGTGCGCACGCGTCTGCTGTGGCGGACGATCTCCCGCAGCGTGCGCCGCACCGAGCTGTGGAACGGCAACCGCGAGAAGCCGCTCTGGGACATGCTCCGCCACGGTCCCGAGGAGAACATCCTGCGCTGGCAGACCACGACACTGCACAAGTGGCGCGACCGCATGCCCGAGATCGCCGCAGAGCATCCGGATCTGCCGATCCTGCGGTTCACGCACCCGCACGAGACCGAGGAATGGGTGCGGACGCTGCGGGACAACGGCTGACCGCCGCCGCAGCACCGCTCAGAACAGCAGTGTGGCGAGGCGCTTACGCGCCGCGACGACACGCGCATCCGCGTCGCCGACCAGGCCGAACAGCTCGACGAGGCGCTCGCGGACGACGCCCTGCTCGTCGGCCGGCACCGCGGTGAACAAGTCGAGAAGCCGGTCGAACGCATCGGCCACGTGGCCGCCTGCGACGTCAAGGTCTGCCACGGCGAACTGCGCGGGAATGTCCGTCGGCGCAGCCGCAGCCGCGGCGCGCGCCTCGTTCAGGTCGAGATCCTGGGTGCGGAACAACAGCCGGACCTGCCCGAGGCCCGATCGGGCCTCCTCGTCACGCGGATTCTCCGCCAGAGCCTTCTCGTACGCCTCGATCGCCGCAGCGAAGTCCCCGCGCTCGATCGCGTCGAACGCCGCCTGGTGCAGCGGTGGCAGCGGCTGCTCGACCGGCTCTGCCGCATCGTCCCCGGCAGCGGCTTCGCCGACCGGGATGGTCCCGGTCACGCCGTGCTGCGCCGCCAGCTGCAGCAGCTGCGCGAACACCTCCCGCACCTGCTCCTCGGGCACGGCGCCGGTGAACAGCGGCACGGGCTGACCCGCCACGAGCGCCACCACCATCGGGATCGACTGCGCGCGGAACCCCTGGGCGAGCTGCGGGTTGGCGTCCACGTCGACCTTGGCGAGCACGACGCGGCCTGCGAGCTCGGTGACGACCTTCTCCAGCACCGGGCTGAGCTGCTTGCACGGGCCGCACCACTCGGCCCACAGGTCGACGACCACGGGAACGCGCTGCGACAGCTCCAGCACCTGCCCGAAGGTGGCATCGGTGACGTCGACGACCAGCGGGATCGCGGCGCCGTCCACCGGGCCCTGCTCCTGGTCCGGAGCACCTGATGCAGGTGCGGCCGGGCGATTGCGCAGCGAGGAAAGGTCGACAGCGCCGCGGAGGGCGGCGGCGGACAGCTCGGTCATTTGATCTCCGTCACACTCTGGAGCTGCTGGGACGCTGCCAGCAGCGTGATCTTGTCGTCGGATCCCTGCGCGGGCACGGCGAAGAACAGCTGCATCCCGTACACGGACACGAAGCCCGTCTTCGACTCGTCCACGCCCGTCAGAGCTTTCGCGGGAGCATTCACCACGGTGCCGTTCGTGTCGACGTTCTTGATCGAGGCGTCGGTGCTGGTCGGCTTGATCGTCTGCGAATCGTCGACCGTCACCGAGACGATCGCGCCGCTGTCGATGCTCGACATGGAGACGGGCGCGCCGGCGCCGGCGGTGGCGGCGAAGGCGAGACTCGACGTGGCGTCGGCGCCCTTGTCCTTCAACGCCTGGAGCACGGTCGCCCGGCTGTCCTGCACGGACTTGGCGAAGGCGAGCGCCGACTTGTCGAACTTGTCGTAGAACTCGCTCTTCTCGCCCTGATCGATCACGTTCGCGAACTCCGCGGCCAGCTCATCCGGCGCGGCCACGAGGAACGGCGAGTCCGGCGGGGTGAGCTTGGCGCCCAGCCACGCAGGAGCCATGTTGGGCAGCTTCGCGGACGCCTGCATCTCGGCGACCGAGGAGATCTTGTAGTCGGACCACGGATCCGGCTGCGTCATCATCATGATCAGCGGGGCGACCTTGTCGTCGCTGCCGTGCTCGACGAGCATGAGCACGGTGCGCGGCCACGAGTCGTACGCCTGGGGCACGAGGATCTTGACCTTGTCGGCCGGGATCGTCGCCGGCAGCGAGAAGTCGGCGACGCTCTTGCGCACGGCATATGCGGTCTTGCGCGCCTCGAGGGCCGCGCCCTCCAGGCGGGTCCCCGCCTTGGCCGCGTCGAGGTTCTTGTCGGCGTCGGCGAGCGTGCCCGAGATGCTCTCCAGGATCCGTGCTGCCTGCGCCTCGGTGACGGCGGGAGCCTGCTGGCCCGCCTCGACGGCCTGGGTCTCGGTCGGCGTCGGAGTCGGCGAGGTCGCGGGATGCGGCCAGATGTCCGGCGAGCAACCGCTGAGCAGAGCGGCGGTCACGCCGACCGCGGGCAGCAGGAGCAGCGCCCGTCGACGCCTCGGACCCATGGCACGGCGCTCGCGCACGACGCCGTCCTGACTCGACGCCTGATCGGACTCCGGCGACGCCTGGTCCCCAGCTGGAGCGGGGTCCGCCTCGGGGGCCGCGTCGATGGCGGCGCGGTCCGCGACGTCGATGGGTTCGGTCACCGGAAGGGGCGGCGGGGCCTTGCGGCGCGGGCCACGGCCCCTGCGCGAATGCCGGATCGCGAGCACGTACAGGACCAGCCCGACCAGGAAGAGGATGCCTCCCGCGACCATGAGCGGCCCTGCCCACGGCGTCGCGGTGTCGAGGGGCCACTTCAGCACCACATCGGTGGGCGCCTCGGCCTTCCCGTCCGAGGCGACCAGCACGCTCACGCCGTCGGGCACCTGCATCCGATCGACCAGCGAGTTCTTGTCGGTGAAGCTGTCCAGCCACAGATCGGATCCGGCGGGGTTGCGCTGAACGTCCTTCGCGCCGTCGCTCGCGACGGTCGGCTCGATCACCTTCGCGGTGGTGGTGCCGTTCTTGGCGAGGGAGATCCGGTTGTAGCTGGCGTCGCTCAGCCAGGCCTCGAGATCGGCGGTGCGCGCCTGAGCGACGAAGATCGTGCCGTCACCGTGGGCGACGAGCGTCTGCTCCCCCGGGTGGGCGCGGAGGACGGCGGAGTCGATCACCGTGTACGCCTGCGGGGCCTTCACGGCCAGCTCGGCCGCGACGTCCTTCGGGCCGAGGAAGATGGTCCGCTGCGCGATGCCCGTCCCGATCAGGACGGCCGCCAGCACGAAGGCCAGAACAGCCCATACAAAACGCACGAAAAGTCTCCTCCGCGATCCTCGGGCAGGCGCCCGGGATCTCCGCTCGACGTTTCAGACTAGCGAAACGACCTGTATGGATGCCACGAGAGGCCCCTCGGCGCGCTCAGCCACGGCCGTTCGGCGATGCTCTGAGGCTCTGTGAGCTGCGCCGGTTACGCTGAAGAGCCCAGCCCGAAGGATCCCATGAAGCTGCACAACCCGTTCCGCACCGCCCTGGTGGCGACCCTCGGCGTGGGCCTGGGCATCATGCTCATCCAGAGCGTGCAATCCCTGTCCACGATCCTGCTGTACGTCGGAACAGCCTTGTTCCTGAGCCTCGGCCTGGATCCGATGGTGAGCTGGCTGACCCGTCGCCGTCTGCCTCGGTGGGCGGCCGTGCTGATCACGATCCTGGTCGTGCTCGGGGTGTTCGCGGGCATCGTGCTGATGGTGATCCCCATCCTGGTGACCCAGATCTCCCAGCTCGTTCAGCAGATCACGCAGATCGTGAACAGCGGCACGGCCATGGCCGACTTCAAGCACTGGCTGGAGGGGCTGCTCCCCAATCTCGACGTCGACACCGTGTTCGGCTATGTCAACGACTGGCTGAACAAGAACCTCGGCGATATCAGCAGCTCGATCGGACAGGGCGTGATCGTGGTCGGAGGTGCCCTCTTCGCGGGGATCAGCGGCACGTTCATCGTGCTGATCCTGACGATCTACTTCACGGCGGCGATCCCGTCGCTCAAGGGCGCCGTGTACCAGGTCGTCCCCGCCTCCAAGCGCGACCGCTTCATCGATCTCGCCGAGCAGATCACCGCCTCGGTCGGGCACTACGTCATGGGCCAGGTCGCCATGGGCGTGATCAACGGCGTGCTGAGCTTCATCTTCCTGTCGATCATCCAGGCGCCCTTCCCGATCGTGCTCGCAGTGATCGCGTTCTTCTTCTCCCTGATCCCGCTCGTCGGCACCCTGACCGGCTCGACGCTCATCGTGCTGCTGTGCCTGATCCCCGGGCTCGGGTCTCCCCCGTGGGCCTGGTTGATCGCCGCCGCCTACTACCTCGTGTACATGCAGATCGAGGCCTACGTCATCTCGCCGCGTGTGATGAACCGCGCGGTCGCCGTGCCCGGAGCCGTGGTCGTGATCGCGGCGCTGTCGGGCGGCGCGCTGCTCGGCCTGCTCGGCGCGCTCATCGCGATCCCGGTCGCGGCCAGCATCCTGATCATCTACCGCCAGGTGCTCATCCCGAAGATGAACGAGAGATAGCCGCCCTCAGGCCGCGGGCCACTCGCGCGGCAGCGGAAGTGCGGCGGGGTTCACCGCCGAGACGATCTCGTCCAGCACGCGACGAGTCTGACTCTCACCCACCCAGAGGTGCTTGCCGCCGTCCACGGCGATGAGCTCGACGTGCGGGATCGCTGCGAACCGCGCCGCGGCCTCGGCCGGACGCAGATAGTCGTCGAGCTCGGGGACCAGGACCACCACGCGCCGCTCGTCGTGCGCCCAGGCGGCCACCTCGTCGGCGGTCGCGCGATGCAACGGCGGCGAGAGCAGGATGACGCCCTCGATGTCGTGCTCGCGGCCGTACTTGAGCGCGAGCTCGGTGCCGAACGACCAGCCCACGAGCCATGGCCGGGGCAGGCCGCGCTCCCGCGCGAACGCCATCGCCGCGGTCACGTCGTGGCGCTCCGCCGCTCCGCCGTCGAAGACGCCCTCGCTCGAGCCTCTCGGCGAACTCGTACCGCGTGTGTTGAAGCGCAGCACGGCGAGATCGGCCAGCGCCGGCAGCCGTGCCGCCGCCTTGCGCAGGATGTGCGAATCCATGAAGCCGCCCGCGGTGGGCAGCGGATGCAGCGTGACGAGCGTCGCCACCGGATCCGCGGCCTGCGGCAGGGCGAGTTCGCCGACGAGGCGCAGCCCGTCCGCGGTGCGCAGTTCGATGTCCTCGCGTCGCGCGGGCAGAGGGCGAGGTCCGCGGATCTCCACGTCAGCTCCTGTTCCAGCAGCCGTTGTGCCAGTGCCGCCGAGCGGCCAGGTCGGCCGCGTCACCGAGCACGCCGTCCGCGCGCCAGACCACCAGATGCGCGGTGCGCGCAGGGATCACGCTCCGACAGCCCGGGCACACGTACTCCTTCTGCGCCTGCGCCGCCGTCAGAGGCTGGACGTACCACTCCGAGCCGCCCCGCGCCTCTGTACGCTTCCATCCGGCGATCAGCCGGTCGAGCGAATCCTCCTGCGGGCGCTCCTGACGTCGTCGATGCGGGCGTGGCATGGGTGAGCGCCGCTCACCACCAGTTGTTGGCGGACCAGAACGCCACGGCGGCGCCCCAGCTGCCGTAGCGGCCCACGGCGTAGCCGTTGCCCCAGCGCAGGTTGTCGACGGGGTCATAGCCGTTCCCGGGCACCTTGCTGCACGGCAGCGCCTGCACCAGACCGCACGCGCCGGATCCGCTGTTGGTGGCGTTCGGGTTCCAACCGCTCTCGCGGCTCACGATGTAGTCGACGTAACCCCAGTCGCTGGATGCGATGCCCGCTGCGGCCATCCACTCCGCCGGCGCGCCGCCGCCGCTGTAGTACATCGGTCCCGCATCCCCCGATGAACCGGAAGAAGAGGAGGAGTCATCGCTGGAAGCGACCACCGGCTCAGGCGTCGGAGTCGGCTTCGGCGCGACATAGACGTCGAACGCATCGCGCGTCTGCGTGGTGGGCGTCACGCCGTGCACGGAGACGGTGATGTTCTGCGCGTCGCGGGCCGCCAGCGAATAGGCCGTGGTCGCCGCGGCGTGGGCGGGCTCCGAGGCCGACATCGCGAACCCGGCGGGAGCCACGATCGCGACGGAGAATCCGACCACGGCGAGCCCTGCGAGCACCGCGGAGGTCGCACTCCGACCGGGGCGTGCATTCGCCACCGGACGGGGAGCTGTGGCTGCGTCGTTCTGCACGGCGGTTCGGGGGCGCGCCGCAATCGAATCGTTATCGGGAGTCACAATGGGTCCGAGTTTAGCCAGCCGAACCTGAATTCGCCATGAGAATCGCTCAACGGATCGCGAGCAGCACGTCGATGGTCGCGTCGAGGAGCGCATCGACCTGCTCCTCGCGGTAGCCGCGGCGCTGCATCCGGAACGCGGTCTGACGCACCTGCTCCGCTGTCAGCGCGTCGCCGTCGCGGAGGAAGCGCACGATGCGCTTGGCGACGTGATCTACTTCGTCGACGCGGTATCCGAAGGTCAGCATCCCGGTGCGGGCGAACTTGTGCCCCTGCGGTCGGGTGAGGTGGTCCAGGATCACCTGCGCGTCGGTGCGCGCCCGCCCGACCCAGGCGGAGGCGCCGTCCGTGGAGACGACGAGGGCGCGCTCGCGCTGCGCGAATGCCTCCTCGACCCTGGCCAGCGCGGCGTCGACGGCGGCGATGTCATAGCCGCCCCGCACCAACGGGAACGAGGCCGCGCGGATGTCGGAGGATCCGATTCCGTCCGCCTCGTCCTCGAACGCACGACGCGCGCGGAGCAGGAACGTGTCGACAGCGGCGCGCTGATAGCCCTTCTCCCTTCGCGGGAGCACGGGAAAGCTCGGCGCGGCGCCGGAGGCGTCGCGATCGGTTCGTGCGGAATCGGTCATGCTGCCGCCAGAGGGGTGAGAAGGAGGTACAGGGCGAGCGCGACCACAGCGGAGGGGAGCATGCTGTCGAGCCGATCGAGCAGACCGCCGTGCCCGGGGATCCAGGAGCTCATGTCCTTGATTCCGAGATCGCGCTTGAGCAGCGACTCCCCCAGGTCGCCGATCGTCGCGGAGGCCACGAGGACTGCGCCGACGATGAGGCCGGCCCACCATGGCAGGCCGAGGAGAAAGACGCCGACGAGGGCACCGGCGACCAGAGATCCGAGGACCGCACCGGCAAAGCCCTCCCACGTCTTCTTGGGGCTGACGCGAGGCGCCATCGGATGACGCCCGCCACGCCCGAACAGCAGGCCTGAGGCGTAGGCGCAGGTGTCGGCCACGACCACGACCACGATGAGCGAGAGCACCCACCACTCTCCGCGGGGCTGACGCAGCAACATCAGCATCAGCGCGCCGAGGAACGGCACATACACCTGGATGAACCCGCCGGCCAGGGCGTCGGTGAGGACGTCGCCGTAGGTGCGCCCGTCCTTTGCGACCATCTGAGCGACCAGACGCCACACGACGACGCCGAACACGGCGACGAACAGCATCACCCAGGTCAGCCAGGCCTCGGCGAAATAGCCGCCCGCCGCCAGCGCCGCCCCGAGCACGAGCTGCGGCCACAGGTCGACCTTGCGTCCGCCGCTGCGCAGCGCGAGCACGAGCTCCCAGACGGCGATCAGGATGATGGCGAGGCCGATCACCACGAACGACCACTTCGCCAGCAGCAGGGAGGCGAGGATCACACCGCCGATCAGCAGGCCGACGCCGGTCGCGACAACGAGATCGCGCCCGGTGCGCTCCTTGATGCGCTCGTTCGCCTGATCCAACTGGTCACGCGCGTGCGAGACGTGCGTCTCGATCTCAGCCTTCTTTGCACGGAACTGCGCCTGCAGGTTCTCGCCGCTGCGCTGGGGCAGATTCTCGCCACTGCGCTGGGGCAGATTCTCGCCACTGCGCTGGATCGGATTCTCCTGGCCGCGCGGCGGTGGGATCTCGTCGTCGCGGCGCTGCTCAGCGTCATGGATGCGCGACGGAAGCGGCGGTCTCGGAGGGATCCTCGACGCGTCCTCGTCGCCGGAAGGGGTGCTCATAGGCGGTCTCAGACCTCGAGCAGCTCTGCCTCTTTGCGCTTGACAGCCTCGTCGATGAGGTCGACGTGCTGGCGCGTGAGGGCGTCGAGCTCCTTCTCGCCGCGAGCGATCTCATCCTCGCCGAGGTCGCTCTTCAGGCCGTCCAGCTCATCTTTCGCCTTGCGCCGGATGCCGCGGACATGCACCTTCGCGTCCTCGCCCTTGCTCTTCACGAGCTTGACGTACTCCTTGCGACGGTCGGCCGTGAGCTCGGGCATCGTGACGCGCACGATGTTGCCGTCGTTCGTCGGGTTCGCGCCCAGGTTCGGCATGTCGCGGACCGCCTGCTCGATGGCCTTCAGCGCGGTCTTGTCGTAAGGGGTGATGATCAGCGAGCGCGCCTCCGGATTGGCGAGCGATGCGAGCTGTGCAAGCGGAGTCGGCGTGCCGTAGTAGTCCACCAGGACCTTCTGGAACATCTGCGGGTTCGCACGGCCGGTGCGCACCGTGCTGAAGTCCTCCTTGGCGGCCTCGACGGCGCGCTGCATGCGGGAGGTGGTGTCGGCGAGGACATCCGCGATCACGGTGACTCCTTTTCGTCAGGGGGTTGCGTCTCAAGTCTATCGGGGAGGATGTGCGGATCCCCGGCCCTACGCCCAGCGGCGCGGCCCGGGGATCCGATGCTCTCAGGCGATGACGCGGGTTCCGATCGGTTCGCCCAGCAGCGCACGGGTGATGTTGCCCGCGGGCTCCATGCCGAACACGCGCATGTCCATGCCGTTGTCCATGCACAGGCTGAACGCCGTGGAGTCCACGACCTTGAGGCCGCGCACGAGCGCGTCCTGGAAGGTGATCTCCTCGATCCGCTCCGCCGAGGTGTCCTTCTTGGGGTCGGCCGTGTAGATCGCGTCCACGCCGTTCTTGGCGACCAGGACCTCGTCGGCGCCGATCTCCAGGGCACGCTGCGCTGCGACGGTATCCGTGGAGAAGTACGGCAGGCCCGCGCCCGCGCCGAAGATCACGACGCGGCTCTTCTCCATGTGCCGCTCTGCACGCAGCGGCAGGTACGGCTCGGCGACCTGGGTCATCGCGATCGCGGACTGCACGCGCGGCGACGCACCCGCCTGCTCGAGGAAGTCCTGCAGCGCGAGCGCGTTCATGACCGTGCCCAGCATGCCCATGTAATCGGCGCGGGCACGATCCATGCCGCGCTGGCTCAGCTCCGCTCCGCGGAAGAAGTTGCCGCCGCCGACGACGACCGCGATCTCGACCCGGTCGGTGGCCGCCGCGATCTCTCGCGCGATCTGGCTGACGATGTCGGGGTTGACCCCGAGCTGGCCGCCGCCGAAGGCCTCACCGGAGAGCTTGAGGACGACGCGTCGTCGCCCCTGTCGTTCGGTCATGGAGTACTTCCTCTCGTCTGGGAAAAGATATCGTCTGCAGCCCCCGCGCAGGAGCGGGGCATGACGAAGGGGTCCGGATCCTGGTGGATCCGAACCCCTTCGATGCTGTTACGCGCCGACCTTGAAGCGGGCGAAGCCGGTCACGTTCAGACCGGCGTCCTTCGCGACCTGGCCCACGGACAGCTTGTTGTCCTTGGCGTAGTCCTGCTCGAGCAGGGCGACCTGCTTGAAGAACGCGGTCACGCGACCCTCGACGATCTTCGGCAGGGCGGCCTCGGGCTTGCCCTCGTTGCGGGAGATCTCGGTGACGATCTCGCGCTCCTTCTCCACGTCCGCGGCCGGGACGTCCTCACGGGTGAGGTAAGAGGGGTTCGCGAACGAGATGTGCTGCGCGATGCTGCGGGCGGTCTCCGCGTCGTCACCCGTGTAGGCGACGACGACGCCGATCTGCGGCGGGAGGTCCTTGCTCGTGCGGTGCAGGTAGACCTCGGTCCGCTCGCCGGAGATGGTGGCGACGCGACGCAGTTCGACCTTCTCGCCGATGATCGCGGCCTCGTCGGAGATCAGCTGCTCGACGGTCTGACCGCCGGCGTCCGCCGCGAGGGCGGCCTCGACGCTGTCCGCCTTGATGGCGGCGGCTGCGTCGGCGACCTTGTCGGCCAGCGCGATGAAGCGCTCGTTCTTCGCGACGAAGTCCGTCTCGCAGGCGAGCTCGACGAGCGTCACGGCGCCGTCCTGCTCGCGGGCGACGACCAGGCCCTCGCTGGTGGAACGGTCAGCGCGCTTGGCGTTGCCCTTCGCACCCTTCAGGCGAAGGATCTCGACGGCCTTCTCGACGTTTCCGTCGGCCTCTTCGAGCGCCTTCTTGGTGTCGACCATTCCCGTTCCGAGCTGCTCACGCAGCGCCTTGATGTCGGCGATGGTGAAGTTGGCCATGTTGTGGTGGCTCCTTGCTTCGTATGTATGCGTGGTGGATGCCGGTCAGCTGGCTTCTGCCAGATGACCGATAGGCGATTACTTGTCGGTCGACTCGGCGGCGGCGACCTCGGCCACCGTCTCGTCGGCAGCAGCGGCGATCGTCTCGTCGTGCGCCTCGGCGCCGGCCTCGTCCGCAGCGGACTCGGTCGCGGCGACCTCTGCGGCTGCGCCCTCGACGACCTCGGCCGCGGGGGTCTCGTCGGCGGCGGGGGCCTCGAGGAGCTCCTGCTCCCACTCGGCGAGCGGCTCGGCGTCGCCGACCTCGGGGTTGTGCTTGAGCTGCAGGCCCTCGGCCGCGGCGTCGGCGATGATGCGGGTCAGCAGCGAGACCGAGCGGATCGCGTCGTCGTTGCCGGGGATCGGGTACTGGAAGTCGTCCGGGTCGGCGTTGGTGTCGAGGATGCCGATCACCGGGATGCCGAGCTTCTTGGCCTCGTCGATGGCGAGGTGCTCGCGCTTGGCGTCGACGACCCACAGGGCCGACGGGGTCTTGGTCAGGTTGCGGATACCGCCCAGCGACTTGTGCAGCTTGTCGAGCTCGCGCTTCTTGAGCAGCAGCTCCTTCTTCGTGAAGCCCGATGCGGCCGGGTTCTCGTAGTCGAGCTCCTCGAGCTCCTTCATGCGGGCGAGACGCTTCGCGATGGTGGTGAAGTTGGTGAGGAGGCCACCGAGCCAGCGCTGGTTGACGTAGGGCTGCCCCACGCGCGTGGCCTGCTCGGCGAGGATCTCCTGCGCCTGCTTCTTGGTGCCCACGAAGAGGATGGTGCCGCCGTGTGCGACCGTCTCCTTGACGAAGTCGTAGGCCTTGTCGATGTAGCCCAGCGACTGCTGCAGGTCGATGATGTGGATCCCGCTGCGCTCCGTGAGGATGAAGCGCTTCACCTTCGGGTTCCACCGGCGGGTCTGGTGTCCGAAGTGAACGCCGCTGTCGAGCAGCTGGCGGATGGTGACGACGGCCATGGTCGTACTCCTTGTTCGTTGAGGTTGTGCTGCCGATCGGGTGATCGGCGATCCTGGTGCCCGGCGACACTCCGCTCTCCTGCGAGAGACCTGTGGAGTGTTCGCCACGTTGAACGCTGTGGGCACGCGTAGTCACCCCGACAGACGGGGTGCCGTGCAAGCATATCAGGGTCGCGACGCCGGAACACGCGCGATCCGTCCGCACAATCCCGCCGGTGCGCAGGCTGTGCACCGATTGCGCGGAAGACTCACTGAGCGAACGCCGCACGGCGGAGGATCGGAGGATGCACTCTCCTCGCCGCCTTGCCTCCCCGAATCGCGGCGGGCGTCCGCCGCTCGGGCTGCTCGCGGTGGCGGCCGCATTGCTCGGCGGGCTGCTTCCCGTGGTGCTTTCGGCGGCGACGCCGGCGGCGGTCGCGGCTGGAGGTCCTGCACGCACCGGCGACGTCGGTCAGGTCGAGGTGAGTTCGCGGGTTTCGGGCCGGGGTCCGGCAGCTTCGGGCCTTGGTCCCGCGACTCCGGGCCTTGGTCCGGCAGCGGAGGGGCGCGCTTCGGCGGGTGGCTCCTCCTCGCTGCCGGACCACGATTGGCTCTGGCCGATCGAGGGCGCGCGTTCGGTGCTCGTGCCGTTCCGGGCCCCCGCGCACGACTACGGACCCGGGCACCGCGGCATGGACATCGCGGCGACAGGCGGGGCCCGAGCACCGGCCGACGGCGTGATCGCGTTCCGAGGCGTGGTCGTCGACCGTCCGCTGCTGACGATCGACCACGGCAACGGCCTGGTCACGACGTTCGAGCCCGTGCAGTCGGAGTTGGCCCCCGGCACGATCGTGCATCGAGGGGAGGTCATCGCGACCCTGTCCACCGGCGGGCATACGCCCGCCGGTGCCCTGCACGTCGGTGTGCGCTGGAACGGCGTCTACATCAACCCCCTGCTGCTGTTCGGCGACGTGCCGCGCGCGGTGCTGCTGCCCTGCGGGACCGACGGCTGCTGACCACTGCCACGGGCATGATGGCGACGCGCGTCCGTGCGTCCGTCACGCCCGTGGGTGCGCGAGGCGGTAGCTCGCCGCGAGGCGCTCCGCCGAGACGTGCGTGTAGATCTGGGTTGTCCCCAGACTCGCGTGCCCGAGGATCTCCTGCACCGCGCGCAGGTCCGCTCCACCGTCGAGCAGGTGCGTGGCAGCGGAGTGGCGGAGCGCGTGGGGTCCCACGGTCTCCGCGCCGATCACGGGCGCGAGCACACGGGCGACCAGTTCGTACACCGCGCGCGGTCCCAGGGCTCCTCCGCGCGCACCGCGGAACAGCGCAGGGCCTGGCCGCTCCGCGCGTGCGACGAGCACGGGTCGGGCGCGGCGCAGGTACGAGGCGACCGCATCACGCGCCGGCGCGCCGAACGGCACGACGCGCTCCCTGTCGCCCTTGCCGAGCACGCGGGCGGTGCCTCGGTCGAGGTCGACGTCGTCGACGGCGAGCCCGCACAACTCGGAGACGCGCATGCCCGATCCGTACAGGAGCTCCAGGATCGCGCTGTCGCGAAGGCGGACAGGATCTCCGTCGAGTGCGGCGTCGCGCGCCTCGTCGAGCAGCACGCGCATCGCGTCGGCCGATGCCACCGCCGGCAGGGTGCGCCCCCGCTTGGGTGTCACGAGGCGCAGCGCGGGGTCGTGCGCGATGAGCCCGGCCTCGGCGGCCCAGGCGAAGAACGAGCGCACCGCCGCCGTCCGTCGAGCCAGGGTCGATCGCGCGTCACCCCGCTGCGTGGCTCGCCACAGCCAGTCCCGCAGCGCCTCGAGATCGACGTCGTCGAGCGCCGCATCCGCCGTCGACGCCGCGAGATCGGCCAGATCCGACCGGTACGCGCGCACCGTCGCCGGCGACAGCCGCCGCACCTGGGCGAGGTGCGTCGTGAACGCCGTGGCGGCCTCGGATACGCGCATGACTCCAGCATGCGCTCCCCGGCTCTGCACCGGCGGGAGCACGCGCGGGCACCACGACCTCTCATTGCAGGATGCTGCGCCACCCGTGCTCGGAGCGGACCGCGCTGCCATCCAGCTCCAAGATGCCGAGGAGCGCCTCGACTCGATCCGCGCTCAGCCCGCTGCGCTGCGCGAGCTGCGTGCTGCTGCGTGGCGTGCGCACGTTCAGCGCGTCGGCCAGGCGCACCATGTCCGGATCCTCCGAGGCCGTCGCCGGCGTCACCGCGGCGACCCCGAGCAGCTCGCGCACGTCGGCGACGGACGTGATGCAGCGCGCGTCGTAGTCGCGCAGCAGCCGGTGGCAGCCCGCGGACGCGGTCGAGGTGATCGGACCCGGTACGGCGCCGAGCGGTCTGCCGAGCGCGGCCGCGTGCCCCGCCGTGTTCAGGGACCCGCTGCGGTGCCCGGCCTCGACCACGACCGTCGCGGCGGAGAGCGCACTGATCAGCCTGTTGCGTGCCAGGAACCGCCACTTGGTCGGGGCGGTGCCGCAGGCCACCTCGCTCACCAGCGCGCCACTCGTCAGAATCCGCTCGAACAGCTGCGCATGCCCGCTCGGGTAAGGCCGATCCACCCCTCCGGCGAGCACGGCCACCGTCCTTCCTCCGGCACGAAGCGCGGCGCGGTGCGCCGTACCGTCGATCCCGTACGCGCCTCCGGAGAAGATCACGCGCCCCTCTGCGGCGAGCTCGGCCGCCAGCTCCCCCGCGACGTGTTCGCCGTAGCTCGACGAGGCCCTGGCGCCGACGAGCGCGACGCCGTCTCCCGTCAGCACCGTCGGATCGCCACGCAGCCACAGCGCGTGCGGGGCATGCGCACCCAGATCTGCTGCGCACGCGGGCCATTCCGGATCGGGCGGCAGCAGAAGGCTCGCTCCGATGCGTGCTGCGGTCCGCAGCGCTCCGAGATGCGGCAGCGGGTCGAGCCGGGGAGCCCAGCGTCGCCGCCCGTCCCGCAGCGCTCCCGCTGCCGGGCGGTCGTCCACGCCATCCTGGCGATCCCCCTCACCGCTCGCCATGAGGTCCAGTGCCTCCTGGGGCCCGAGCGCGGCGACGAGCGCGCCCGCGACGCCGTCGCCAGGCTCGGTGATGAGATTCCAGATCAGGCCGTCACGCACCTCGGGCCGCTCCGCATCGGGACGGACACGGGTGGCCGCCTCAAGGAAGCGCTCGTCCTCCCGGAAGGCGCGCAACCGTGCCGCGAGTGCTCCGCCGCCCGGTGCGCGCCGCTCGCTGCGCTCCGCGCTCCCCGCCGCAGTGGTCTGCTCCGTCGCGCTCATGCCGTCATCCCCTTCTTCAGGAACAGGGCGCGCCCCACATGGGCGAGCCCCGGTGCGTCCGCACCCGCCAGGTCGGCTACCGACCACGCCAGCCGCAGGACCCGGTCGTATCCGCGCAGCGTGAGGGCCCCGCGTTGCAACGCGCGATCCAACGGCGCCCGCGCCTCGGCGGGGAGCCGGAAATCTCCCTGGCGCAGCCATGTGCCTGGCACGTGCGCGTTGAGCCGCCACGGCGTGCCCCTCCAGCGCCGCGCAGCGCGGTCCCGCGCCTCCTCGACCCGCCCGCGCGCATCGGCCGTCGAGAGCGTGCCGCGCTCCTGCGTGCTGACCTGGGCGGCCGAGACACGGGCGACCCGCACCTCGATGTCGAGCCTGTCCCGGATCGGACCGGACAGCCGTGCCGCATAGCGCCGGATCGCGGAGGGAGGGCAGATGCACTCCTCGCCGACCACGCCGAAGGCTCCACAAGGGCACGGATTCGTGGCGAGCACCAGCTGGAACCGCGCGGGGAAGCGCGTCGTGAACTCGGCGCGATGGATCTCGATCATCCCCGCCTCCAGTGGCTGCCGGAGCGCGTCCAGGACACCGCCCGGGGCCTCGGCCGCCTCGTCGAGGAAGAGCAGCCCGCCATGGGCTCGGGCGATCGCACCTGGCCGGGCCGCTCGGGATCCGCCGCCGATCATGGCGGCGATCGACGCACTGTGATGGGGCGCGACGAACGGCGGCCGGAGGTCCAGGCGGGTGAGGTTCTCCCCCATCAGCGAACGGATCGAGGCGGCTTCGAGGGCCAGCTCCTCGTCGAGGTCCGGGAGGATCCCGGCGAGCCTGCGCGCCAGCATGGTCTTGCCGGCGCCGGGCGGACCGGACAGGAGCAGGTGGTGCCCTCCTGCCGCGGCGGCCACGAGGGCGGCGACCGCCTCGTCCTGTCCGATCACATCCGCCAGCTCCGGCGCAGGACCACTCCGCGCCGGTGTCGCCGCGGCGAGCACCGGTTCAGGATCGCCGAGCTCGGCCAGCTCGGCACCGTGCAGCAACGCCACGTGGGCGAGGCTCACGGCCGCGTGCACCTCGAGCCCCGGTACGAGCCGGGCCTCGGCCTCATTCGCGACGGGCACCACCGCCCGCTCGAACCCGGCCTTCCGCGCCGCATGCAGCGCCGGTAGCACCCCGGGAATCGGGCGCAGCCGCCCGTCCAGTCCGAGCTCGCCCAGATGCACCGTGCGAGCGAGCGAGACCTCATCGAGGGATCCGGTCGTGCCGAACGCCGCGATCGCGATCGCGAGATCGAACGCGGCCCCGTGCTTGGGCAGGCCGGCGGGCGACAGGTTCACCGTGAGCTTGCGCCGCGGCAGGTCGAGGCCGCTGTTGCGGCAGGCGTTGTGCACACGGCGCACCGCCTCGCCGAGCGCGCGGTCCGCAAGCCCGATGAGATCGAACCCCGGCGTCTGCTGCGAGAGATCCGCCTCGACGTCCACCATGTGGCCGTTCAGCCCGGTCAGGGCGACCGCCCAGGTGCGCGCGGTCATCGCAGATCCTGCAGGTGTTCGAGGACTCCGATCGCCGGATCCGCGCCCACGATCCCGATCGCCTCGAGCCGCAGCGCCTGCCCCCGGCTCGCCATCGGGTGCTCCCGCACCCATACGTGCACCAGTCGCCACAGCCGCTGCCGCTTGCGCTCGTCGATCGCTTCGAACGGGTGTCCGTAGTCGAGGGTGCGCCGAGTCTTCACCTCGACGAACGCCAGCGTGCCATCGCGCTGCGCGACGATGTCGAGCTCACCCTGATCGCACCGCCAGTTGCGGTCGAGGATCCGGTATCCGAGTCGGGTCAGGTGCGCTGCGGCGCGGTCCTCCCCCGCGCGTCCAAGATCGTCTTTGGCTGCCATGATCGACAGCCTGACCGCCGCTGCGGCGTCGTGGAGCGCCGTTCACGCAACCCGTGCGCAATCGGCGGGATCATCCGCCTGGGGAGGAAGATCGCGGGAGGGGCAGCGGTCAGGCCAGAGGGCGCCCGCCACGGCATGAATCACTCGCCGTCGAGTGAGAGCTCCTGCGGCAGTTCGAACTCGCGGCGCGACAGCTCCTCGACGTTCACGTCCTTGAACGTGAGCACGCGCACGGACTTCACGAAGCGGTCGGCGCGGTAGATGTCCCACACCCAGACGTCATTCATGGACACTTCGAAGTAGAAGTCATGCTCGGTGTCCCGGCGCACCACGTTGACCTCGTTGGCGAGGTAGAAACGGCGCTCGGTCTCGACCACGTACTGGAACTGCAGGACCACGTCGCGGTACTCGCGGTACAGGGCGAGCTCGAGCTCACGGTCGTAGTCGTCGAAGGCGTCGTCATCCATGATCCCCCCATCCTACGAGAGCGGGATCCGCGGGGCCGCATCCTCGCGCGCGGTCAGAACAGCGTGGGCGCGTCGGCGATCGCCCAGGACAAGCGGTGGTGGCGGGTCAACCCGCGCAGACGGATCGCCTCGCGGTGCTCGATGCTCGCGTAACCCTTGTTCCGCTCCCACTGGTAGTGCGGGAACTCGGGCGCCAGGTCGACCATGAGGGCATCGCGTGCCACCTTGGCCAGCACCGAGGCCGCGGCCACCGACGCGCAGTCCCGGTCGGCCTTGATGATCGAGCGCACGTTCAGGCGCCCGGGATGCACGGCAGAGACGTAGTCGTGGTTGCCATCGAGGATCACGAGCGCCGTCGAGGCCTCCCAGGCGTCCCCACAAGCCGCGATGATCGCACGGGACGCGGCGAGGCCCAATGCGCGCATGATGCCGACCTCGTCGATCTCGGCGCTCGAGGCCCAGCCCACCGCGCTCGCAGGCGCCCAGGCGCCGGCACGGTCGGCGACCTCGGGCCGGCGCTTCTCCGGCACCAGCTTGGAGTCGCGCAATCCCTGCGGCACCCGCCGTCGTGCGGCGGCCGCGTCCACCACGGTCGCGCCGACGGCCACCGGGCCGGCCAGCGCTCCTCGCCCGACCTCGTCCAGGGCGATGAGATGGGAGTGCTCCCGCAGCAGCCGCCGCTCGAGGACCAGGCTAGGCTCGACGACCGCCACGGCGGCGCTCCTGTGGCTTCGGCTTCGACACCCCGTTGAACACGGCGTAGTGACCGTCGACGAGGCCGAACCGGTCGAACGGCCACGTGGTGAGGAATGCGCGCCCGACGATGTTCTGCATCGGCACGAATCCGCCCCCGGGCTGATCCTGGTGATAGCGCGAGTCCTCGGAGCGCGTGCGGTTGTCCCCCAGCACCCACACCGCGCCCTTGGGCACGGTGACATCGAACGGGATGCTGGACGCGCGTGCGTCGCCCACGCCGGGTTTGAGATACGACGACTCGTCGATCGGAGCGCCGTTCACGGTGAGCTGGCCCAGTGAGTTGCAGCACACGACATGATCACCCGGAAGGCCGATGAGGCGCTTGACCAGATGGTCGTCCGAGTCGGGGGCGGCGACCCCGATCAGGGTGAGGAACCATTCCCCGGCCTCGAACAGCGGGGACCGCGGCGGCTGCGGCGGCGCCGGCGGCAGCCAGCCGCCCGGATCCTTGAAGACCACGACGTCGCCGCGGTGATAGCCGTTCCAGTGCGGAGTGACCTCATCGACGAGGATGCGGTCCTTGACGAGCAGCGTGTTCTCCATCGAGCCGGACGGGATGTAGAAGCTGCGCACCACGAAGGTCTTCACGAGGAAGGAGACCAGCACCGCGATGAGCAGGATCACCACGACGTCGCGGAGGAAGATCACCCAGCCGCGTCGTCGCGGCGTCGTCTGCTCCCGCACCGCGTCGGCGGGTCCGGCCGCCGCGAGCTCTTCCGTCATGCGCCATCCTTCACAGGCCTCGGCCGTCGACTGACGGCGCCTTCCAGCTTCTCATGTCCAGGGAACGAACAAGCGCCCCGGGAACCGTGTCTCGGGGCGCTTGTTCGAAAGCGGATGGGTCAGCGCGCGTCGCGCTTCTCCTTGATCTTCGCCTTCTTGCCGCGCAGGTTGCGGAGGTAGTACAGCTTGGCGCGGCGCACGTCGCCGCGGGTGACGACCTCGATGTGGTCGATCACCGGGGAGTGCACCGGGAAGGTGCGCTCGACGCCCACCTGGAAGCTGATCTTGCGGACCACGAAGGTCTCGCGCACACCGTCGCCCGAGCGGCCGATGACGACGCCCTGGAAGACCTGGATACGGGAGCGGCTGCCCTCGATGATGTTGACGTGCACCTTGACGGTGTCGCCGGGGAAGAAGTCGGGGATGTCGGAGCGGAGCGAAGCCGCGTCGACGACGTCGAGGATCTGCATGATCGTCTCTCTCTGCATTCGCCTCAGGTCGCATGCATGTAGGAAGGGGTGAAAGGAGTGTTGTGTGCCGAACGGAGCGCTGAGCGCCCGCGGGTTCCCCTGAGGCAGAACCGGGTCACGGCACAAAGAACCATTCTGCCATGGAACCGGATCCGCACCAAAACGGGATCGGCCCGCACCGGCCCGCGGCTCAGCGCGCGGAGAGGCCGCGCCCGGGGCGCGAGGAAGACCGCGGCCGCGCGCTCCGGGTGTCAGGCCCCTGAACGGTCCGTCTCCGTGATGACGAAGACGTCTCCCTGCTGCGACATCCGCTCTCGCTCAGGGCCGCCAGGATCCCCGTATGCCGCGGCGCGCATCGCTTCGCCGTCGATCGCGAATGCGGCCCTGCCGCGCTCCGCCAGGTCCTTCCAGAGCTGCCAGAGGGTCGACCAGAACACGCCGAGGAACGCCACGATGGTGCCGGTCAGCAGCCAGCCGAACGCGCTCTGCGGGAAGAAGCCCAAGGCGATCGTGAGGCCATGCCACACGGTGAACCCGATGACGTCGCGCCAGGAGACCGCGCGCTCCTCTCGGACGGTCGGGCGCGCGCGCACGAGCAACCCCAACGCCACCTCACCGACGAGCACCGAGGGTAGAGCGACGAACAGCACCCAGAGGAAAGCCCAGCCTCCGGCCTGGAACACGCCCCAGCCGATGAACAGCCACAGCGGCAGCACCAGGGCGGCCGGGAACAGCCAGGAGAAGAAAGCGCGCCGGATCCACATACCGCGATGCTACGTCGGGGGCACCGACGCGGATCCGCGCGTTCGCTGTGAGCGTCGCCGGCGGAGAGGCGTCGGCCGCCAGAGAGGTAGGAGAGAATGGACCAGACGAGAGGACTGGGAATGATCGAACTGCGCACCCCCGCCGAGATCGAGGAGATGCGGGCGGCCGGACGCTTCGTGGCGGAGACGCTGGCGACGCTACGTGCCGAGACCAAGGTGGGCACGAACCTGCTCTCGATCGATCGGCGCGCGCACGACATGATCCGCAAGGCCGGTGCCGAGTCCTGTTACATCGACTACCACCCCTCGTTCGGCGCGAGCCCGTTCGGGAAGGTCATCTGCACGTCCGTGAACGACGCCGTGCTGCACGGACTGCCCCACGACTACACACTGCGCGACGGCGACCTCGTCTCCCTCGACTTCGCCGTCTCCGTCGACGGCTGGGTCGCCGACTCCGCCGTGTCGTTCGTGGTCGGCACCCCGCGCGATGAGGACCTTCGCCTCATCGACACGACCGAGCGCGCCCTGGATGCAGCGATCGCGGCGGCCGTGGTCGGCAACCGGATCGGCGACATCTCGGCCTCGATCGCCGCCGTCGCTCACGGCGAGGGCTACTCGATCAACACGGACTTCGGCGGGCACGGCGTCGGCCGCATCATGCACGGCGACCCGCACGTGCCCAACGACGGCCGGCCCGGACGCGGCTTCCCGCTGCGCGCCGGCCTCGTGATGGCGCTGGAGCCCTGGTTCCTCGCGACCACGGACGAGCTCGTCACCGACCCGGACGGCTGGACGCTGCGCAGTGCCGACGGCTCCCGTGGCTCGCACTCGGAGCACACGGTCGCGATCACCGAGGACGGCCCGATCATCCTCACCGACCGCACGTTCCTCGGCGTCGACTGATCCCGGATGCGCCTGCGCTGAGGCGTACCCCGGAGCCGAGCGGCCGCTGTGCCGAAGCGGGTCCTGTGCCATTCTGTCGGCATGCCTCTCGCCGCACGGATGCCGGATCGCCTGTTCCTCGCGCGGCATGGCCAGACCGAGTGGAATCTCGAGCGCCGGATGCAAGGTCGGCTCGACTCCCCACTCACCTCCGCCGGCATCGAGCACGCGCATGCGATCGCACGACAGCTGGAAAGCTCAGGCGTCGGGCTGATCTGCACGAGTCCGCTGGGACGCGCACGACGCACCGCGGAGATCGTCGCCGAACACCTCGATGTGGTCGTGGTCGTCGTCGACGAACTCGCGGAGGTGGACCTGGGGACCTTCGCGGGGCGCACCTGGGATGAGATCGATGAGACCCACCCCGGTGTCCGCGCCCTGCGGTCGGAGAACCGATACGGATGGGCGTTCCCCGGTGGCGAAAGCTACGCGTCGGCGCGACCGCGGGCGCTCCGGGCGCTGGAGGAGTGCTCCTGGGCCGGTGAAGGAACACCGCTTCTCGTCACGCACGAGATGATCGGCCGGCTGCTGCGCGGCGCCATGCTCGGGTACGGGCATGCGGACACGCTCGCGCTGCGCCACCCGCATGGGATCGTCTTCGAACTCACCCACGGAACAGAGCGCCTGCTCTGAGAAGTTCGTCAGGATCCCGATCCGCCTTCGGTCGGTCGCCATGAGGCAGCGCGGGACGGAGCTCAGCCCTCTTCGGACAGCAGGTCGGGGCGGCGGCGGCGGGTGCGCTCGAGCTGTTGCTCCCGACGCCAGGCAGCGATCGCGCCGTGGTTCCCGCTCAGCAGGATCGGCGGCACCTCGCGCTCGCGCCAGACCGACGGCTTCGTGTACGAGGGGTACTCGAGCAGGCCATCCTCATGCGATTCCTCGACGAGGCTCTCAGGGTTGCCGACGACACCGGGGATGAGCCGGCCGATCGCCTCGATCATCGCCATGACGGCGACCTCTCCCCCGTTCAGCACGTAGTCGCCGAGACTGATCAGGCGCACTTCGCCCAGGCTTGCGGCCTCCTCGAACACGCGCTCGTCGATGCCCTCGTAACGGCCGCAGCCGAAGATCAGATGCTCGCGGTCGGCGAGCTCGCGCGCGGTCGACTGCCGGAACACTTCGCCCGCCGGTGACGGGAAGATGATGGTGGGGCGAGCGTCGAGCGGCTCCGGAACAGAAGCCGTGCGAGCGGGCTCGGCCGCGAGCTGGTCGAGCGCGAGCCCCCAGGGCTCCGGCTTCATGACCATGCCGGCGCCGCCCCCGTAGGGCGTGTCGTCGACGGTGCGGTGCCGATCGCTCGTCCAGTCCCGCAGGTCGTGGACGTTCAGGTCCAGGATCCCGCTGTCGCGTGCCTTGCCCAGCAGCGAGAGGGTCAGCCCGTCGAAGTACGACGGGAAGATCGAGACGACGTCAATCCGCACCGGGAGCGTCCTGCTCAGAGGCGTCGGCGGGTGCGTCCTCGTCCGCGAGCTCCTCGAACAGCCCGGCGGGCGGCGTCACGACGATGCGTCCGGCGGCGATGTCCACGGTCGGCACGATCGCCGAGACGAACGGCACCATGATCTCGGATCCGATCCCCGATGCAGGCCGGACGATGAGCAGATCCTGCGCGGGAAGGTGATCGACGCGGATCACACGCCCGACGACGACGTCATCGCGGACGACGTCCAGCCCGGTGAGCTGGTGGTCATACCAGGCGTCGTCTTCGGGCTCCTCGGTCTCGTCCTGGTCGATCCACAGGATCGCCTTGACCAGGCCTTCGGCCGCGGTGCGGTCGTCGACGCCCTCGAAGAACACGACGGAGCTGCCGTTCATCACCCGGTGCTCGCGGACGGTGATGGACTTGCCGTGCCACGGAGATGCCTCAGGCACCTGCAACGTGAACTCGGCGCCGGGCACGAAGCGCCCGGCCGGATCGTCGGTGTACAGCTCCAGCTTGAGCGCGCCCTTGAGGCCGTGCGCCTTGACGAGGCGCCCGACGCGCAGCTGGTTGCGGCCTGACGGGCGGTCGGTGGTGGCCACGCTCAGTCGTCCGCGACGTCGACGCGAACGCGACGTCCGTCCGCGAGCGCGGTGATCAGCGTCCGCAGGGCCTTGGCGGTGCGGCCGCCGCGCCCGATCACGCGACCCCGGTCATCGGGGTGCACGTGCACCTCGAGGACGTCGCCGCGGGGCGACGAGGTGGCGGTGATGGTGACATCCTCCGGGTGATCGACGATCCCCGAGACGATGTGCTCGAGCGCGGCAGCCAGCACGACGGATTACTCCGCGTCGGTCGCAGCGTCGGCTGCGTCCTCGGCGGCGGTCTCGACGGAAGCCTCCTCGGCGGGAGCCTCCTTCTTCTCGACCTTGGGCTTGATGACCGACTTCTTGGAGGAGTCGGCCTCGAAGGCCACCTTCTCGCCGGCGACCTTGAGGGTGGACTTCGCGTCCTTGTCACCCTTGAACTTGCCCCAGTCGCCCGTGATCTTGAGGATGGCGGCGACCTGCTCGGTCGGCTGCGCGCCGACCGACAGCCAGTACTGCGCCCGCTCGGAGTCGACCTCGATGAACGAGGGCTCCTCGGTGGGGTGGTACTTGCCGATCTCCTCGATCACGCGACCGTCGCGCTTGGTGCGCGAGTCGGCGACGACGATGCGGTAGTACGGCGCGCGGATCTTGCCCAGGCGCTTGAGACGAATCTTGACAGCCACGATTCTCCTGAATGGTGTGGAAGGAAGACGAACTGATCACCTGGAGCGTGGGGTGCACACCCGGTGGAAGCTCTGCGGGTGGATCACGGCCGGATAGAGGGTCGAGCGGTGATCCAGCTGTCCATTCTGCCAGATCCGCGGCCCTGAGGCGAAACGACGCGGATCACGGTGGGTTTGACCGCCATCCGACCTGTACTGCATGACATATTACTGGGTAGAGTGAGGGCATGTCCGATGTGATCGCCGATCTCGCCCTCATCGATGCGGCGACCCTCGCGGCCCGCGTGAGCATGGCCGACGCGATCCGGGCCGTCGGCGAGGTGCTCCGCAGCGGCTTCGACCCCGAGGGCGATCTGCCCCGCACGATCCTCGATATCCCGCACGGGCAGCTGCTGCTCATGCCCGCCGCCTTCGGTGGGATGGCCGGACAGAAGCTCGCCTCCGTCGCTCCGGACAACCCGGCACACGGACGGGACCGCATCCAGGCCGTCTACGTGGTGCTGGACGGCACGACGCTCGCGCCGATCGCCGTCATGGACGGCACGGCTCTCACTTCTCTGCGCACGCCGGCCGTCAGCGCCGCCGTGGTGGACGCGCTGGCCGGCCCCGATGCCGGCGACCTCGTCGTGTTCGGCACCGGACCTCAGGCCGTGCAGCACGTCCGGGCGCTCTGCACCGTGCGCGCGCTCCGCACGGTACGCCTGATCGGACGGGATCCGGCCAAGGCCGCGGATGCCGCCGCCCACGCCCGGGACTTCGCGACGGAGGCGGATGTCGCCGTCGGATCCGTCGCGGACCTCGCCGCCGCCGACCTCATGGTGTGCGCGACCACGGCGACGGATCCGCTCTTCGCCGCCGACGCGGTGCGCACAGACGCCACCGTCGTCGCGATCGGCTCGCACGAGCCCGGTAAGGCGGAGCTGCCGCCCGCTCTGCTCGGCCGCGGTCAGGTCGTGGTGGAGAGCCGTCGCGTCGCGTCGACGGAGGCCGGGGACGTCATCCGTGCCCTGGATGCCGGCGCGCTGCATCCGGAGGAGCTCGTCACGATGCATGAGCTCTTCACGGGGAAGGTCTCCCCCGCCAAGGACCGGCCGAGGATCGTGAAGACGTGCGGCATGGGGTGGCAGGATCTGGCGGTCGCCGCCCGCGCCGTCCGCGCCGGAGAGGAGCGATGATGACCATGATCACGGAGGATTGGCACACCGCCGGAGAGCCGTTCCGGATCGTCGAGGGCGTGCCGACCCACGGTGCCACCGTCGCCGAGCGCCGGGTCGACGCGATGAACGGCGAGGCGGACGGCGTCAGACGCTTCCTCTGCCTCGAGCCCCGCGGCCACGACGACATGTACGGCGGCTTCCTCACGCCGCCCGACGACGCCGGCGCCGACTTCGGCGTGCTGTTCTGGCACAAGGACGGCTTCTCCACCGCGTGCGGGCACGGCACCATCGCGCTTGGAGCCTGGGCGGTGCGCACCGGTCGCGTGCCCTCGGATCCGGACGGCGAGACGACGGTCACGATCGATGTGCCGAGCGGTCGCGTGCAGGCCCGCGTGCGACAGCAGGGCGGCCGGATCACCGAGGTGGTGTTCCGCAACGTGGAGTCGCGGGTGCTCGCGCGCGGCATCTCCCTGGAGACGTCGCACGGGCCGGTCGACGTCGACCTGATCTTCGGCGGCGCCGTGTATGCGACGCTGCCCGCCTGCGCGGTCGGCCTGTCCGTGCTCCCGGAGCACACCGCCGACCTCATCCGCATCGGGCGCGAGATCAAGTGGGCGCTGAACGAGCATCCGGCCGCCCAGCTCGATGACGCGCGGCTGAGCGGCGTCTACGGCACCATCCTGGTCGACGACCTCGGACGCACCGAGCGCGGCCCCTGGCAGCGCAATGTGACGGTGTTCGCCGACGGCGAGGTGGATCGCAGCCCGTGCGGATCCGGAACAGCCGCCCGTGTGGCGCTGCTCGCGGCATCCGGCGTGCTCGGCGACGGCGAAGAGCTCACGCACGACTCGATCCTCGGAACCCGCTTCCACGCGACCGTCGCCGAGCGCACCGCGGACGGCGTCATCCCCGAGGTGCGCGGCCTCGCGCATCGGGTCGGATCGTGCGCCTTCGAGCTCGACGAGGGCGACCCGTTGCCCCAGGGCTTCAGCCTGCGCTGACGTCCGGGGCCGGCCCTATCGTGAGGGATCCTGGCTCGCCCGGCTCACCCTCACCTCCGATCACCGTCAAGGAGTACCTATGCGCACCGGATCCCTCAGCATCCTTGGAGCAGCCGTCTGGGACGGCGCGCGCTTCGAGGAGCGCGACCTGCACATCGTCGACGGCCGCGTCGCCGATCGCCCGGCCGACGGCGCGACGACGGTGGGCGGTCATGGCCGCTGGCTCATCCCCGGCCTCATCGACGCACACTTCCACGCCTACGCCACGAGTCAGGACGGGCTGGAGGACGAGCGCGGCCCGCTGAGTTTCGCGGCGATCAACGGGACCCGCCGTCTCGGTGCGGCGCTGCGACGCGGCTTCACCACCGTGCGCGACGTGGCAGGCGGCGACATCGGCCTCGCGCGCGCGATCGATGCCGACCTCTTCGACTCGCCGCGCTACCTGTTCACCGGCCCCGCACTGAGCCAGACCGGCGGCCACGGGGATCCGCGCTCCGCGCACATCGACATCTGCTTCACGCACGGACACATGTGCGAGATCGTCGACGGGGTCGAACCGTTGCGCCTCGCCGTCCGGAACCGGCTGCGCACGGGCGCACACGCGATCAAGGTGATGACGTCCGGCGGAGTGTTCTCGCTGACGGATCCGATCCGGGTGCCCCAGTACTCCGAGGAGGAGCTGCGGGCCGTCGTCGCCGAAGCCACCCGGCAGCAGTCCTACGTCGCCGCCCACGCGTACTCCCCGGAGGCGGTGCGGCACTCGATCGACAACGGCGTCCGGTCGATCGAGCACGGCAACCTCATCGACTCCCCGACGGCGCAGCGCATGGCCGAAGCGGGCGCCTTCCTCGTTCCCACGCTCGCCGCCTACGACGCCATGGACCGACGCGGTGCGGGGATCGGCCTCAACGCCGTCTCCCTCGCCAAGAACGCCGAGGTCCTCTCGCACGGACAGGAGGCGGTGCGTCTCGCACTCGCCGCCGGCGTCCCGGTCGGTTTCGGCACCGATCTCATGGGCGAGCTCGAGGACGATCAGCTCTGCGGGGTGCGTCTGCAGGTCGAGGCGGCCGGCGCGGCGGAGACGCTGCGATCCATGACCACGGTCAACGCCTCCCTCATCCGCGACGAGCGCGCCGGACACCTCGGCCTCGGCGCGTACGGCGACGCCGTGCTGCTGACGGCCGACCCCCTGGCCGAGCCCTCGGCGTTGTGGGAGCAGGACGCGCGCGCTCTCGTGGTGCGCGCCGGGCGTGCCGTCGGCTGATCCGCCGGCGGCAGAGCTGATCCGCCGAGGACGGAGAAGGGGCGGCCGCCCGTCGTCGGGCCGGCCGCCTCACTCGTGCTCGCGCCTCAGCGGGCGGACGCACCCCACTCGGTGGAGCGGCCGGCCTCGCTGCGGGTCTGCGGCACGTGCCACGGGTTGTCGTCGCGCAGCGGCGGCGGAAGCAGCTCCTGCGGCGCGTTCTGATACGCCACTCCACGCAGGAACCGGGTGATGCCGGCCGTGCCCACGCTGGTCGCATCGGTGGTCGTCGCAGGGTAGGGGCCGCCATGCTGCATCGCCGGAGTCACTGAGACGCCCGTGGGCCAGCCGCCGAACAGCACGCGGCCGCTCGTGGCGGCCAGGGCGTCGACGAGCACGTCAAGGGATCCGTCGGCCAGCTCGGCCGGACGCGCGTGCACGGTGGAGGTGAGGTTGCCGGGGAACAGCTCCTCGTGCACCGCAGGCAGCGCCGATGCGTCGGTGTAGCGCACGATGATGGACAGCGGTCCGAACGACTCCTCGAGCAGTGCCTCTCGGTGCGAGCGGAGCGTTTCGAGGTCAACGGCGACGACCGTGGGCGTGGCGTGGCGCTGTCCTTCCTCGTCCTCGTGGACCTCGCCCTCGGCGAGGACGGTCGTGCCTTCCGCGCCGAGCACGGCGGACCTGCGGCCCTCGAACGCCCGCCCGATGCCGGGGTTCAGCAGGCGGTGCTCTGCCACACCCCCGACCGCGGGTGCGACCGCGGACAGGTCGGCGTCGGCCGGCACGAACAGGAAGCCCGGCTTCGTGCAGAGCTGACCGGCGGATCCGGCCACGGACGCGACGAAGCCCTGCAGCAGCTCGGCATCGGCGTACGTCGCGTACACCGGATTCACGCTGCCCAGCTCGCCGTAGAACGGGATCGGCCGCGGACGGGCGGCGGCGATGTCCGCGAGCAGACGCCCGACGTGCGTGGAGCCGGTGAAGGCCCCCGCGCGGATCCGCTCGTCCTGCAGCAGGTCGACGCCGTTCTGCTGCCCCTCGATGAGCTGGAACACGCCCGTCGGCATCCCGGCGCCTTCGAGTGCCGCCGCGACGATGGCGGCCGTGCGCCGGGACAGCTCGGGGTGCCCCGAGTGCGCCTTGACCACGACCGGGCAGCCCGCGGCGAGGGCCGCCGCGGAGTCTCCGCCGGCGACCGAGAACGCGAACGGGAAGTTCGACGCCGCGAAGTTCAGCACCGGTCCGACCGGCTCCAGCACGCGGCGGACGTCCGGACGCGGGCCGATCACGTAGTCGGGATCCGCAGCGTCGATCCGCGCGTCGAGGTAGGCGCCGCCGGCGATCGTGTCGGCGAACAGGCGCAGCTGCCAGGAGGTGCGCTTCACCTCGCCCGTGAGCCGCGCCTCGGTGAGGCCGGTCTCCCCCATCGCGATCGCGATGAGTTCTCCCGCGTGCGCGTCGAGGGCGTCGGCGACCGCGACGAGCGCGGCGCCGCGATCGGTCGGCGACGTGGCGGCGAAGGCGCGGGCCGCGGACGCCGCCCGCGCGGCGACCTCGGACACGGTGGGCGTGCTCTCAGACATGCATCTCCTCCTAGAAGACGAAGCCCTCGGGGAACGGGTCGTCCCCGTCGAGGATGTACTGGCCGAGCCCGGTCACCCAGGCTCGGCCGGTGATCGTGGGGATCACGGCGGGCCTGTCGCCCACGCTCGTCTCGCCGACCAGCCGGCCGACGAACTCCGTGCCGATGAACGACTCGTTCACGAACGGCGTGTCCAGTGCGAGCTCACCGCGAGCGTGCAGCTCGGCCATGCGGGCGCTCGTCCCGGTGCCGCAGGGCGACCGGTCGAACCAGCCGGGGTGGATGGCCATGGCGTGACGCGAGCGGACAGCGTCGGATCCTGGCGCGATGAATTCCACGTGGTGCACGTGGTTCGCACCCTCCAGCAGCGGGTGCGCGGGTGGGGCCTGCGTGTTGATCGCGTCCATGATCTGCAGGCCGGCGCGGACGATGTCGCCCTGCCGAGCGCGATCGAACGGCAGCCCGACCTCGTCGAGGTCGACGAGTGCGTAGAAGTTGCCGCCGAACGCGACCGAGTAGGTGATCTCGCCGATCCCGGGAACCTGGATCCTCTCGTCGAGACGGTCCACGAAGCTGGGCACGTTCTCGATCGTGACGTTCACGGCGCGTCCGTCCTCGACCGAGACACGCGCGATCACGAGCCCCGCCGGAACGTCCAGCCGGATCTCGGTCACCGGCTCCGCGACCTCGACCATGCCGGTCTCCACCAGCACGGTGGCCACTCCGATCGTGCCGTGCCCGCACATCGGCAGGAATCCGGATGCCTCGATGAACACCACACCCCAGTCGGCGTCGTCGCGCGCCGGCGGCTGCAGGAGCGCGCCCGACATCGAGGCGTGCCCGCGCGGCTCGTTCATGAGGAAGCCGCGCAGCCCGTCGAGGTGCTCCATCGCGTACAGGCGGCGGTCGTTCATCGTCGCGCCGGGGATCCGGCCCACACCGCCCGTGACGACGCGGGTCGGCATGCCCTCCGTGTGCGAGTCGACGGCCTGCAGCACCCGGCGCGCGCGCATCAGCGGACTCCGGCGGGCCGGGCGTGCAGACGCCGGAGCACGGACGGCGTGCGCATCAGGCGACGACCGCCGAGCGCGCGGCGAGGGCAGCCAGGGCGCGCTCGGTATCGGCGGTGACCTGTGCGCGCTGCTCGGCGCTCAGCGGGCCGCGCGGCGGACGGGTGGGGCCGCCGTAGGAATTGCCGCAGATGTCCATGGAGAGTTTGATCGCCTGCACGAACTCGGTGCGCGAGTCCCAGCGGAACACGGCGACGAGCTGCTCGTACAGGGCCTTGGCCTCGTGCCATTTGCCGTCGGCGCAGAGGTTGTAGAGCTCGACCGCCTCGCGCGGGAACGCGTTCGGGTAGCCGGCGAACCAGCCGACGGCGCCGTTCACCATGAGCTCGAAGAGCACATCGTCGGCCCCCGCGATGATGTCGATGTCGCAGAGTTCCTTGATCTCGTAGACGCGGCGCACATCGCCGGAGAACTCCTTGATGGCCACGACCTCTGGGATCTGGGCGAGCTTCGCCACGAGCGCCGGCACCAGGTCGACCTTGGTGTCGAAGGGGTTGTTGTAGGCCATGATCGGCAGACCGGCCTTCGCGACCTCCTCGTAGTGCGCGATGACCTCGCCCTCGTTGGCGCGGTAGATGGTCGGCGGCAGCAGCAGCACGCCGTCCGCACCGTCCTCGCGAGCCAGCTCGGCCCACTTCCGCGCCTGGTGGCTGCCCACGCCGTGCACGCCTGCGATGACGATGCCACGGCCGTCCACGGCCTCGACAGCGACCTGGATGACCTTGCGGCGCTCCTCGTCGGTGAGCGAGGAGTACTCGCCGAGCGAGCCGTTCGGACCGACACCGCGGCAGCCGTTGGACATCAGGAAGTCGACGTGCTCGCCGAACTTGTCGTAGTCGACGGCGAGGCCTGCGGGCGCCGAGGAGTCCTCGGTGAACGCGAGGGTCGTCGCGACGACGACGCCGCCGAGGTCCATGGTCTGCTCAGTCATTGCGATGTCCATTCTCTCCTGTGCCCGGCCGCCGTGGCCGGGCTCTCGTCGGTGGTCCGTGCGCTGCTCGTCCGCTGGTCGCGGACCGCTCCGGAACGTGTTGCGACATCCTCGTCGCAGTAGTATGTAACATATCACCCACTACAAGGAGTGGACAAGATCCTCCATGTGGTTCAGTCCGCGAGGTCCGACCGGGTCGCGGCGAGCTCGCCGATCCGCACCGAGGACAGCACAGGACGGCGGTCGTAGCCGACCAGCGCGCCCGCGATGTCCTCGACACTGCGGCCGCAGGTGCGCCCCTGGCATGCGCCGAGACCTGCACGCGTGGCGAGCCGCATCCCTCGCGATGAGACGTCGGCATACTCGTCGAGCGTCCGCCGGCGCACCGATTCGCAGCGGCATACGATGGTCTCCGCGTCCAGCCAGGCGGTCCAGCCGGATCCGATCCGATGCGTCTGAAGCCGGGCGGCGAAGGCGCGCATGCGACGGCGCGCGGCCAGCGGCGCACGGTATCGGATGTCCGCTGGGGCGACCCCGGCCGCGGCGAGACCTGCCACCGCCCCCTCGGCGAGCGCCGCGTCGGCCCCGCCGATGCCGGTGATCTCCCCCGCGGCGTAGACGTTTTCGACGCTCGTGTCCTGCTGGGACCCGACGCGCACGAATCGGTCGGATCCGATCTCGCATCCTGCCTGGATCGCTGCCTCGAGCCGGGGGGTGAAGCCGTGGCCGAGCGCGACGGAATCGCATTCGATCGTGCGCTCGCTGCCCGGGATCGGGCGCCAGTCCCGGTCGATGCGCTGCACGGTCGCCGCTTCCACGGCTGTGCCGCCGTGGATGCGCGTGACCGCCGCGCCGAAGCGGTACGGCGTGCGGTGCGCCGCGAGCGAGCCGAGATACGAGGCGAGCTCCCCGGCCTTGGCGGTCGCGGCGGCGAGCTCCCACGGGCGCCGCCCCCAGCCTCGCGCGACGGCCGTGACGCTCGCCGCCTCCACGACCTCGGCCACCTCCCCTCCGACGTGGCCGATGCTCTGCGCGACGGGGAGCAGGAACGGGCCCGCCCCGCCGAGGACCGTGCGCGTGCCGAGCCGCACCCCGTCGCGCTTCGCGAGCGCCTGTGCGGCGCCGGCCGAGGTCACGCCGGGAAGCGTCCAGCCGGGCACCGGCAGCACGCGGTCGTGCGCACCGGTGGCGATCACCAGGGCGTCGGCCAGGACCGTCTCACCGCGGCGCTGGGCGGCGTCCGCGGGTCCGATGAGCGCGTGCACGCGCAGGGGAGCTCCCGGTTCGATGCGCCACACCGACGCGGAGGCGAGCACGCGCGCGCCCTCGAGCTGCTCCTGCAGCGATCCGAACCGCTCGGTCTGGTGCTGAAGGTGCGGATCCGTGATCCCGGGGTGGTGCCGCCAGAACTGTCCGCCGATGCGCTCCCCCTCGTCCAGGACCGTGACCGCGGCACCGGCCTCGACCGCGGCCGCGGCCGCAGCCAGCCCCGCCGGCCCCGCACCGATGACCACCACGCGTCGCGCGCTCATGCCCGTCCCTCCCGCTCGACGACATCGCCGTCGCACGCCGCGCGCTGACAGGCGCGGACGCCCTCCACGCCGTTGACCGTGACGACGCAGTCCTGGCAGATGCCCATGCCACAGAAGATGCCCCGCTTCTCTCCCGCCGCCGTGCGCCATGTGCGCCGGCCGGCGCCCAGAAGCACACCGGCGATGGTCTGCCCGTCCCGCCCTTCCACGGCCGCGCCGTCCACGATGATCTGCACGCTCACGCGGCGGCCTCCTTTCCTGGTGCGCCCGTACTGCGTCTCTCGACGCCGCCCTGGCCCCGCCCGTCGGAGCCCTGCAGGCTCGCCCGCGAGGGCAGGAACGGCGTGGGATCCAACGGCGCCGGAGTACCCAGCACGGCGTGCGCGATGAGTGCGCCCGTGGTCGGCGCGAGTCCGATGCCCGCCCCCTCGTGCCCCGCCGCGTGGAAGAGTCCGGCGATGGTGGCATCGGCGCCGATCGCCGGCAGATGATCCGGCGCGTACGGGCGGAAACCGTAGTAGGTGCGCAACAGCATGGTGTCGCGCAGGAACGGGAACAACCGCGTCGCCTTGGCGGCGATCTCGGACAGCGGCGCGAGCAGGCCGTCGCCCGAGAAGCCGACGCGCTCCCGGCTGGATCCGATCAGCACGGTGCCGGACGGCGTGGACTCGACCACGGTCGATGTCTGCAACGCGGCGTCGCCGGATCCGACTGCACTCACGTAGTCGGCGTCGTAGACCTTGTGGAACACCCGCTGCGGCATCGCCGCCGTGACGAGGATCGTGCCGCGGCGCGGCCGGATGTCCAGCACGCTGCCGAACAGCGCCGCCGTCTCTCCCGCCCAGGGGCCAGCGCAGTCGACCACGGCGTCGGCCTCGACCAGCCCGCCCGCCGTGCGCACCCCCGTCGCACGTCCCGCCACGACGACGCCCGCGACGACCTCTTCCACGATCAGCCGCGCGCCGAGGTGCACCGCCCGGGCGAGCATCGCCTGCGTGGCGAGGCTCGGCTGCACCTGCGCATCGTCGGGGTAGTGCACGCCGAGAGCGATCTCCGGGCTCAGGTGCGGCTCGGCGGCGCGCACGGCTACCTCCTCGAGCGCTTCGGCGCGGATGCCGATGCCGTGCTGCGAGACCGCGAAGGACCTCAGCGCGTCGGCGCCCCCGGGGAAGGCGACGACGATGCCGCCCTTCGCCTCGAACTCGGTCGCGGGCTGACCGGGAACGCGATCCGCGTCGAGGCGCGCGGCCAGGGCGCGCCAGGCGCGGTTCGCCTCGATCGCGAGATCGGCCTCCGGTCCCGGTTCCTTGTCGGAGACGAGGATGTTCCCCTCGCACCGGCTCGAGGTCTCCCCCGCGACACCGCTGCGATCGATGACGATCACTTCGGCGCCCGCTTCGGTCAGGGCGAGTGCGCACGCCGCGCCGATCGCCCCGGCGCCGATCACGACGACCCTCATCCTCAGCCGCCGAGGTACGCGTCGACCACGCGCGCGTCGGCGGCCAGCTCCGCGGCCGAGCCGGAGAGCGTCGCCCGACCGGTCTCCACCACGTAGGCGCGGTCCGCGATCCGCAGCGCAGCGCGCGCGTTCTGCTCGACGAGCAGCACGGTCGTGCCGTGCGCATTCACCGCCTGGATCGTCTCCATGACCTGCTTCACGACGAGCGGCGCGAGCCCCATGGATGGCTCGTCCAGCAGCAGCAGCTTCGGACCTCCGATGATCGCGCGCCCGATCGCCACCATCTGCTGCTCGCCGCCGGAGAGCGTGCCGCCCTGCTGCTTGCGGCGCTCAGCCAGTCTCGGCATGAGCGCGTACACCTGATCGACGCGCTGGGCGATCAGCTTCTGGTCCCGCACGGTGTAGCCGCCGAGCAGCAGGTTCTCGTGCACCGTCATCGTGGAGAAGATCCGCCGTCCTTCCGGCACGTGCACGAGTCCCGCGGCCACGATGTCCCACGGCTTCGCGGTGGCGAGGTCCATGTCGCCCCAGCGCACCGTGCCGCTCTTGGGCCGTACGAGCCCGGAGAGCATGTTCATCGTGGTCGACTTGCCGGCGCCGTTGTTGCCGAGCAGGCAGACGATCTCGCCCTCGTGCACGTCGAAGCTGAGCTCTCGCAGCGCGTGGACGCGGCCGTAGTAGACGTCTGCCGCCTGGACTGTGAGCGAGCTCATGAGCGCTTCCCCTTCTTCGTCGTGCCGTCGCCTTCGAGCAGGGACAGGTCCACCGTGCCGGTCTGCAGCTTCGTGGCGTCCAGCGGCTCGTCCTCGACACCGAGGTACGCCTCGATCACGATCGGGTCGTGCTTGATCTGCTCCGGCGTTCCGACGGCGATCTCCTTGCCGTAGTTGAGCACAACGATGCGCTCGGCGAGCTCCATGATCAGCCCCATGTCATGCTCGATCAGCACCACCGCGACGCCGAGGTCCCGGATGCGCCGGATGAGCTGCATGAGCGCCTGCTTCTCACTGAAGTTCAGACCCGCCGCCGGCTCGTCCAGCAGCAGCAGCTTCGGACTCGTGGCCAGCGCCCGTGCGATCTCCACGCGGCGCTGCTCGCCGTACGGCAGCTGCGTCACGTAGAGGTTCTCGTCGTCCGTGAAGCCGACGAAGTCCAGCCAGCCGCGCGCCGCCTCGGCACAGGCGAGCTCGGCACGGCGGTAGCCGGGAGTGTGCAGGAAGGTCACCCAGAAGCCCTCGCGCAGGTTCGCGTGCATGGCGGTCTTGACGTTGTCCAGCACGCTGAGCTCGCGGAACAGCCGCAGGTTCTGGAACGTGCGCGCCATCCCCCACTTCGTCACCCGCGACGGCAGCACCCGGTAGAGGCCGAAGCTCTGCAGCAGGTCCACCAGGCGCAGCTTCCGCAAGAAACCCGGCGCCTGGCGCACGATGTCGTTGCCGTCGAACACGACGGATCCGGACGTGGGCAGATAGAACCCCGAGATGCAGTTGAACGCGCTCGTCTTCCCCGCTCCGTTCGGCCCGATGACGGCGAGGATCTCGCCTTCCTGCACGGAGAAGCTCAATCCGTCGACGGCCTTCACACCGCCGAACTGCAGTCGCAGGTCCGAGACCTCCAGCAGCGCGCTCATCGCGTCTCACCCTCTTCCGCCGTCGCGTCCTCCGCCTCGATCGGCGTCTCATCCTCGTCGACCGGCACCGGCGACAGGAAGCCCTGGGTGGGCGGCGGCACGGGTCTCCGCTTCTTCAGCCACGGCAGGATCGCCGTGGAGGGCCAGAGCCCCGCCGGGCGGAACAGCATCACCACGACGAGCAGCAGGCCGAAGATGAGGAAGCGCCATTCTGAGAAGTCGCGCAGCAATTCCGGGGCGAGCGAGACGAACAGCGCACCGATGATCACACCGGGGGTGGAACCCATGCCGCCCAGGACGACCGCCATCAGGATCAGCGCCGAGTAGAGGAACTGGAAGCTGTTCGGGCTGATCGCGCTGAGGTGCGTCGCCATGAGCTGCCCCGCCACACCGGCCCACACCGCGCCGATGATGTAGGCGGAGATCTTCGCGAGGTAGGTGTTGATCCCCATCGCCTCGGCGGCGTCCTCATCGTCGCGGACCGCCTTCCAGGCGCGCCCCATCTTGCCTTTGGCGAGCCGGCCCGCGCCGATCACGCCGACGAGCACGACGATCGCCGCGACGAAGTAGTAGAAGAGCACCCGCTGCGGGAAGACGAGTCCGCCGATCGTGAGGCCGTCGGCGAAGCTCCAGCCGCCGAAGCTCCACGTCGGGATGCCGTGGATGCCGGAAGGGCCGCCGGTGATCTTCAGATTGTTGGCCGTGATCCGGATGATCTCGCCGAAGCCGAGTGTGACGATGGCGAGGTAGTCGCTGCGCAGACGCAGCGTCGGTGCGCCGATGATGACGCCGGCCACCATGCAGCACAGGATCGTCGCCGGAAGAGCCATCCACATGGGAAGCCCGACCACGGTGGTGAGGATGCCCGAGACGTAGGCGCCGACTGCGAAGAAGGCGATGTAGCCCAGGTCCAGCAGACCCGCGTAGCCGACGACGACGTTGAGCCCCATGCAGAGCATCACGTAGATCAGCGCGCTGGTCGCGATCGACATCGTGTACCGCGAGGCATCGATGAACGGGAGCACGGCGAGGAGCACGATGCACACCCCGCCGAGGGCGCGCAGGAAACCCTGCTGCGAGGAGAGCACGCCGCGGGGCGCGGACGGACGGTCGAACAGCGGCGAGGGCGCGCGCAGCTTCCCGTCGCGCAGCGCCGAGGTCACGGAGCCTGGGGTTGCGGTGCCGGACATGTCACATCCTCTCGACGACGCGGGCGCCGAGCAGCCCCGTCGGTTTGAAGGTGAGGAAAAGGATGAGGAACGCGAACGAGAACACGTCGCGCCATTCGCCGCCGAACCATGCGGATCCGAACGACTCCAGCAGGCCCAGCAGCAGTCCGCCAAGCATCGCGCCGTAGAGGTTGCCGATGCCGCCGATGACCGCCGCGGTGAACGCCTTCAGACCGATGATGAATCCCATCAGGAAGTCGATCGAGCCGTAGTAGGCACCGGCCATCACGCCGGCGGCTCCGGCGAGGGCGGATCCGATGAAGAACACTGTCGCGATCACGCGGTTCACGTTGATGCCCATGAGCTGCGCGCCCTGCGGATCCAGCGCGATCGCGCGCATCGCCCTGCCCTGACGGGTGCGCTCGACGATGTGCGCGAGCACGAGCATCAGGCCCGCGGCGATGATGACCAGCACGATCTGCGCCGGGGTGATCCGCATGCCGAGGAAGTCGAAGCCGGCGGACTCCAGCCGCACCGGGAACGCCTCGGGGTTCGGCCCGAAGATCTGCCGCACGGCGTACTCCAGGGTGAACGAGACGCCGATCGCGGTGATCAGCACGGCGAGCCGTGGGCTCTTGCGCAGCGGACGATAGGCGATCCGCTCGATGCCGACGCCGATGAGGCCGGTGGTCACCATGGACAGCAGCAGGATCACCAGCAGCAGCGGGATCGAGCTCTCATTCGAGATCCCGAAGGCCGAGAGCGTCGCGAAGCCGGCGAACGCGCCGAGCATGTAGATGTCACCGTGCGCGAAGTTGAGCAGCTTGATGATCCCGTAAACCATGCTGTATCCGAGCGCGACGAGGGCGTAGAACGAGCCGACGATGAGGCCGTTCCAGATGAGTTGCATCACGAGGATGTCCTTTCCGGGGTGAGCGAAGGCCGTACGGGGGCGATCCGCGAAGATCGCCCCCGCGGTCGGCTCAGCCCTGGAGGTTGTCCTTGAGGACGAACTGGCCGGAGGACGGATCGATCGAGACGATCACGAAGCCGCCGCCCGACCGGGTGTGGTCGGGCATGAACGTGAGCGGACCTGCGAGCGTCTTGAAGTCCTTGAGTCCCTCGAGCGCCTTGACCACACCGTCGAACTTCGTGCCCTTGGCCGTCTTCATCGCCTCGGCGACCACCTTGACCGCGTCGTAGGACTGGGTCGAGTACGGACCGGGGTCGGCTCCTGCGAGCTTCTTGTAGTCGGCGATCCACTTCTCGGCGCCCTTGAGCATGTCGGGCGTCTGGGTGAAGGTGCCGAGCACGTTCTCGGTGTAACCCTTGCCCGCGATCTCGGCGAACTTCGCGTCCACCGATCCGTCGCCGACGAGGAAGGACCCGCTGAAGCCGGCGTCCTTGGACTGACGGGCGATCAGACCACCCTCCTGGTAGTACCCGGTCCAGTACACGAGGTCGGGCTTGGCGCCGGAGAGCTGGGTCGCCACGGCGGAGTAGTCGTTCTCACCGGGCGTGATCACCGCATTGAAGTCGACCGTGAGGCCCGCGTCCTTCGCCTGCTGCGCGAACGAATCGGCGAGATCCTTCGAGTAGGCGGTCGCATCGTTGATCGCCGCGACGGTCTTCGCTCCAGACTTCTGCGCGTACTTCACCGCCGACGCGGCCTGCTGGGTGCCCGTGCCGTTGATGAGGAACACGCCGGGGAGCTTCTGCTTCACGAGCTCGTTGGAGTTCGCCGCCGGGATCACCGTCGGGATCTTCGCCTCGTTGAAGATCGGCAGGGTCGGCAGCGTGGCGCCCGAGCAGTACCCGCCGACCGAGGCGACGACGCCGTCGGTGACGAGCTTGTTCGCGGCGGCGACCGCGGTGGTCGCATCGCACGCGTCGTCCTGCACCTCGAGCTGCAGCTTGCGCCCGTCGATGCCGCCGTCCGCGTTGATCTCGTCGATGGCGAGCTGCGCGCCGTTCTTCATGTAGTTGCCGAACGCCGACTCGCTGCCCGAGAACGGCGCGAGCATGCCGAGCTTGATCGGTCCGGATCCGCCTCCGGATCCGCTGTCGCCGCCGCTCGCGAGACCTCCGGAGCAGCCGGCGGTGGCGAGCAGAGCGCCCGCTGCGACGACGACGGAAAGTGCGCGCAGGGCGCGTGTGGTTCGGGTGTGCATGTGAGGACCTCCTGGATGCGACATTGCATTCGTGGTGAATACCATGTGACACATTACTCATGCGGAAGGCTCAGCGGAAGGGGGTCCTGGCTCAGTTCTCCTCGCGCCCGCTCCACACACCGCCGACGTGGCCCAGGTGCCGGCGCATGAGCGCCTCCGCACCGTCGCCGTCTCCGGCGACGAGCAGATCGACGAGCTCCGCGTGCTCTCGCGCGGTGGGCATGAGGGTGTCGGAGTCGGCCAATCGCACGAGCCCCACCAGGCGGGTCTGCTGACGGAGTTCACGCACGGTGTCGACGAGTTTCTGGTTTCCCGTGACCGCGAGGATGCGCAGGTGGAAGGTCGTGTCGGCCTCGAGGTACTCCTCGAAGCGGCGTTCCTGTCCCGCCGCCACGATGCGCTCCGCGAGCTCGCGGAGCTCCTTCTCGAGCGCCTCGTCGATCGCCCCGGCGACGCGCCGCATCGGCGGTGCCTCCAGCAGCAGACGCACGTCGGTGAGCTGGTTCAGCTCGTCGGCGGAGACTTCGGTGACTTGGAAGCCGCGGTTGCGGATGGGCCGGAGGAAGCCGCGCCGCGCGAGATTCAGCATCGCCTCGCGCACGGGGGTGGCACTCACCCCGAAATCGCCGGCCAGGGTGGGCACCGTCAGCACCTCTCCTGGGGGCGTCTCCCCCGACACGATCCGCGCCCCGATCATGCGCTCCACCTGCTCGCGCAGACTCTCCGCAGGAACGAGAATGGAGCCGGCACTCATGCGCGGCACCCGTCGCAAAACGTCATACGGCACATGCTAGCGCCGTGCATGCCATCATTGGCCGACGACCTCCTGCACCGAATCGAGGCCCCATGCCGATCGAGTTCGCCACCTCGCCGCGTTCCACGGTCGGACTGGAGTGGGAGCTCATGCTCGCCGATCCGGCCACCGGTGATCTGGTCGGGCGTGCTCCCGAGCTGCTGCGCGATCTGGAGGGGGCGAGCGCGGACGAGCGGCACACCGTCACCGGCGAGCTGCTGACCAACACGATCGAGGTCACGAGCGGCATCGGATCCACCGTCTCCGCCGCCGTGGCCGACATCGCCGCCGCGATCGCGGCCGTCCGCGCCGCGACAGATCCGGCCGGCATCGAGCTGCTCTCCGCAGGCAGCCACCCCTTCGCGCAGTGGTACGACCAACAGGTCACCGACAAGACGCGCTATCACTCGCTCATCGAGAAGACGCAGTGGTGGGGCCGCAACATGATGATCTGGGGCATCCATGTGCACGTCGGGGTCGAAGACCGCGACAAGGTGCTGCCGATCATCGGCGCACTCACCTCGTATCTGCCGCATCTGCAGGCGCTCGCCGCCTCGAGCCCGTTCTGGGCCGGAGAGCGCACCGGCTATGCCTCGAACCGCGCCCTCGTGTTCCAGCAGCTGCCGACGGCGGGCCTGCCCTGGCCGCTCCCGGACTGGGCGGCCTACGAGGGCTACCTCGACGACATGGTGCGCACCGGGGTGATGTCCGATGCCACCGAGGTGCGCTGGGACATCCGCCCCGCACCGCGCTGGGGCACGATCGAGGTGCGCGCCTGCGACGGCATGTCGACCCTGCACGAGCTCGCCGCGGTCGCCGCCCTCACCCAGGTGCTGGTGGAGTCGTTCTCCCGTGATCTCGACGAGGGACGGACGCTGACTCCGCTCGCGCCGTGGTTCCACCGCGAGAACAAGTGGCGTGCGGCCCGCTACGGACTCGATGCCGAGCTCATCGTGTCGGCCGACGGTGCGCAGCGCTCGGTGCGGGAGCATCTGACCGAGGAGCTGGAACGGCTCGCGCCGGTGGCGGCGGATCTGCAGTGCTCGGCGCAGTTCGGCGGGGTCGCCGACATCCTGCACGGCGGCGCGAGCTATGAGCGCCAGGTCGCCGTGGCCGACGCGACCGGCGGCGATCTGCACGAGGTCGTCGAGCACCTCATCCGCGAGTTCCGCTCGGGCCCCGAGACGCTCTGAGCGGGACGAGCCCGGGTTCTCCGACGGCGATGCCGCGGCTCTCGAAAGGTCAGCCCTCCACGAGCTGGCGCGCGAGCCCCTCATCGAGCACCACGTCGGTGACCAGCCGCGCCCCGATCGCCGCCTGCAGCGACGGCAGCTTCTGCGCCCCCGCCACGACGCAGAATCGCCGCGCGACGCGGCGCAGTCGGTCCAGACCGGGCCCGGTCGCACGGGCGTTCACCGCGATGTCCTTCCAGGTGCCGTCGGCACGGAAGAACACCGTCGCCACGTCGCCGATCGCTCGATCCTCGCGCAGGCTCCGATAGTCGTCCCGGCCCAGATAGCCACCCACATAGACCCGGCTGGGCACTTCGGCGCTCGGCGAACCCACGCTGAACACGGCGAGGTCCATTTTCGCCTGCAGATCCAGCACCCGCAGCGTGCTGCGTTCGCGCCACATCGCCTCCCGTGTGCGGGGGTCGTCGAAGAAGGCGGGCACGGGGAACTGCTGCACCTGAGCGCCGAAGGCGGAACCGAAGCGCTGCAGGATCTCGCTCGAGTACTCCACGCCGCTGGTCAGCGTGTTCCCGGCGCCGTTCAGCTGGACGATGGTCGTGCCGCGGGTCTCCTTCTGCCCGAGGTCGCGGCTGACCGCGCTGATCGTCGAACCCCAGGCGAGCCCGACCACCATGTTCGAGTCGATGATCTGCGTGAGCAGGCGGCCCGCGGTCAGCGCCACGCGTTCGAGACGCTCCACCTCGGTCACGCTCTCCGGCATCGGCACGACGTGCGCGGTCACGTGCAGACGGTCGTGCAGCTGCTGCTCGAGCTCCCCCGCATGTTCGAGGGGAGAGTTGATGCGGATGTCGACGAGCCCCACTTCACGTGCATAGCTCAGCAGGCGGGACACCGAGGAACGGGAGGTCCCGAGTTCGTCGGCGATGACATCCATCGTCTTGTCCTGGAGGTAGTAGAGCCGGGCTGCGGTGAGGGCCGCGACCGCCTTCGACTGGCGCTTCCGTTCAACCATTTCGAGCCCTTCGCGTATCGATTCGACCGATTCTTGCACATTCGTGCACGGCGCTTGACCATACGGGCGGCTGGGGGAATGCTGTGAGAAATCCGGAAGGAGACGAAGATGACCGACCACGTCCACAACGCCGCAGAACGCCCCGAGGTGACTCGCGTCCGCGAAGCGGGCCGTACCACCGTGCTGGTGATCGGCGGCGGGATCAACGGGATCTCCACCTTCCGCGACCTCGCTCTGCAGGGAGTCGACGTGGTCCTCGTCGAGCGCGGCGACTTCGCCTCGGGAGCGTCCTCCGCCTCGAGCCACATGATCCACGGCGGCATCCGCTACCTCGAGAACGGCGAGTTCCGCCTCGTCAAGGAGTCGGTCACCGAACGCAACGGCCTTCTCAAGATCGCCCCGCACTACGTCAAGCCACTCGAGACGACGATCCCGATCTACTCGACCTTCTCGGGGATCCTGTCCGCGCCGCTGCGGTTCCTCACGCACAAGTCCGGAAAGCCGCAGGAGCGCGGCGCCTTCCTCATCAAGATGGGCCTGACCATCTACGACACCTTCTCGCGCGACGGCGGCATGGTCCCGCGGCACAAGTTCCTCGGCCGCAAGAAGTCGCTCGCCGAGCTCCCCTCGATGGACCCGAAGATCAAGTACACCGCGACCTACTACGACGCCTCCATGCACGACCCCGAGCGCCTCGCGCTGGACGTGCTGCAGGACGGTCGCGCGGCGCACCCCGGTGCAGTGGCGCTGAACTATGTCGAGGCCATCGGACACGAAGGGGACGCGGTGCTCGTGCGCGACCGCGAGAGCGGGACCGAGTTCCCGATTGCCGCGGACGTCGTCGTGAACACCTCGGGCCCGTGGACCGACCTCACGAACGAGGCCATGGGCGAGCTGACCCGCTTCATGGGCGGCACCAAGGGGTCGCACATCGTTCTGGACAACCCCGAGCTGCACGCCGCGACCAGAGGCCGCGAGATCTTCTTCGAGCACTCCGACGGCCGCATCGTGCTGATCTACCCCCTCAAGGGCAAGGTGATGGTCGGCACCACCGACATCGACGCCGACCCCCGCGAGGTGCCGCTGTGCACCGAGGAGGAGATCGACTACTTCTTCGATCTCGTGCACCACGTCTTCCCGACGATCGACGTGAACCGCGATCAGATCGTGTATCGCTTCAGTGGGATCCGTCCCCTCCCCCGTCACGAGGACACCGCACCCGGATTCGTCTCGCGCGACTACCGCGTGGAGGTCGACAACAGCCGCGCCGTCCCGCATCTCAGCCTGGTCGGCGGCAAGTGGACCACGTTCCGCGCCCTCGGCGAGTCGCTCTCCGACCGGATCCTGGAGCTGCTGGGTCGCACGCGCGTCGTATCGACCCTGGGTCGGGCGATCGGTGGCGGCAAGGACTACCCGCAGGACAACGCGGCGCGCGTCGCCTGGATCGCGAAGAACCTGCCCGGCGCCGGCGAGCGTGCCGAGCAGCTGCTGAAGCGCTACGGCACCCGCGCCGCCGAGGTGTGGACATTCGTCGAACAGGGCCCGGACGCCCCGCTTGCCGGTGGGCAGCTCTCGACGCGCGAACTCGAATGGATGGTGCAGAACGAGCTGACCGTGCGCCTCGAGGATGTCATCCTGCGCCGCACCAGCCTGGCGTTCACCGGCGACGTCACCGAGGAGATCCTCGAAGAGGTCGCCGAGGCGCTCGCGCCGCTGCAGGGCTGGGACCGCGCACGCGCTGCCCACGAGATCGAACTGACCCGGGAACTGCTGAACACCCGGCACGGACTGTCCCTCGTCGCCCGCACGCGCGGGTAACGGGGTTCCGCCGCCGCCCTCCTCGGCGTCTACTCGAACACCGCATCGGCAGAGGGGCCGATGCTCTGCGAAAGGTCAATGGAGACATGCCTGAAGTGAATATGGGGCTCTATTTCCTGTCCGAACTCGTCGGAACGGCGATGCTGATCCTCCTCGGATGCGGTGTCGTCGCCAACGTCGCCCTGGCGAAGAACAAGGGTCTGGGCGGCGGCTTCCTGATGGTGAACTGGGGATGGGGCCTGGCGGTCTTCGCCGGCGTGCTCGTCTCCGCCTACTCCGGAGCCATCCTGAATCCGGCCGTCGGCATCGGACTTCTGGTCGCGAACAAGATCTCGTTCGCTCAGTTCGCCGTCGCCGCGGGCGCGGAACTGCTCGGTGCGATCATCGGTGCCGTGCTGTGCTGGCTGGCGTACAAGCAGCACTTCGATGAGGAGCCCGACCCGGCGAACAAGCTCGGCGTCTTCTCGACGGGCCCTGCGATCCGCTCCTACGGCTGGAATCTCGTCACCGAGATCATCGGCACGTTCGTCCTGGTGTTCGTGATCTTCGCGTTCGCCGACTACGGCGACGTCAAGGTCGGCACGCCGGGAGGCCTCGGCCCGCTGACGGCGCTGCCCGTCGCCCTGCTCGTCGTCTCGATCGGCGCTTCGCTCGGTGGCCCGACCGGCTACGCGATCAACCCGGCTCGTGACCTCGGCCCGCGCATCGCTCACGCGATCCTGCCGATCAAGGGCAAGGGCTCGAGCGACTGGGCGTACTCGTGGGTTCCGGTGGTCGGCCCGCTCATCGGCGGTACCATCGCCGCTCTCCTCGCTCCGGTGCTCCTGCACCTCGCGAAGTAACCCGAACCGCTATTCAAAGGAGAACTGCACATGGCTGATTACGTCATCGCCATCGACCAGGGCACGACCTCGAGCCGCGCCATCATCTTCGACCGCAAGGGCAGCATCATCGCCACCGGTCAGAAGGAGCATGAGCAGATCCTGCCGCAGGCCGGCTGGGTCGAGCACGACGCGTCGGAGATCTGGGCCAACGTCCAGGAGGTCATCGGCCTCGCTCTGACGCGTGCGCACCTGACCCGCCACGACATCGCCGCGGTCGGCATCACCAACCAGCGCGAGACCGCCGTGGTATGGGACAAGACCACGGGCAAGCCCGTGTACAACGCGATCGTCTGGCAGGACACGCGTACCCAGCCCATCGTCGACCGTCTGGCTGCCGACGGCGGCGTCGAGCGGTTCAAGCAGATCGTCGGCCTGCCGCTGGCGACCTACTTCTCCGGCACGAAGATCGCCTGGATCCTCGAGAACGTCGAGGGCGCGCGCGCCAAGGCGGAGGCGGGCGACCTGCTGTTCGGCACCACCGACAGCTGGGTGCTCTGGAACCTCACCGGCGGCGTCAACGGCGGCGTGCACGCCACCGACGTCACCAACGCCTCTCGGACCATGTTCATGGACCTGGAGACGCTGCAGTGGCGCGACGACATCCTCGAGGCCTTCGGCGTGCCGAAGTCGATGATGCCGTCGATCCGCTCCTCTTCCGAGGTCTACGGGGCCGCGGAGGGATCCTCGCTGCTGCGGGAGACCCCGATCGCCGGCATTCTGGGCGACCAGCAGGCGGCGACGTTCGGCCAGGCGGCGTTCAACACCGGTGAGAGCAAGAACACCTACGGCACGGGCTGCTTCCTGATCTTCAACACGGGCGAGGAGATCGTCCATTCGAAGAACGGGCTGCTCACGACCGTCGGCTACAAGCTCGGCGACGGCCCGACGCACTACGCGCTGGAGGGCTCGATCGCGGTCACCGGATCCCTCATCCAGTGGCTGCGCGACCAGCTCGGGATCATCGACTCCGCCCCCGAGGTGGAGGAGCTGGCCCGCCAGGTCGAGGACAACGGCGGCGTGTACATCGTGCCGGCGTTCTCGGGTCTGTTCGCGCCGTACTGGCGTCCGGATGCCCGTGGCGCGATCGTGGGTCTGACCCGCTACGCGAACAAGAACCACATCGCGCGCGCCGCGCTCGAGGCGGTGGCGTTCCAGACCCGCGACGTGCTCGACGCGGTCAACGCCGACGCCGGAGTGGACCTCACCGAGCTCAAGGTCGACGGCGGCATGGTCGCGAATGACGCGCTCATGCAGTTCCAGGCCGACGTGCTGGGCGTCCCGGTGGTCCGCCCCGTGGTCGCCGAGACGACCGCGCTGGGCGCCGCCTATGCGGCCGGCCTCGCGGTCGGGTTCTGGAGCGGCCTGGACGACCTCTCCGCCAACTGGCAGGAGGACCGTCGCTGGGAGCCGAGCATGGATGCCGCGGAGCGCGACCGCCAGCTGCGGCTGTGGCGCAAGGCCGTCACCAAGTCGATGGACTGGGTCGACGACGACGTGAAGTGATCTGACGCACGAAGAAGGCGGGCCCGGAGGAACGATCCTCCGGGCCCGCCCTTCTCATGTCCCAAACGGGATGGATCAGGGGGTCAACCCGGCCTTCACGGGAGCGCTGCGGTGCAGGTCGCCGCCGAATGCGACGAGCTGGAACTGCCGCCCTCCGGCGAGATCCACAGCCTCGGCGAAGAACACGTCGCGGTGCACCCGGCCCAGCCAGGTGGTGCCGCCGTCCCCGATCTGCAGCACGTCGTAGCCGACGGCATCGGCCTGGAGGTCCCAGGCGAAGCTCAGATGCCGTCGCCCGTCTCCGGCATCCCCCGCGTCGGCGACCTGGAAGCCGGTCGGCGTCGATGGCTTCAGCGGTTTGCCGGCCTCCCGCAGCGACACGCGTCCGAGACGGCCATCGCCACTGGTGCGCAGCGAGATCCGCGCGACGCGTCTCCCGTGCATCTCGATCCCGCCGGTCCAGCCGTCCCAGTCCGCGGACGCCGATTTCGCCAGCGACTGCCAGTCGATCTCGGACGGTGCATCCTGCCACGTGATCCCGATGTCGATGGTCTGCAGCCCCTGCGCGCGGACGTCGACCGACATCGCCTTCGCGGCCGTCAGGTCGGTCTTGAACAGGTGGATCACGCCCCCGCCGCGCAGAGCGAGGCTGTGCCCGCTGCCGTAGCTGGCCGACTCGTCCAGCGTGACGACGAGGTCACCCTCGGTCCAGTACTGCCAGGTCAGCGCCCGATCCGCGCAGCCCATGTTGTCCCAGCCGCCGTCACGCACCTTCGTTCCGTCGAGGAAGAATGCGGATCCGACGCCCGCGTTGAAGTCGGTGGCGATCGGCAGGCTGCCGTACGGCGAACGCTCCGTGATCCAGTGCGCGATGCCATCCCACTGCCGGTAGTCGAGGGTGTCAGTGCGATACGGGGGCGTGCGGGGCTCGAGCCGTCCGGACGTCCCCGGGTTCCCTGTCGGGCCGGACCAGAACCGCTGCTCCAAGTCGCGGTACGTCGCGCGCCCCTCCGCGGTGGACGTGGTGCCGTCCCACGATCCGTTCAGCCAGATCTGGGAGTCCACGAAGAGCGCGACCGAGGTCGGCGCAGGACGACCCGGGCCCGCCACGCTGCCGAAGTCCTCTTCGGGCCGGAACCCGCCCTTCTGGTGTTCGACGCCGGCGAAGCCCACCATGCGAGGGTCGTAGCCCGCGGCGACGGCTGATGCGGCGCTCTTGCTGAGATCGCGGTCTGCGCCGCCGGTGGTCGCCTGCCACCAGTAGTTCATGAACAGGGAATCGTAGATGGGCGCGTCCGGCGTGCCCAGCCAGCGCAGGTTGTTCTCGCTCAGCCTGTTCTCATAACTGACCTCGCCGCTGTCGAAGTCCGCCGAGTCATAGCCCTGCAGATAGAAATCGGGATCCGCGCGCTTGAGGTAACGCAGGAAGTCCTGGAACTTCTTGATCTGCGCCGCGCTGACGCTGCCCTCCTGATTGAGGAACAGGCCGTCGAATCCGAAGTATTTCCGGATCTCGATCATCTTGTCCGCGACGGGGAAGGATCCGTCGCCGGACTGCACGAGGAATGCGTCGAAGTCGACGGGGCGCGGCCAGAACCAGCCACCGATGGAGCGCGCGCCGTTCTTATGCGCGGCCTCGGTCCAGCCGGGATTCGGGATGTCGATCACGCCGTACGGACGTCCGGGGGCACGCTGCCCATCGATCATCTCGATGGGTGCCGGCCCCTTGACCTGTCCGTGCCAGGTGCCCCAGATGTCGATGTACGACCAGTACCGCTGGGTGTACACCTGCGCCTCCAGGCCGATCGCCTGGTTGTGGCCCTCGTAGATGCTCCCCGCGTCGTCGATCGTGAGCGTGGACAGCTGCACGGCGGGGTCGAGATCCGGATGCGCCTGCGTGGCGGCGAAGGGCGCGATGCGCGTGGCCCGTGGGATCAGACAGCGCAGGTGCCGCGCCCACGGCGTCGTGCCGGGGTCGAAGGCGAGCAGATCATCAGCGGCCCAGCCGAACGTATAGGGCCCGGGCGGCGTTCCCCCGGATGCCGGCACAGGTGCGGCGGCATCGGTTCCCGCGGCCGGACGCGCCGCCGCGTGGGCGATCCCCGGCGCCCCGGCGAGCAGCGCTGCCAGCCCGACACCTCCGACGGTCAGGAATGTTCTGCGGTTCAGGTCAGCCATATGCACCCTCCAGGTTGCGCTCCGTTGCGTGGCGGATCCGCGTCCCGTCACTGGAGACGCGAAGCCGCGTCCAGGCTATAACGCTTTAGTGTTCGGATGCGAAGCTCGAATCCGGCGCGTCGGTGGTCGCGGCGCACAACGATGCGAGGTTCTGGGTATCCGCCGCCGTCGCCGGACACGCCGCGGGCGCCGGGCCGCATCGGCCACGGCGCCCGCGAGCGTCGACGTCAGTTCTTGCCGAAGAGCTTCTGGATCTCAGCCATGTCGGCCTCGCTCGGCGCCGGCCGGCCACCCAGACCGAATCCCGATCCGGTCCCGGCTTCGCCGGTGGCGATGCCCGCGTTCTCTGCCGCGCGCTTGGCCGGGTTGCCGGAGCGGGATCCGGATCCCTTGCCCTTCTTGCCGCGCTTCGAAGAGGCGCCGGGGCGCCCCATGCCGGGCACCGGGCCCATGCCGGGGATGTTCGGGGTGCCTCCGCGGGCGACGGTCTTCATCATCTTCGCGGCCTGCTCGAACCGCTGCACGAGCTGGTTCACGTCGGTCACGGTCATGCCCGAACCGCGCGCGATGCGCAGGCGCCGGGAGCCGTTGAGGACCTTGGGGTTGCGGCGCTCCCCCGGCGTCATGGAGCGGATGATCGCCTCGGTGCGGTCGATCTCGCGCTCGTCGAAGTCCTCGAGCTGCTGCTTCATCTGGCCCATGCCCGGGAGCATCCCGAGCATCTTCTTCATCGAGCCCATCTTCTTGAGCTGCTGCATCTGCTCGAGGAAGTCCTCGAGCGTGAAGGTCTCGGTCGCAAGCTTCTCAGCGACCTTGAGCGCTTCAGCTTCATCGAACGCACTCTGAGCCTGCTCGATGAGGGTGAGGATGTCGCCGAGGTCGAGAATCCGGCTCGCCATGCGGTCGGGATGGAACGGCTCGAGGTCGTCGAGACCCTCGCCCGTCGACGCGAACATGATCGGCCGGCCCGTGATCGAGGCGACCGAAAGCGCGGCACCACCGCGGGCATCGCCATCGAGCTTGGAGAGCACGACGCCGGTGAAGTCCACGCCGTCCTGGAACGCCTTGGCGGTGTTGACCGCATCCTGACCGATCATCGCGTCGATGACGAACAGCACCTCGTCGGGGTTCACCGCGGCGCGGATGTCGGCGGCCTGCTTCATGAGCTCGGCGTCGACGCCGAGGCGTCCGGCGGTGTCGATGATGACGATGTCGTGCTGCTGGCGGCGTGCGTGCTCGACGCCGTCGCGCGACACGCGCACGGGGTCGCCGACGCCGTTGCCGGGCTCCGGGGCGTAGATGGTGGCGCCCGCCTGCTCCGCGACGACGGTGAGCTGGGTCACCGCGTTCGGACGCTGCAGGTCGGCGGCGACGAGCAATGGCGTGTGCCCCTCGCCCTGCAGCTGCTTGGCGAGCTTTCCGGCGAACGTGGTCTTTCCGGATCCCTGGAGGCCGGCGAGCATGATCACAGTCGGCGGGTTCTTCGCGAACTCGAGACGGCGCTGCTGACCGCCGAGGATCGCGATGAGCTCCTCATTGACGATCTGCACCACCTGCTGCGCGGGGTTCAGCGCCTTGTTGACCTCGTCGCCCAGCGCCCGCTCGCGCACCTTGGCCGTGAAGTCCTTCACGACGGGAAGCGCGACGTCGGCGTCGAGCAGAGCGCGACGGATCTCGCGGACGGTGCCGTCGACATCGGCGGCGGACAGCTTGCCCTTCGTGCGCAGGTTGCGGAAGGTCTCGGTCAGCCGATCGGAGAGCGTGCCAAATGTAGCCATGGTGCTCCGATTCTACGCGAGCGGATCCCCCGTCCGCGGCGCGTCAGCCCCAGTGCAGGTCGGCGATGCGCGGCAGCGCGTGCTGCAGCTGCGCGAGCGGCGATCCGTGGCCCGCGCCACCCTCTGCCCAGACGCGCAGAGACGACAGCACGACGACCGCGTAGGCGGCGCCGAGCACGTCGGCGCGGATCCGCTCGACGCCGGCACCACGCGCGGCTTCGGAGAGCGCGGCGGCGAGCCGGCCCTGACGCAGCGCGGATTCGCGCTGCAGCTCATCGCCGAGACCCATGGCCTGTGCGTTGCCGAACGCGAGCGCCAGCGGATCCGGCTCGAGACCCTGCAGGATCGCGGTCAGGATCGTCTCGATCCGGGCCGAGTCCGCTCCCGCATCCGGCTCCGCGAGCGCCGCGACGGCCCGGTCGAGGCGCTCGTCGAAACCCGACCAGAGCACATCGCTCTTCGAGGAGAAGTAGTTGAAGAAGCTCGACCGGCTCACGCCTGCGCGCTGTGCGATGCCGGCGATCGAGGTCCCCTCGTACCCGGACTCCAGGAACAGCTCGCAGGCCGCCTCGGCGATCGTCTCGCGTGAGGAGACCCGGGGGCGGCCGACGCCGCGGGCAGGGGTGGTCACCACCACACCGTATCGCGATGCGCTCATCCGACCATTCACCCCTATTATTGAACCGCATACAACAACTCGATCAGAAGGATCGGTCATGCTCGACATCCAGACGGTGGGCCTCGCCCCCGCGTTCGTCCCCTACCTCGACGGCTGGGATCTGCAGCGCCGGATCCATGCCGAGGTCGTCGCCGGCACCCGCCCCGACACGCTGCTGCTGCTCGAGCACGAGGCCGTCTACACGGCCGGCAAGCGCACCGAGCCCCAGGAGCGACCTCAGGACGGCACTCCCGTGGTCGATGTCGACCGCGGCGGCAAGATCACCTGGCACGGCCCCGGCCAGCTGGTGGGCTATCCGATCGTCCGCCTGCCGGAGCCCATGGACGTGGTCGCCCACGTCCGCCGCCTGGAGCGCCTGCTCATCGACGTGCTGCGCCCGCTCGGCGTGGACGGATACCAGGTCGATGGTCGCAGCGGCGTGTGGGTGCGCCGGCCGCTCAGTGAGGACAAGGTGGCGGCGATCGGCGTGCGCGTGCAGCAGGGCGTGACCATGCACGGCTTCGCAATCAACTGCGACAACACGCTCGCGGGCTTCCGCGGCATCATCCCGTGCGGCATCACCGATGCCGGCGTCACCACGGTCAGCGAGGTGGTGGGGCGGGAGATCCCGCCGGCGGACATCGCCGACGCGGTCGCCATGGCGTTCGCTGCGGAGTATGCGACGGAGGTGGCAGCATGAGCGCCGCTCCAGAGGGCCGCAAGCTGTTGCGCCTGGAGATCCGCAACGCGGAGACCCCGATCGAGCGCAAGCCGGAGTGGATCAAGACCAAGGCGAGGATGGGGCCGGAGTACAAGGCCCTGCACTCGCTCGTGAAGGACGAGGGCCTGCACACCGTGTGCCAGGAGGCCGGCTGCCCCAACATCTTCGAGTGCTGGGAGGACAAGGAGGCCACCTTCCTCATCGGCGGCTCGCAATGCACACGCCGCTGCGACTTCTGCCAGATCGACACCGGCAAGCCCGCCGATTACGACACCGACGAGCCGCGCCGCGTGGCCGAGAGCGTACAGCAGATGGGTCTGCGCTACGCCACGGTCACGAGTGTCGCCCGCGATGATCTGCCCGACACGGGCGCGTGGCTCAACGCCGAGACGGTGCGCAAGATTCACGAACTCAACCCGAACACCGGTGTCGAGCTGCTGGCGAACGAGCACAACGCGGATCCGGCCTTCCTCGGGCAGATCTTCGACGCGCGTCCCGAGGTGTTCGCGCACAACGTCGAGACGGTGCCGCGCATCTTCAAGCGGATCCGCCCGGCGTTCAAGTACGAGCGCTCCCTCAACGTGATCACGCAGGGACACGAGGCCGGTCTCATCACGAAGTCGAACCTGATCCTCGGCATGGGCGAGGAGCCGGAGGAGGTCGTACAGGCGCTGCAGGACCTGCATGACGCCGGCTGCGACATCATCACGATCACCCAGTACCTGCGCCCCACTCCCCGCCACCTTCCGGTGTCGCGGTGGGTGAAGCCCGACGAGTTCGTCGCCTTCAAGGAGGAGGCGGAGCGGATCGGCTTCCTCGGCGTGCTCGCCGGCCCGCTGGTGCGTTCGTCCTACCGCGCGGGACGGCTCTGGGCGCAGTCCATGGTGTCCAAGGGCCGCGAGATCCCGCCGCACCTGGCTCACATCGCCGCCAGCGCAGACCTCGGCTTCGCGCAGGCCGTCTGAGACGCGGATCGCCGGGCGGGGAGCAGGGGGGCCACTCCCGTCCGGCGGTCCGTACTTCCCCCCTTCGGAGGGCGACCGGCCCGGCCGGCGCTCGGGCTCAGTCGGCGCTCATCACCGACAGCACCGAGCCGTCGGATCCGAAGTTCACCAGCAGCACGTCGTCCGCGCCGTCCGCGTCGAGGGCGTATTCGAGCACAGCGAACGGCTCACTCCCGCCGTGCTCGTCGACCAGCAGCGTCATGCTCATCAATCGGAGCGAGCGGATGATGTCGACGGCGGCGTCGCCGCTCACATCGACGAGATAGTCGGTGAGCTCGTCGCCGTACTCCTCCTGCTGCTGCAGGATGTACTCGGTGACCTCGCTGGTGCGGTCGTCGACCTCGGCGAGCATGCCGCGGCGGGCCTTGTCGTCGATCGCCTCCAGGCCCGACACGAACGCGGCCGCGATGTCGAGGGACTCCGGGGACACATCCTCCTGATCGGGCGCGGTCAGGTCCACGGTGAGGGCATGGTCGCCGAACTCCACCGTCTCGGACCAGAAGATCGATCCGTCCGGTCCCGAGGACAGCAGTCCGAAGAAGTCGTGTTCGATCGCCATACCGCTATAAAACCAGCCTTGTGCGCGGGGCGGTAGTCCGTGGCGCGCGTGCCGCCGACAGGTTCTTCGCCATCGTGGAATCAGGACCCGACGAGCGCCTGCACGAACACGTGCGGGGTGAAGCCGGTGAGGTCGTCGATGCCCTCGCCCTGGCCGAGGAGCTTGACCGGGATGCCTGTGCGCTCCTGCACCGCCAGCACGAATCCACCCTTCGCGGAGCCGTCGAGTTTGGTGAGCACGAGCCCTGTGACACCGGCGTGCTCGAGGAAGGCTTCCGCCTGCATGACCCCGTTCTGGCCCGTCGTCGCATCCAGCACGAGCAGCACCTCGCTGATCGGCGCCTGCTTCTCCACGACACGGCGGATCTTGGACAGCTCGTCCATCAGCCCGCCCTTCGTGTGCAGCCGCCCCGCGGTGTCGATGATGACGATCTCCGTGCCCTCGCGCTTGGCGTAGTCCACGGTCTGGAACGCGACGGAAGCCGGATCCTGCCCGTGCTGCTGCGGTCGCACGATCGCGGCGCCTGCGCGCTGCGCCCAGGTGGCCAGCTGCTCGACGGCCGCCGCTCGGAAGGTGTCGGCGGCGCCCACGACGACCGAGCGCTGGTAGCCCCGCAGGAACTTCGTGAACTTGCCGATCGTGGTGGTCTTGCCCACGCCGTTCACGCCGACGACGAGCACGACCGCCGGCCGCTCCGTGAGCTTGAGCGTGGTGTCGAACTTCGCGAAATGCTCCTCGAGCGTCTCCCGCAGCATGCGCTGCAGATCCTTCGGATCCGTGGTGCGGTACTTCTCGACCTTGGCGCGCAACTCGTCGACCAGTCGCTCGGTGATGTCCGGGCCGAAGTCGGCGGTCAGCAGCGCGGTCTCAAGATCGTCCCAGGTCTCCTCGTCGATCGTGGGCTTGACGAACATGCCGCGCAATGCGCGACCGAGGGACCAGGACTTCTCCGCCATGGCTCCAGCCTACGGGGAGCGACCCGGCGAACGCGGCGTGTTCGCCGAGGGCGCGGCCCGCTGTTCAGCGTCTCGGCTCAGACGGCAGCGGCCGCGCGATCCCCGACGCGCTGTCCGACCACCGCCGACACACCGTCCTGGCGCATCGAGACGCCGTACAGCGCGTCGGCGATCTCCATGGTGCGCTTCTGGTGCGTGATCACGAGCAGCTGCGAGCTGGCGCGGAGCTGCTCGAACACCGTCAGCAGCCGACCGAGGTTGGCGTCATCGAGCGCCGCCTCGACCTCGTCCAGGATGTAGAACGGGCTGGGGCGGGCCTTGAAGATCGCCACGAGCAGAGCGACGGCGGCGAGCGACCGTTCCCCGCCGGAGAGCAGCGAGAGCCGCTCGATCTTCTTGCCGACCGGGCGCACCGCGACCTCGATGCCGGTGTTCAGCAGATCGTCGGGATTCGTGAGCGAGATGCTCCCCGCGCCGCCCGGGAACAGCAAAGGGAAGACCTCGCCGAACGCCTGCCGCGTGTCCTCGAACGCAGAGGCGAAGATCGTCTGCATCCGCTCGTCGAGCTCGGTGATGATCGTGAGCAGATCCTGCCGGGTCTTGGTGAGGTCGGCGAGCTGTTCGGTGAGGAAGGCGTGCCGCTGCTCGAGCGCCGCGAACTCCTCGAGGGCGAGCGGATTCACCCGGCCGAGCTGGGCGAGCTTGCGTTCCGCTTCCTGCAGCCGGCGCTGCTGGATACGACGGTCGAACGGGATGCCGCTCGCGGTCGGCGCGCTCACGTCGCGGACGGATTCGTCGCCGATCTCATCTCCTTCGGCGCCTTGCGCTGCCTCTTCGGCCACGGCGGCCGCGAGCAGACTCTTGGCATCGCCCGCCGCACCTGAATCGCGCGGAACCAACTGATCAGGACCATATTCCGCAATCAGAATATCTTCGTCGAGAGCGAGTTCGGACTGCACGCGCTCGAGCAGGCTGGACAGGTGCAGCTTCTTCTCGTGGATCTGCAGCTCGAGGCCGTGCACGCTCTCGGTGAGGCCCGCCAGGCGCTCCCGGATCGAGGAATCCTGCCGGCGCAGCTCGCCCAGCTCCTCGTTCTGGGCGGAACGGGCGGACTCCGCGGCCGCGAGCGCCAGACGCGCCTCCGCGACCGAGCGATCCACGGAGTCCATGATGCGCGGCAGCTCGGCGGCGACCCCGGAGGCCGTCTCGCGCTGGGCACGACGCACCACGGCGCGTCGTGCGGCCTCCGCCGCTGCCTCGCGCTCCCGCTCGCGCTGCCGTTCCAGCGACGCGACCCGCGCCTCGGCGGCGCGCACGCGTTCACGCATCGTCTCGACACCGAGGCGCGCCTCGATCTCCGCTTCCCGCGCGGCCTCGAGCGCTTCCAGCAGGCCGTCTCGTGCCGAAGCGTCGAGGACGGGGCGCGGTGCAGCCTCGGCCGCCGCGAGCGCGTTCTTCGCCGCATCCGCGTTCGACTCCGCGTCGGCGACAGCCGACTGCGCCTGAGCGAGCCCCGACTCGAGGCGCTCGCACTCGGCGATGGCCGACTCGTGTTGCACGGCCACCCTGTTGACCTGCTCGGTGTGCGCGGCCAGCGCCGCATCGTGCTCGCGCAGCGTGCGCAACGCGTCGCGGGACGTACGTCGCGCGGTCTCCAGCGTCTCGGTCGCATCCTCGCGAGCTTCGCGCAACGAGTCGACGACAACCCGTACCTCGTCGAGGCGCTCTACGGCCGCATCGCGCTCCGCGACGAGCTCCAGCCGGGAGCGCTCCCCTCCGGATCCGGTGTGCAGGGTGTGCGCCGTGAGCACTTCGCCGGCGCGGGTGACGATCGTGAGCGGCACGCCGGCGGCGGCCGTGGCGGCCGCATGCGCGGCACGGGCGGACGCCAGATCCCCCACGACGACGACGTGCGAGAGGACGCCGATGATGCCGGCCGGAGCGGTCACGACCTGCACCGCGGGCGTCGCCCCCGCGATCCCCGCGTCGACGACGGATACGGCTGCTCCTTCGGCGATGACGAAGTCGTAGACGCCGGCCGTCGCGTCGTCCCCGGCGAGGGCGAAGGCCGCCGCCACGTCGTCCACGAGCACGCCCTCGGCGAGCGGACCGAGCACTGCGGCGATCGCGGCCTCGAACCCCGGTTTGACCTGCACCGCGTCGCCGACGACCCCTCGCACGCCGGCGAATCCCGCGGCGACGATCTCCGCGGCGCCGCCCGTGACCGCGATGGCGCTGCTCAGCGCGGCAGCCTTCGCCGTCAGCGCCTCGGACTCGCGCTCGGCGGCGTGCAGCCGCTCCCGCAGCTCGCCGAGCGCGGTCTCGGCCGCGACAGCCCGGGCCTGCGCTCGCTCATAGGTCTCGGCGTGCTCCGAGGCCGTGCCCTCGGGCGCCTCGCCTTCCTCGATCCGCTCACGTGCGTCTGCGGCTTCGCGACGGCGCTCGTGCGCGGCCTCCAGCGCGTTCTCCTGACGGAGCACCGCGCCGCGGACGGCTGCCAAGGCGGATGCGGCGGCCTCCGCCTGCCCGCGCAGGGTGGTCAGACGCATGTCGTGCGCAGAGACCAGCGCGCTCTGCTCTGCGATGTCGACATCGAGCGCGTCCAGCTCCGCCCGCGCATTCGCGACCTCGCGGGTCGCCTCGTGCGCGGCGTCCTGCGCGCGGCCGATGTTCGACGAGATCTCCTCGGCTTCGTGCTTCGCCTCGTCGATCGTGGCCTGGGTGACCGTGACGGCCGTGACTGCGGCATCATCGTCGTCGGATCCGAGCAGCGCGAGTCTCTGATTCGCGAGAGTGAACAGACCGCGCATGCGCTCCTGCACCTGCTCCAGGCCGAACGAGATCCGCCGCGCCTCATCGACCGCCGCGGAGTTCTGCAGGGCCTCGAGCCGGGTGATCTCGGCCCGGACGCGGTCACCCTGCTCGCTCAGCACCACGCGCTCGGCATGACGCTCGTGTTCGTTGCGGGTATGGTCGGCGAGCGCCGTGCGCAGCGTCACCACATCGTCGGCGAAGATCCGTGCCTTGGCGTCGCGCACGACCGCCGCGATGGTCTGCGCCTCGCGAGCGATCTCGGCCTGACGACCGAGCGGCTTCAGCTGGCGACGGATCTCCCCCGCCAGGTCGCTGAGCCGGGTCAGGTTGGTCTCCATCGCGTCGAGCTTGCGGAGGGTCTTCTCCTTGCGGCGCCGGTGCTTGAGGATGCCCGCGGCCTCCTCGATGAAGCCGCGCCGATCCTCGGGCGAGGCCTGCAGCACCGTGTCCAGGCGCCCCTGACCGACGATGACGTGCATCTCCCGGCCGAGCCCCGAGTCGCTGAGCAGCTCCTGCACGTCGAGCAGGCGGCAGTTCTCGCCGTTGATCGCATAGTCGCTCGATCCATTGCGGAACAGGGTGCGACTGATCGTCACCTCGGCGTACTCGATCGGCAGAGCCCCATCGCTGTTGTCGATCGTGAGCTGCACCTCCGCACGTCCGAGCGGACCACGCGTAGACGTGCCGGCGAAGATGACGTCCTCCATCTTGCCGCCGCGGAGAGTCTTCGCCCCCTGCTCCCCCATGACCCACGCAAGCGCGTCGACGACATTCGACTTGCCGGATCCGTTCGGCCCGACGATGCAGGTGACGCCCGGCTCGAAGGCGAACGTGGTCGGCTGCGCGAAGGACTTGAACCCCTTGAGGGTCAGGCTCTTCAGGTGCATGGGCACGCTCGGGGATCGGCGGAGTTCACGGCGTCTACGCTATCGCGGTGCTCCCTGCGGCCGCGCGGGAAACGCCCGAGGTCCAGGGATTTCTGAGTGTCGGCTTGACGTCTTCTGTGAAGCTCCGCTAGCGTGACAACCCGAGCCGAGAAAGGAGGTTGCCGACATGATTACTCGCACTGATATCAACCCAGCACGTGGGATCGATGCGTCCTCGGCGACTTCCGCCGGCCTCCGCGAGCGTTTCGCCGCGTAGTAGGCGCCTCTCCCCTCGCCCCGGCCACAGGCCGGCCTGACGCTCCGTGCGTCTGCGATCCGATCCGCGATTTCCGCGTCGATCTTCGATCGTCCACCCGATCCGGGACACCGTGTCCTTGGATCCGTGCAGATCCGGACATTTCGTCTCGGATCCGTCCCCTCACCCGTGACACGTCGCGGCGTCCTACCGGACGACCCTGCCGTGGAGCGAAACCGCCTTTCCGGCACGACCAACGAAAGCGAATCACCGTGAATACCGCATTGCACGCTTCGCCTCCCACCGAGTCGAAGCAGCGCGCTCTCCCCGAGCGTGACCTGTCCATCCAGCTCCCCCGCGAGGAGGAGCTGCGCAACCTGTCGCTCACCCAGCGTGTGGCCCTGCGCGTCGCCCTGCACCTCATCGTGCGGTCACGGCCGTCGATGCAGGACCGGGCTCACGCCGCCCAGGCCGAGGCACGTCGCCTCCGCATGCTGGAGCAGTACGAGGCCGACCGCCTGGCTCGCACGGCGACTCGGCAGGTCCTCTGATGACCGGCTCTCGGATCGACGACCCGATCATCTCCCTGCCCGCCGGTGCGACCCTGCATCCGCTCGTGCTCCCCGCACGGGCGGATGCGGGCTCGCCCGGCCCGTTCCGCGACTACGCCGAGGTGCGCAATCGCTGCCTCGAAGCGGCATCGGGCCGGGATGACGACAGCTTCACCCCGGAGGAGCTGCTGCCGCTGCTCACCTCGGACGCGTACTCGCAGCGACGCCAATGGCGGATCGTCATCGGGCCGCGCACGGTCGGCGTGGCTCTCCTGAACATCTCGCGCGACGGCGAAGGCGACACCGCCACGATGGCGATCAGCGTGCTCCCCGAGGAGCAGGGCCGAGGCCTCGCCACCGCGGTCGCCGCTCACCTGGAGCAGCTCGCCCGCGCCGACGGCGTCCACACGCTGCAGGTGTGGACGGAGCATCTCCCGGCGGACGAGCCTGCGCTGGTATCGCCGACCGGATTCGGCAGCGTCCCGCGCGACCACACCGCACGCTTCCTGCTCGCACAGGGCTGGACCCTGGAGCAGGTCGATCGCGTCAGCGAGTATCGCTGGGGCGAAGACGACCACCTGCCGGCACTGCGCGCCGCCGCCGAGGAGGCCGCATCCGGATACCGCGTCGTGCAGTGGCTGCTGCCGACCCCAGACGAACGGCTCGACGGGTACGCGTGGATGAAGTCCCGCATGTCGACCGACGCGCCGGACGCGGCGATGGGCTCGCCCGAAGAGACCTGGGACGCGGATCGCGTCCGCGAACAGGACACCCGCTGGCTCGACATGGGTCACACTGTGCAGGTGACGGTGGCCGAGCACATCGCGACTGGTGAGCTCTGCGCATACAACGAGCTCTCCCTCAAGGGGCCGGAGGACAGCGTCACGCAGCAGAACGACACCCTCGTGCTCGCCGCGCACCGCGGCCATCGGCTCGGCCTGCTCGTGAAGACGGCGGGCCTGCTCTCCTGGCATGAGCGCTTTCCGAGGTCGGCCCGCGTGGTCACCTACAACGCGGAGGAGAACCGCCCGATGCTGTCCATCAACGAGCAGCTCGGATTCGTCCCGATCGCCCACGGCGGTGCGTGGAAGAAGGTCCTGGACTGATCCTCGGTCCAGGATCATCCCGGAGGATGACGTCGCATCGCGATCCTCACTCCGGGGGCCGATGATCCATCGGGTCTCGCCGACCAGGCTGGAGGCATGAGCACAGCAGTCATCGAAGCACATGGCCTGATCAAGTCGTTCGGATCCACTCGCGCCCTGGCCGGAGTGGACCTGCGGATCTCCTCCGGGGAATCCGTCGCGATCATGGGGGCATCCGGATCGGGCAAGACGACTCTCCTGCATGCGCTCGCCGGGATCACCCGGCCCGACGGGGGCCGAGTGATGTTCCTGCCGCCCGCCGGTGGCTCCGTCGAGGTGAGTGCGCTGGGCGAGTCCGCGCGATCCCGCCTGCGTCGCGAGTCGTTCGGATTCGTGTTTCAGCAGGGGCTGCTGATGCCCGAGCTCTCCGCGGTGGAGAACGTCGCGCTCGCGGCGATGATCACGGGGGTCTCGCGTGCGGAGGCGACACAGCGCGCGGCGGGGTGGCTCGCAGCGCTCGGGCTGCAGGGCATGGAGGACCGCCGCATCGGCGAGCTCTCGGGCGGGCAGGCGCAGCGCGTCGCCATCGCCCGCGCCCAGGTCACCGGAGCGAGCGTGGTGTTCGCGGACGAGCCGACCGGCGCGTTGGACTCAGCGACCTCGGCGGAGGTCATGGACGCGCTGCTCTGGTCGACGACGGGGCAGGGGCGCACGCTCATCGTCGTCACGCACGATCCCCAGGTCGCGGCGCGCTGCTCGCGCACGATCGCCGTCCGCGACGGGCGAGTGCTGGGCTCGGTGGTGAACGCATGAACGCCGCGACGCTGCGTTTGCTGCTGCGGCCCGCTCCGGGTTCCGCCGCGGTCGTGGTGATCCCCGCCATCGCATTCGCCGTCGTGTCCGCGCTCGTGCTGACCGTTGTCGGCGGCGCGCAGGCGTTCTGGCGGTGGACCGACCAGGACGCGACGATCTACCAGATCCTTGCAGCGGTCGCCCTCGTGCTGCTAGTGCTGCCGCTCGCCACCCTGGGCGGTGCCGCGGCCCGGCTCTCCGCCCGGCGCCGTGACGAGCGACTTTCCACGCTGCGCCTGCTCGGCGTCACGGGGTTCGGCGTCGGCGTCGTCGCCGTGGTCGAGTCGACCCTGGTCGCGGTGATCGGCGTTCTCGGCGGCGTGGTGCTGGCCCTCGGTCTCGCGCCGCTCGTCGGCTTCATCTCGTTCCGCGGCGCGCCACTGGGCTCGGCTGTGCTGCTGTCGCCGGGGCTGATGGCGGCGATCGCGGCCGGCACGGTGCTGCTCGCGACGGTGAGCGCGATCGTCGGGCTGCGCCGCGTGGTGATCTCACCGCTCGGCGTGCGCACCAGGACCACACCGCCGACGCCGCACGGGGTGCGCGCCGTCATCGCGATCGCCGTCGTCGCGGCAGGATTCGTCGCCGGCCGGATCGTCCCCGGGATCGGCGGCGCGATCGCCATGATCACCGGTCTCGTCGCGATCTTCGGCACCGGGCTGCTGGTGCTGAACCTCATCGGTCCGTGGGTGTTGAAAGTCGGCGCCCGGGTGCAGCTGCGCGGGGCGAAGACCCCGTCGCGGCTGCTCGCGGCGCGCATCGTGCTGGATGAACCGAAGGGGGCATGGCGTCAGGTCAGCGGGGTGGCGATGGCCAGCTTCATGGCCGTGTTCGCCGGTACCGGGGTCGCCCTGATGGATGTGATCAGCTCGGGCGACCCGTCGGAACAACAGCTGATGCTGGTCACGGACATGCGCACGGGCCTCGTCATCACCCTGGTCGCGTCGTTCCTCATGGTCGGCTGCTCCGTCGCCGTGACGCAGGCCTCCGACATCCTCGACCAGCGCGATCTGCACCGCAGTCTGCACTACCTCGGTGTACCGGCCGACACGGTTGACGCCGCACGACGCCGCGCCGTGATGTCGCCGCTGCTGATCACGACCCTGGGCTCCGCCCTCTGCGCGGCCGTGCTCATCTTCCCGCTGCTCGGGATGGCGCTGATCACGGCACCGCTGTCCATCGCGACGATCGCCGCGGTCCTGACCGCCGGCATCGCCCTGGTGTGGATCGCGACCAGGCTCACCCGACCGCTGCTCATGCGGGCATTCGCGGGCTGAGCACTCTGATCTCAGGATCCGGTCGCGGCCGTCAGGAAGTCCTCGATGGCCGCGATCGTCGTCGCGTTGTCGACATGCACGATGCCGCGGATGCCCATGCGGGCGGCGCCGTCGATCTGCTGCCGGCGGTCGTCGATGAAGAAGACGTCGGCCGGGTCGGCGCCCATGGCGGTCAGCGCCGCGGTGTAGGCCTCGGGATCCGGCTTGTTGGCGCCGATCTCGTGGCTGTAGCAGATCGAGTCGAAGACGGCGGAGAAGCGATGGCGGCGCTCCTCCTCTTCGCGAGCGCCGTCCGCCGAGTTCGAGAGGATCGCGACTCCGGCGCGGCCGCGCAGCCCGCGCGCGTAGTCGATCAGCGCCGTGTTCGCCTCCCCGCAGTAGGCGTCCCACATCTCAGCGAGCGCGACTTCCTGCTGTGCAGGAGTGAACCCCAGCGTTCGCGCGAAGCCGTCCCAGTACTCTGCAGCCCGGCCCTGCTCGATGTCGATGCGCGGAAGCCCGGCGGCGGCGAGACGCTCGTCGTACTCCGGCCGGGTGAGGTCCGCCCGGGCCGCCCACCTGTTCTTGAGCTCTTCCTGCCAGGGTCCGTCGTCGACGAGTTCGAGCACTCCGCCGATGTCGAACAGGATCCAGGTCTTGTTCCGCGTCATACCTCGACGCTAGGCGACGAGTGCCACGATGACGATGGGGAGCGCTCCCCCGCTCCCCGCTCCGGCACCGGCACCGGCACCGGATGCACGCGATGCGGATGGGGCCCAGAATGGATCCGTCCCGCCAGCGACCCGAGGAGCACCCCATGAGCAGCATCGTCGACTTCGTCAGCGTCTCGACCGCGGGCCTCGAGTCCTCGCCCATCGCCGAGGCGCTGGCCGGCCTGCGCGCGAACGAGGCGCGGTACATCACCAATAAGTACGGCACGCCCTTCACCGTGAGCACGCCGGAGGAGGATCCGGACACGCTCCACTGGGTCACCGAGATCCTGCGTGACGAGCGCGGCATCGTGATCGCGAGTCCCGCACTCGAGGTCAGCGGCTTCGAGGCGGACGGGATCCGATTCGGCTACGTCTTCTACGCCTCGGGGCTCGCGATCAACGTGATGTACACGATCGCCGACGGAGGCAAGCGCGCGGTCGGCTTCAAGCTGTCGCTCGGCATGGACGCTCCGGAGGAACTGTCAGCCTTCAAGTTCGCACGCCAACGCTCGAAGCTCGCCGGCGAGATCCGCGGCTCCTACTTCGTCATCAAGGGCACGCACTAGCCGCGCCGGGAGCCCTCTTCTCCGCTGGCCACGGTTCTGGATCTTTCTCAGGACGCTCAGTTCGGCAGAGTGGCCTTGTAGATGGCCGCCGCGCCGGTGCCGATGAACACTGTGCTTCCAGAGACGGCGATGCTCTCGGCATTGCCGGTGATCCCACTCACGTCCGCCCGCTTCGTCCAGGTCGACCCGTCCGTGGACGAGTAGACGGCCGGAGCCGTCAGCGAGTTCGCCAGCATGTACGTGGTGCCGCCATCCTGGTAGGTGTCCAGGACGGCGCTGAGTCCGGGGCCCGAGATGGTGGTGTACTTCCCCGTGGTCGTGTCGAAGGCCGCGAGGCCGGCCGAGCCGTTCACTGAGACCACGTCGCCGCGGAGCGTCGACTTGGAGAAGACGATCTTCGAGCCCACTGCATCCGCGTGGTAGGGGTGCGGCAGCGTGGCGATGACCGGGCCCGGGTCCACCGTGCTCCAGCCGGATCCGGGCGTGTAGACGTCGAGCCCCGTGTTGTTGTACGCCGTGTGCTGCACGCCGTCCTTGCCGGGGTATTGGAACGCCAGCGAAGCGGCACCCGTGGCAGACATCGTGCTCGCCCGCGTGTAGAGCTTCCCGCCCACGACGGACATCCAGTAGTAGCGGGCGTACTCGCCGTCACCGGGATAGGTCGCCAGTACCGTGGGATCGTCCGCCGCGGTGCGCTCGATGGTCCAGGTCGCGCCGCCGTCGACGGACTTCTTGATCGCGGCGATCGTGTTCGTCGGCCCGTACTCGGCCTTGTCCGGGTTCTGAATCGAACCGGCCAGGAACAGCTCGCCTCCGAGTTCGGCGGAGTCGAACACGTGCACGAACGGGGTGTTCGCCACATAGCTGCCGAGATGCGTCGCCGAATCGTAGAGGCCGTAGTTCGCCGGCGACGTCCAGCTGACCCGCGGGTCCATGTTCGGGGCATAGACGTTGCCGTCCCACACCCGCAGGGTGTGGATCTCCTCGGCCGGCATGCCCGTGACCTCGCGCTTCTCGGCCCCGGTCGCGATCGAGTAGGAGTTCAGGCTCACCGGCCCGGTGTTGATGTTGTAGTCGCCGTAGCCGGCGAAGACCTTGCCATCGGCGACGGCCAGATCGTGGATCCCCGAGTGGAACGTGCTCTGCGTCCCGACCCAGCTCGGGACCGCCTTCGCATCGCTGTTCGTCGCGAAGAGAGAAGCCTTCACCGCTGAGGTCGTGGTTCCTCCACCCGGCTTGGACGGGCCTTTCCCCGTGTGCACGGATGCCGTCAGTTGCGCAGACCCCGAGGCCGGAACTGCGTTCGCGGGCGCTGCGATACCCAGCGTGCACACCGCGACCAGGGCGAGAGCGGGAGCAGCACGAAATGCCGTGCGGGAGAGCCGGCTGCCGGCGCGAGATCCGGAATTCTTGATGGACCGCATGAGCGTGAACCTTTCGATCTGGGTTGGAGCTTGGTGCGGAGCACAACGAATTTCGAGGATTATTCTGCTATATCGGGAGTCGATAGAGGAAATCAGAGAGAGCCCGATGCGCGACGCCCCGGCGCTCGACGCGCTTGACCCGCATCCACAGACTCGAGCGCCTCAGCGAGGGAACCCCGCGCCCGTCAGGCGCTCGAGGTGGGAGCCTTCCTCTGGCATCGCGGGCAGAAATGACTCGAGCGGTTCATGAAGGCGTCGCGGCGGATCGGGCCCCCGCAGCGCGGGCACGGCTGACCCGTACGACCGTAGGCGTTCAGCGAGTGCGCGAAGTAACCGGCCTCGCCGTTGACGTTGACGTACTGGGCGTCGAAGCTAGTGCCGCCCTCGGCCAGCGCCTTCTCCAGCACGGCGCGCACCTCGGCCAGCAGGCGGTTCACCGCCACAGTGGACAGTGCGGAGGCCGGCGTCTCGGGGTGGATGCGGGCGGCCCAGAGCGACTCGTCGGCATAGATGTTGCCGACACCGCTGATGAGATTCTGGTCCAGCAGCACACGCTTTATCGCGCTCGACCGCGTGCGCAGCGCTGCGCGGAAGACGCCGTCCTGGAACGCCTCATCCATGGGGTCCCGCGCGATATGCGCGACCTGCGACGGAAGGAGCGGTGCGTCACTCCCCCAGCCCGCGGCTCGTCCATCGGCCGTCGCCACCAGCTCGTCCACGGCGAGAGATCCGAAGGTGCGCTGATCGGCGAAGACGACGGCCAGCTCGCCGTGCTGCGGATGCTCGATGAACAGCCGGATCCGCTCGTGCCGCTCAGCGGCCACGTCCGGGCGGCGCAGCAGCAGTTGCCCCGACATGCCGAGATGCCCGACGATCGCCGAGCGTCCGTCGGTGCCGTCGGTCGTCAGCGGCATCCAGAGGAACTTCCCCCGGCGAGCCACCGTCGCGACCTCGGTACCCTCCAGCCGCGCGACGAAGTCGGCGGCGCCCGCGACGTGCCGCGTGAGGGCACGCTCGTCGTGTACGGCCACCGAGACGATGCGTGCCCCGGTCATCGCCGGAGCGAGGCCGGCGCGGACGACCTCGACCTCGGGGAGCTCAGGCACGGTCGCTGAGCGCGTGCCAGGCGGCCAGCGCCGCGGCCATCTCGGCCGTCTTCTTGCTCGTGCCCGTGCCCGTGCTGGCCAGGTCGCCCGTCGTCACAGTCGCGGTGAAGCGACGGTCGTGATCGGGCCCGGTCGAGACCACCTCGTACACGGGAGCGCTGAGACCGCGATGCGCGGACAGCTCCTGCAGCGCGGTCTTCGGATCCATCGCCGCGCCGTACCGCTCCGGGTCGGCGAAGAGCGGCTCGATGAGCCGCAGCACGAGCGCCGTCGCCGCCTCGGGACCTGCGGACAGGTAGGTGGCCCCGAACACCGCCTCCATCGTGTCGGCGAGGATCGAGTCCTTGTCGCGACCGCCGGTGCGCTCCTCGCCGTTTCCGAGCAGGATGTGCGCACCGAGGCCGATGCCACGGGCGACCTCTGCCAGCGCGACGGTCGACACCACGCTCGCACGCCGCTTCGCCAGGGATCCCTCGTCGAGGTCCGGGAGCGTCGTGTAGAGCATGACGGTCACAGCCTGGCCGAGCACGGAGTCGCCGAGGAACTCGAGACGCTCGTTGTGCGGGATGGCGCCGTTCTCGTACGCGTACGAGCGATGCGTGAGCGCAAGCTGAAGCAGCTCGGGGTCGATATCGACCCCGAGCTGCTCAGAAAGCGGGCGCGTCCCTACGGGGACTTCTGCCATGATCGACGGATCGATCAGACGTCGGCGACCTTGCGGCCCTTGTACTCGAGGAACAGCTCGGTGCCCTGCGAGTCCGTGACGACCTTCGCCTGGTGAGGACGGCTGTAGACGACCTTGCCGTTCTCGATGGTCTTGACGAGGGCAGGAGCCTCCGCCTTCCACTGCGCGCGACGCGAGCGGGTGTTCGAACGGGAGACCTTGCGCTTCGGGGGGTTACCGGCCATGGTTTGCTACTTTCTGTGCTCTGGGCGCGCAGCTATTCCGCTGCTTGCTTTTCGACGGTGCCGTCGTGGTCTGTGATCTGCTGGAGCGCGGCCCATCGAGGATCGACAGGAGCGTCCTGCTCTTTCCCGGCGCTTCCGGTCAGCCGCTCGCCGGTCTCGGGGTCGAGTCCAGGGCAATCCGGCTGACACACCGGCTGAAACGGGAGCGCCAAAACCACCGCGTCCCTGACCAGAGTTTCAAGATCCACGTGGTCGTCTTGAACCTCGAAGTCGTTCGCTTCCTCTCCAGGGTACGCGAAAAGCTCTTGAAACTCGACTTCGACAGGCTCTTCGATCGGATTCAGGCATCGACCGCACTCTCCGCGGTACGTCGAATCGACCTCGCCGGTGACGAGGATCCCCTCGTGCACGGACTCCAGCCGGACGTCGAGATCGAGTCCCTCGCCCTTCTCGACGGAGACGAGACCCTCGCCCCACTGCTCAGGCAGAGGAATCGTCATCCGGAACTCTCGCATCTCACCGGGTCGACGAACGATGTCGTGCGCGGACAGCGAGAATGGTCCTTTGCGTCGGGTCTTCACCGGTTCAGTCTACTGGGCGCACCTGGGCGGAGGCCGGGCCCTCCGATGGGCTCAGGGACCGGCGGGCTGCCGTTCAGATGCCGCGGGCACCGGTGTCGAGGAAGCGCGCGACGGCCGGCGGCACGAACGGGGACACGTCGCCGCCGAGCGCGGCGACCTGCCGCACGAGCGAACTGGAGACCAGGGCGTGCGCCGGATCCGGCAGCAGGAACACGGTCTCGATGTCGGCGAGGTGGCGGTTCACGATCGCCATCGGCGACTCGTACGCCACGTCGACCTGCGAGCGGATGCCCTTGATCAGCACACCCGCGTTCACATCGCGGGCGTAGTCGACGAGCAGACCCATGCTCCAGGATCCGACGATGACGGTGCCCGTCACGCCGGCTTCTGCGATCGACTCCTCCAGCAGTGCGAGTCGCTGCGCCACCGGCAGCATGGCCTGCTTGTCGGGGTTGTGCACCACCAGCACGTGCAGCTCGTCGTAGAGGGCGGCGGCGCGTCGGATGACGTCCAGGTGGCCGAGGGTCGGCGGGTCGAAGGAACCGGGGACGACGGCGATCCGAGCGCTCATGCGCCCAGCCTAGCGGCGCGGATCTCTGCGTCAGCCGCATGCGCCGTTCGACGAGCGCCCTCCGACGCGCTCAGGGGGCCGCGCGGGAGGAGTCAGTTCTTGGCGAGTGCGGCACGATCGTCGATGCTGAGGCGCTGCGCCATCGCCGCGCGCAGCCCGTCGTGCTGCTGCAGCGCGGGATCCGCCTCGATGATCTCCTCGGCGATCGCACGGGCCTGGGCGATCAGATCCGCGTCCTTGATGACCCGCAGCAGCTTCAGCGACGACTTCGCACCCGACTGGCGCGCTCCGAGCACGTCGCCCTCGCCGCGCAGGTCGAGGTCGACCTCGGCGAGGACGAAGCCGTCGAGCGTCGCGGCCACCGCATCGACCCGGTCGCGGGCCGGCGTGCCCTGCTCGGCCTCGGTGACCAGCAGGCACAGGCCGGGCACCCCGCCGCGACCGATGCGGCCGCGCAGCTGGTGCAGTTGGGAGACACCGAAACGGTCGGCCTCGAGCACGATCATGGTCGAGGCATTCGGCACGTCGACACCGACCTCGATCACGGTGGTCGCGACGAGGAGGTCGATCTCGCCACGGGCGAAGGCCTGCATGATCGCGTCCTTCTCGTCCGCGGCCATACGGCCGTGCAGACCGGCGATGCGCACCGCGCCCAGCTTCGGGTGCGTGCTGAGCGCGGCCAGCAGCTGCACCACCCCCCAGCGCGGTCCGCGGCTCTCCTGCTCCTCATCCGCGAAGTGCTCCTGGTCCGCCTCCTCCGCGCCGTCATCGGTATCGATCGCGGCGCACACGGCGAACACCTGGCGCCCCTTCTCGATCTCCTCCGCGGCGCGCTCCCACACCCGGGTGAACCAGCCGGGGTGGTCGGCGAGGGGCGCGACGAAGGTCTCGATGCCCGCGCGCCCGCTCGGCATCGTGCGGATCACCGAGATGTCGAGATCGCCGAACACGGTCATCGCGACCGTGCGCGGGATCGGGGTGGCGGTCAGCACCAGCGCGTGCGGGCTGGTGCCCTTGGCGCGCAGCGCTTCCCGCTGCTCGACGCCGAAGCGATGCTGTTCGTCGACCACCACGAGCCCCAGATCGGCGAAGGTCGTCTTCTCCCCGAGCAGTGCATGCGTGCCCACCACGATGAGTGCCTGGCCCGCCGCGACGCGCAGCGCAGCCTTGCGCCGTTCGGGCGCGGACATCTGCCCCGTGAGCAGCGTCGGCATCACCAGGGGGGCGAGCTTCGGCCCGAGCATCTTCGTGATCGAACGCAGGTGCTGAGCCGCGAGCACCTCGGTCGGCGCGATCAGCGCCGCCTGACCGCCCGTCTCAGCGACCTGAAGCATGGCGCGCAGCGCGACCAGCGTCTTTCCGGATCCGACCTCTCCCTGCACCAGCCGGTTCATGGGCGCGCCGCCGACCAAATCCGCGGCGATCGTCTCGCCCACCGACTCCTGGTCGGGCGTGAGCTCGAACGGCAGCGCGGCGTCGAAGCGCTCCAGCAGCCCGCCCGGCTTCGCCGGGCGAGCGGTGGCGTCAAGCATGCGCACGAGATAGCGCTGCTGCATGAGCGCCGTCTGAAGAGTGAGCGCCTCGTGCATCCGCAGCGTGCGGATCGCCGGAGCGATCTCGTCCTTGGTGCTCGGCCGGTGGATGCGCTCCAGCGCAGCGCGGGCGTCGAGGAGCCCCTCCTGGAGGCGCACCGCATCGGGGACCGGTTCCGGCACCGGCCCGAGCTCGTCCAGCACCGTGCCAATCATCTTCTCGATCTGCCACGTGGTGAGGGCCGCCGTGGCCGGGTAGATCGGCAGCGGCGTGGTCACCAGCACATCGGCCTGAGTGCGCGCGCGCAGCTCATCGTCGAACATCTCGTACTGCGGGTGCGCGAACTGCGTCACGCCGCGGTAGTCGCCGACCTTGCCGGTGAACACCCCGCGCCTGCCGACCCGCAGCTCCTTCTCGCGCCATTCGAGCTGTCCGCGGAACTTGGCGAAGAACGTCAGCACCATGCGGCCGACGCCGTCGCCGATGTCGACCGTCATCATCGCCCCGCGGCGATTCTTCATGTCGCGGACGTCGACCTTCATCACCTCGGCGACGATCGTGACCGTCTCACCCTTCGGGAGATCGAGGATCGGCGTGAGCTCGCCTCGGTTGGCGTACCGGCGCGGGTAGTGCGAGAGCAGATCCCACACCGTGCTCATGCCGAAGGCCTTCTGCAGCGTCTTCGCATTCCCGTCGCCGACCGCGACAGCGAGCGGCGAGTCGAGACGGAGCGGCATGCTCAGAAGTCTAGAACGGCGCGCGGACACCGCCCTCGTCCACGACCCGGGGCAGCGCCTGGTCAGTTCTCCTGCAGGAACTCCAGGGCTGCCTCCCGGAACGCCTTCGACCCCGGTGCGTTGAAGTGATGCCGGCCGGGGATCTCGAAGAACCGTCCCTGCGGCGTCGCCTCCGCGAGTCGCACGGAACCAGCGATCACGGCGTCCTCGGACCCGGTCGCGAAGAGCACCGGCTGCGTCGGCGCCGTCGCGGGGTCCGGATCCATCGATCCCGATTCCCGCATGCCCTGGGCGAGCGCGATCAGCGCGCTCAGGTCGTTGCCGGGGACGCGCTCCGTCAGCGCGATGTAGTTCTGCGTGACCCGATCCGTGACCGGCGTGCCCTCGTCGATGAAGCGGCGCACCTGGTCCAGATCGAGCCGGCCGAGCGGGATCCCGTCTGGCACGCCGCCGAGCACCGCCCGCGGGATCCGGTCGCCGAGGTCTTGAAGGACCTGCCAACCCACCCGCGCTCCCAGCGAATAGCCGACGTAGAATGCGTCGTCGACGAGGTAGGTGTCCAGGACCTGCTCGACGTCCGATGCGAGCGTGCGCACGTTGTAGCCGACGACATCGTGCGGCTTCTCGCTCGCGCCGTGCCCGCGCTGGTCGACACCGAGCACGCCGTAGCCTGCCTGCTGCAGCATCCGGATCCACCCGGTGAGCACCCAGTTGTCGCGCGTGCTGGAGGCGAAGCCGTGCACGATGAGCACCACAGGGCCCTCGAGCTCTCCCCAGACGTAGGTGGCGATCGCGACGCCCTCCCCCGCTTCGATGAACTGCGGCTGCGGCATGCGGGTCAGATCGGCGAGGCTCTCGGGCACGCTCCTATCCTGCTCCCTTCCGTGCCCTCCGCGGCGAATGAGTCGCGGCGCATAAGGTGAACAGGTGACGAGAATCATCGCCGGATCCGCCGGCGGCACCCGCCTGGAAGTGCCGGGACAGGGGACGCGGCCGACGAGCGATCGGGTGCGCGAGTCGCTGTTCGGCGCTCTCGCCTCCATGGACGCGATCGCCGATGCGCGCGTGCTCGACCTGTACGCCGGATCCGGCGCCCTGGGCCTGGAAGCGCTCAGTCGCGGCGCCCGCAGCACCGTGCTCGTCGAACGAGGACGCGGCGCCGCAGCCGTGATCCGCCGCAATGCGGCTGCCGTCTCCAGGGCGCTGGGCGGGGACGCCGCGGGGAGGACGACCGTGCAGGAGTCCTCCGTGCATGCATACCTCGTCCGCGCCACGGGACTGTTCGACCTGGTCTTCTCCGACCCGCCCTATGATCTGACCGACGCCGAGATGAACGCCGACCTGGTGGCGCTCGCTCCCCTGCTCTCCCCCGACGCCGTCGTCGTCATCGAGCGCGCGAAGCGCTCCACTCCGCCGGATCTCGCCGCCGCCGGCCTCGCCCTCATCCGCGAGAGGGTCTACGGAGACACCGCGTTGTGGTGGGCGGAGCCGGGCGCGTCCTGACCGTCGATCAGTGCGGAGCGTCGGCTCCCGCATCGCGGTAAGGGTCCCAGCCGAGCGGGCCGACCGGCTCGCCGTCGCACAGCACCGGAGCGTCGGTCACGGCCGCGACCACGGATCCGATCCGCCGGAAGCCCGGCGGCAGCATCCCCGGAGGGAACGTGGCGAGCAGGGCGTGGTCCTCGCCGCCGGCGAGCGCCCGGTGCGGATGCGCCCCCAGGGCAGACCGCTCCAGCGCGAGCGTCACGCCGGAGGCCTCGGCCATGCGGCCCGCATCCAACGCGAGGCCATCGGAGACGTCCATCATCGCGGTGGCCCCGGCGATCGCGGCCGTCGGGCCGAGTCCGATCGGCGGCGCGGGGCGCAATTGGGCGGCGATCGCATCGGCCTCGCCCTCGGTCAGGGCGGCGGCGACCACCGGCACCGCCACGCCGTCGGGGTGGAAGCGCCGGAACAGCACGGAGAGGCCGTGCCCGGCGAGGCCCATCTCGCCCGCGATCGCGAGGTCATCCCCCACGTGGGCGCCGGCCCGTGTGACAGCCGCACGCCCTTCCAAGTCCCCGAGCGCCGTCACGGCGATCATCAGCGTCGCCGACACGGTCAGATCGCCGCCGACGACCGCGCATCCCGGAGCGAGCGCGGCGCACGCCTCGCGGAAGCCGTCGGCGATCGCGGCGACGAAGGAGAGCCGACGATCCTTCGGCACCGCGAGCGCCACGAGCAGCGCCGTCGGGCGCGCCCCCATCGCGGCGATGTCCGCGAGATTCACGGCCGCCGACTTCCACCCCAGGTCGTAACCGCTCGACCAGGCCGCGCGGAAGTCCGGCCCTTCCACGAGCGTGTCGGTGGTCGCGACGACCGAACCGGAGGGCGCGGCGATCACGGCGGCGTCGTCTCCCGGACCGAGCACAGTGTCGCGCCCCGCGGGCGTGCGCGCCAGGATCGTGCGCAGCACGCGTCCCTCGCTCACCTCGCCGATCATCGGATCGTCGGATCGGGGAGCCTCCGCGGTCGCATCGGATCCGGGAGCTGAAAGGTCCACCATGCTCTCAACGGTAGCCTGGAGGGATGCCCCGCCGTCTCTCCGTCGCCACCGTCCTCGTGCTCGCGACGGCGCTGCTGGCCGGGTGCAGCTCGACGGTGCATCTGAACCCCGCGGACGACGCGAACGACCCGCGCTGCGCGGATGTGTCGGTGCGGTTGAGCAACGTCCCGTCGATCGACGGGCACGATCGGCGCTGGACGGATGCCCAGGCCACCGCGGCGTGGGGCGACCCCTCCGTGGTGCTGCTCACCTGCGGCCTGCCGGAGGCGGAGCCGACGAGCGCTCTGCAGTGCATCTCCTTGCAGGGCATCGACTGGCTCGTGGACGATTCCAAGAGCCCTTATCTCACGCTCACCACGTACGGCCGCAAGCCCGCCGTGCAGCTCTACATCAACAGCAAGCCCGATGCACCGGGCAAGGGTGTCAGCGCCAATGACGTGATCGGCAATAAGAGCCTCGCTGCGGCGATCGCGACCATCCCCGCCACGCACGCCTGCACCGATCGGCCCGGGGCGGACACGGCGACACCGGCTCCGACTCCGGCCGGCTGACGCGAGCGCTCAGGACGGTTCAGTCGGGCGCGCCCGCCACTCCCGTCAACGACGCCGTCGGTACCGGATCGACCGCGGGATGATCGTCATCGCGCCGGTGCTGCAGGAGGATCTCGGCGAGAGCCGGGATCCAGATCAGCGTGGCGAGCTGGATCGTCAGCCATGCGCCGTGCGGCGTCGTGACGCCGATGACGAACGCCGCACCGATCGGCACCGCGGCCAGGAACACGAACGAGGAGACCCCGGCGAGCCGGCGCACCCACGGCCGGCTTCGGTCGGAGAACAGGAAGCCGGCGCCGATGAACGCCGCCAGCAGCGGCAGGGTCGCCGGATCCGCGAGCATGACGAACGGCGCGAGCGTCAGCCAGGCGGCTCTACGCCGGCGGCCCGCGATCCGGCGGGCGAAGGCCCAGCCGAACAGAGCGCCCATGATCGTCCCCGGCACAAGGATGAAGCCGAACGTTCCGAGCCAATGGAACTCCGACTCGAAGCCGGCGAGCTGCGCCATCATGCCGCGCATGGAGGCGGCCCAGCCGAGGCCCCCGACCGCGCCGATCGCGATCGGCAGCACCACTCCTGTTCGCCTCGTCGCGTTCATGACCGCTCCTTCTCGCGCCCCACGACGCCGCGCCGCACATCGCGGCCCGATCATGCTGACGTTCTATCAGGGAAGCGGGCGGTCCGCGGGATCGTTTCCTCTGCGGAAACAGCGGACGAACGCCCGGCATCGCTCAGCGTCGCGCGGACGGTGCGGCCCGGGTGATCGCCTCGGTGAAGTCCGCGAACAGCGCGATCATCGCCAGGAGCTCGGGTCTGACGTCCGCTGACCGATGATGCATGTAGTACCAGCACGCCGGGACACCGTCGAGCTCGACCCATTTCAACGCGGGCGGCAGGGTCGCGACCAGGGCAGCGGGAACCACGGTGATCCCGGACCCCACGAGCAGCTGCCCGGCGACGTCCGACGTTCGCGACGCCGGCAGCCGGACCAGCGCCGCGTCGGCGAGCGGTCGGACGTCCGCGAGGACGAACGGATCCATGTAGCTCGCCGGCAGCTCCGGAGAATACAGCAGCGGCTGCCGGGCGAACTCCGCCACCGGCACGCTGCGTCGATGGGTATAGGGGTGTCCGGTCGGGATCAGGCCGACGCGCCGCAGTTCCCCGAGCCGTGTCGAGGACACCTCTTCGGACTCCGAGACGCCGAACGTGAGCGCGGCGTCGACGGTGCCGTCGGCCAGGTCAGGATCCAGCCGTTCGAATGCTGTCGGCACGAGCACGACGCCGACGCCGGGAAAGGCGTGCGAGAGCGCGAGTTCGAGCGTCGCGAGTGCAGCCGGCATCAGCGGGGCCACCGCATCCACGCCGGCGGGGAACGCCACGCGTAACCGCTCTGCCGGCTCCGCGACGGCCGCGAGCTGCGCGGCCTGAGCAGCCTCCAGCACCCGCGGCGCGAACTGGAGGAACCGGCGCCCTGCCGCGGTGAGGCCGAACACGCCTCCGGAGTCCCGCTCGATGAGCGGGATCCCGAGTTCCGTCTCCAGCCGTTGCACCCGTTTGGTCACGGCCGAGATCGATACCCCGAGTTCCGCCGCCGCGCGCCCGAAATGGCGATGACGGACTACCGCGAGGAAGGAGGTCAGCGCGATGATGTCCACCGCATCCTCCCCTCGGCACGGGCGTTGCAGAACGCCAGGATGCCCCTGCGCCGAAGAGCGCGCAAGAGGGCAGGATCAGCGCCGCAGACCCGCCTCGATCAGCTCGGTGATGAGATCGCGGTATCTGAGCCCCGAGGCGATCCAGCACTTCGGGAACATCGAGATCGGAGTGAAGCCGGGCATCGTGTTCAGCTCGTTCACGACGAGGGTGCCGTCGGCCGTGAGGAACATGTCGACGCGTGCGAGACCGCGTCCGTCGACCGCCTCGAACGCGCTGATGCCGGCGTCCTGGATCGCGCCGATCTCGGCCTCGTCCAGCTCTGCCGGGCAGACCACGTCCACGCCGTCTCCGCCGAGGTACTTGCCCTCGAAGTCGTAGAAGCCCCGGGACGTCAGCACGATCTCGCCCGGCACCGAAGCGCGCGGCCCCTCGGCGCCCTCGAGGATCGCGACCTCGATCTCACGGCCGACCACTCCGGTCTCCACGAGCACCTTGTCGTCCTCGGCCAGAGCGATCCGCATGGCCTCGTCGAACTCCGCGGGATCCGTCACCTTCGAGACGCCGACGCTCGACCCGGCACGGGCCGGCTTCACGAACAGCGGCGATCCGAGCCCGGCCGCGGCAGCGCGCACGCTCTCGGGATCCTGCGCCCACTGCCGCGCGCGCACGGTGATCCAGGGCGCCACGGCGATGCCAGCGGCCTGCAGCGCGACCTTCATGAAGTGCTTGTCCATGCACAGCGCCGAATCCAGCACCCCGCCGCCGGCGTACGGCACCTCGAGCGTGTCGAAGTAGCCCTGCAGCGTGCCGTCCTCGCCGTGCGGACCGTGCAGCAGGGGCAGCACCACATCGATCGCACCGAGGTCCTCGATCGTGCCGTCGGCGCGCGTCACGCGCAGCGTGCGGATCCCGCCGGGCTCCGGCCACTGGATCCGAGTGCCGTTGTCCACGACCTCGGGCAGATGCGCGGCGTCGAGCGGGAACTTGTCCGGCTCGTCGTCCTCCAGGACGAACGCTCCTTCGCGGGTGATCCCGACGGGGATGACGTCGTAGCGTTCCCGGTCAAGGGCGCGCAGCACCCCTCCCGCCGTGGCGGAGCTGATCGAATGCTCGCTGGAGCGCCCTCCGAAGAGCACCACCACCGTCTGCTTGTCCATTGCCCGTCCCTTCCCCCTGCGGGGTGTCGTCGTCGGTGGTCAGATGGGGGGCGATGTCGCGCGGATCCATGGTGCCGTCCAGCACCATCTTCACCTGCTCGACGATCGGCATCTCCACGCCGGCGGCGCGGGCCAGCTGCAGGATCGGCGCGACGGACGCGAGTCCCTCGGCTGTCTGCTGCATCTGCTTGACCACGTCTTGGAAGCTGTATCCCTGACCGAGCAGGCGCCCGGCGGTGTTGTTCCGGCTGAGCGGCGACTGGCACGTCGCGATCAGATCGCCGAGGCCGGCCAGACCCTGCAGGGTCCCCGGCTGTGCGCCGTTCGCCACCGCGAAGTCGGTCATCTCGACCAGACCCCGCGTGATGATCGACGCCTTGGTGTTCTCGCCGTAGCCGACGCCGTCGACGATGCCGATGGCGACGGCGATGAGGTTCTTCAGCACGCCGCCGAACTCGGTGCCGATCACGTCGGTGTTCACGAAGCTGCGGAAGTAGTGGTTGCGCGCGGTGCGCGCCACGATGTCGGCCGTCTCCTGGCTGTTGGAGGCGATGACGGCCGCGGTGGGCTGCTCGCGCGCGATCTCGAGCGCCAGGTTGGGGCCGCTCGCGACCGCGATCCGGTCGGGGTCGCAGCGCAGCTCCTGCTCGATGACCTGGCTCATCCGCAGGCCGGTGCGTTTCTCGACGCCTTTCATGAGGCTGACCACGGGGACGTCGGAGTTCTGCAACAGCGGACGCAGTGCCTTGAGGTTCTCCCGCAGCGTCTGGCTCGGCACCGAGAGGTACACCTGCTCGGCGCCCTGGATCGCCTCGGCCAGGTGATGCGTGGCCGTCATTGATCGTGGCAGGTTGATGCCGGAGAGGTATTGCGAGTTGCGCTTCGCCTCGGCGATCTCGTGGGCCAGCTCCTGTCGGCGCGCCCACATCGTCACCTGCGCGCCGCCGTCGGCCAGGATCTTTCCGAAGGTGGTCCCCCAGCTCCCGGCACCGATCACCGTCACGCGCGGCCCGAGCGGGATCGAGGCGGTGCGCGGGGCCGCGTTCCTAGGAGTCAAGACGCCCCGTCTCCTTCTGGCCGTGCTCGGTCGGATTCCACCGCTCGGCGGGAGCCTTCTCGCCGCGGAGCTCCTCCAGGAGCACCGTGATGGCGGCCATGAGCCGGTCGTTCGCTTCCACGAGCGCGGCACGCTCGCCTCCTCGACCGTACAGGTCGGAGACGTCGACCGGATCCCCGATGAGCACGTCGACCTTCTTGCGCGGCGGCCAGAGGCGGAGGCCCTTCTGGTAGCGGCCCATGATGTTCTGCGTGCCCCACTGGGCCATCGGGATCAGCGGGATCTCTCCGGCGAGGGCGAGGCGGACGGCACCGGTCTTGCCGCGCATCGGCCACAGCTCCGGATCCCGGGTGAGCGTGCCCTCCGGGTAGACGATGACCCCGCGTCCGTGCTTCACGAGCTCCTCGGACTGCACCAGCGTCTGCTTCGCCGCCGCGGCGGACGAGGCCCGGGCCACGGGGATCATCCCCGTGCCGCGCAGCGCCCAGCCCAGGACCGGCACGCGGAACAGGCTCTCCTTCGCCATGAAACGGGGCGCGCGGCCGAGCCGCCACACGGCGACCGCGACGATCAGCGGGTCGAACTCCGAGTAGTGGTTCGGCGCCAGCACGAAGGCGCCTTCGCGGGGCAGCCTCTCGGCGCCGCGGATTCGGATCTTCGCCAGGAACGAGACGAACGGCACCACGAAGACCCCGAGGAACCAGAACAGGCTCGGGCGGGTCTTCTCGGCGGTCGCGCGCATGTCAGCCGATCACGTCGAAGTCGGCGCCCAGTGCGGTGAGCTTGTCGAGGAACTTCTCGTAGCCGCGGCTGAGGATGTCGACGCCGGAGACCCTCGACTCGCCGGTCGCGGTGAGCGCGGCGATGACGTGGCTGTAGCCGCCGCGCAGGTCCGGCACCACGATGTCTGCGCCGTGCAGCGGGGTCGGGCCGGTGATGACCGCCGCCTGCTCGAGGTCGCGGCGTGCGACACGTCGCGGGCCGTCCTGCAGGCCGTGCGGGTGCACGACGATGTCTGCGCCCATCTTGATCAGTGCGCCGGTGAAGCCCATCCGGTTCTCGTACACCGTCTCGTGCACCACCGAGCGACCCTGCGCCTGCGTGAGCGCGACGACGAGAGGCTGCTGCCAGTCGGTCATGAAGCCCGGGTGCACGTCGGTCTCGACGATCACCGGCTTGAGCTCTCCGTCGCGGCGGAACAGGATTCCGTCCTCGCGTACGTCGAACCAGCCGCCGGCCTTGCGGAAGACGTTGAGGAACGTCAGCATCTCCTGCTGCTTGGCGCCGCCGACGAAGATCTCGCCGTCGGTCGCGAGCGCCGCCGACGCCCAGGACGCAGCCTCGTTGCGGTCGAAGATCGAGCGGTGATCGTAACCGCGCAGCTTCTCCACGCCCTCGATGAGAATCACCCGGTTGGGCTCGTAGGAGATGATCGCGCCCATCTTCTGCAGCACCGCGATCAGGTCCATGATCTCCGGCTCGATGGCCGCGTTGCGCAGCTCCGTCGTGCCTTCCGCGCGCACCGCGGTCAGGAGGACCTGCTCGGTCGCTCCGACGCTCGGGTACGGCAGATGGATGTTGGCGCCGTGCAGACGGCTGCCGCCCGTGGACAGGCGGATGCCACTGGGCAGCTTCTCGACGGTCGCGCCGAACTTGCGCAGCGCGTCGAGGTGGAAGTCGATGGGACGGTCGCCGATGCGGCAGCCGCCGAGGTCGGGGATGAACGCCTGGCCCAGGCGGTGCAGCAGCGGGCCGCAGAACAGGATCGGGATCCGGGAGGCGCCCGCGTGGGCGTCGATCTCCTCGAAGTGCGCCGACTCGACGTCGCTCGGGTCGAAGATCAGCGCGCCGGGCTCGTCGCCCTCGGTGACGCGCACGCCGTGCACCTCGAGCAGCGAGCGGACAACGGCGACGTCGGAGAGGTCGGGGACGTCTCGCAGGGTGCTCGCGGTCTCGCCGAGGAGGGTGGCCACCATCGCCTTGGTCGCGAGATTCTTCGCGCCCTTCACGTCCACCCTGCCGTGCAGTGGACGTCCGCCGCGGATTGCCAGGACATCGCCCGAAGGCTTCGAAGCGAGCGTGGTCTCGTGCAGCGGTGTCGTCATTCAGGGCCTCTTCTTGTGGAACGAGCGCGGCCGGAGCCGCCGGGCGGATGCCCTAGGCTCACGGCCGCGTCCGATTCAGAGAACAGGAAGCGTACGTGGCCGCCACGACTCGCGACGGGCCTCGAACTGCGCGATCTTGTCTTCGTTGCGCAGCGTGAGCCCGATGTCATCGAGCCCTTCGAGGAGCCGCCATCTAGTGTAATCGTCGATCCCGATGGAGGTCTGGAAGTCGCCGATCGTGGCGGTGCGCGCCTCCAGATCGACCGTGATCTCCTTCCCGGGATCCTCGTCGATCAGCGCCCAGATCCGCTCGATGTCGGCCTCGTCGACGGTCGCGGCGAGCAGGCCCTGCTTGCCGGAGTTCCCGCGGAAGATGTCCGCGAAGCGGGGGCTCAGCACGACGGCGAAGCCGTAGTCGCGCAGTGCCCAGACCGCGTGCTCGCGACTGGATCCGGTGCCGAAGTCGGGACCCGCCACGAGCACGGACGCGTTCCGGAAGGGGTCCTGGTTGAGCACGAACTCGGGGTCCTGACGCCAGGCGTGGAAGAGCGCGTCCTCAAAACCGGTCTTGGTGACCCGCTTGAGGAACACCGCGGGGATGATCTGATCGGTGTCGACGTTGGAGCGCTTCAGCGGCGCTGCGACACCGGTGTGGGTGGTGAACTTCTCCATGCTCAGGCCTCCGATCCGGCCGCGACGGGCGCTTCGACTGATCCGGCGACCTCCAGGTCGCTCGGGCTGGACAACGTGCCGCGCACGGCGGTGGCTGCCGCGACGAGGGGCGAGACGAGGTGAGTGCGCCCGCCCTTACCCTGGCGGCCCTCGAAGTTGCGGTTGCTTGTCGACGCGCAGCGCTCACCGGGCGCGAGCTGGTCGGGGTTCATGCCCAGGCACATCGAGCAGCCCGCGAATCGCCATTCGGCGCCGAACTCGGTGAAGACCTTGTCCAGACCCTCCGCCTCGGCCTCCAGGCGAACACGGGCGGATCCGGGCACGACCATGACGCGCACGCCCTCGGCCTTTTTCTTGCCCTTGATGACCGACGCGAAGGCGCGCAGATCCTCGATCCGGCTGTTCGTGCAGGATCCCATGAACACGGCGTCGACCTTCACGTCCTTCAGCGGAGTACCCGGCGTCAGATCCATGTACTCGAGAGCCCGCTCGGCCGCGCTGCGCTCGTTGGCATCGGCGATCTGCGCGGGGTCCGGAACCGCGGAGGACAGCGAGCTGCCCTGGCCCGGGTTGGTGCCCCACGTCACGAACGGTTCCAGCTCGTCGGCGTCGATGAACACCTCGGCGTCGAACGTCGCCCCCTCATCGGTCGGGAGCGTGCGCCAATACGCGACCGCGTCATCCCAGTCCTGCCCCTGCGGCGCGTGCGGCTTGCCCTGCACGTAAGCGAACGTGGTCTCGTCCGGGGCGACCATGCCCGCGCGGGCGCCGGCCTCGATCGACATGTTGCAGATCGTCATGCGCCCCTCCATGGAGAGGGCGCGGATGGCGCTGCCGCGGAACTCGAGCACGTAGCCCTGTCCGCCGCCCGTGCCGATCTTGGCGATCACGGCGAGGATGATGTCCTTCGCGGTGACGCCGGGGCGCAGCGTTCCCTCGACGGTGATCGCCATGGTCTTGAAAGGCTTGAGAGGCAGCGTCTGGGTGGCCATGACGTGCTCCACCTCGCTGGTGCCGATGCCGAACGCCATGGCGCCGAATGCTCCATGCGTGGAGGTGTGCGAGTCGCCACAGACCACGGTGATGCCGGGCATGGTCAGCCCCAGCTGCGGTCCGACCACGTGCACGATGCCCTGCTCCGCGTCGCCCAGGGAGTGCAGGCGCACGCCGAACTCCGCGGCGTTGCGGCGCAGCGTCTCGATCTGCGTGCGGCTGGTGAGGTCGGCGATCGGCTTGTCGATGGCCAGCGTCGGAGTGTTGTGGTCCTCCGTGGCGATCGTCAGGTCGAGCCGGCGCAGCGGGCGCCCTTCGGCCCGCAGCCCGTCGAAGGCCTGAGGGCTGGTGACCTCGTGCACCAGGTGCAGGTCGATGTAGATGAGGTCGGGCTCGCCGTTCTCGCCCTTCACCACGAGGTGGTCGTCCCAGACCTTCTCGGCCAGCGTCCGGGGGCGGGGGGCTGCGTCATTCATGCGTTGCTTCTCCAGAGGGTCAAGGTGCGGCCCACGCGAGACTCCGCGGCGAGAGAGGCCTAGATCGAGGTCTCGCCGCGGCTGCTAAGGAGAAGCTGCACCGCCTGCATGGCCACGAGTTTACCCCCGGTCAGGGTGGGTGTTTCCCACCCACCCTGAGCCGGGCGAAGCACCGGACGGGTCACTCCGCGAGCGCGCGCTCCTGACGCTTCTCGCGCCCTGACGCGATCAGACTCGCGCCGGTGGCGCCGAGCATCGCGACGACGATCACGGTGAGCGACAGCCAGATCGGCACGTCGGGCGCCCACTCGATGGGCTGGCCGCCGTTGATGAACGGCACGCTGTTCTCGTGCATCGCATGCAGCACGAGCTTCACGCCGATGAAGGCGAGGATCACGGCGATGCCGTAGTGCAGGTAGCGCAGCCGGTCGAGCAGGTCGCCGAGCAGGAAGTAGAGCTGGCGCAGCCCCATCAGGGCGAAGATGTTCGCGGTGAACACCAGGAAGCTGTTCTGCGTGATGCTGAAGATCGCCGGGATCGAGTCGATCGCGAACATCAGATCCGTCACGCCGATCGTGACGAAGACGATGATCATCGGCGTCCAGACGCGCTTGCCGTCGACCATGGTGCGCAGCTTCGGACCGTCGAACTCATCGCTGACGGGAACGATGCGGCGCACCAAGCGGACGGCGAAGCTCTCCTTCGCGGCTGTCTCGTCCTCCTGTGCCTTCTCCGGCATCGCCTGACGGATCGCGGTCCAGATGAGGAAGGCGCCGAAGAGGTAGAAGACCGGGGCGAAGTTCTCGATGATCGTGACGCCGAGCAGGATGAAGACGCCGCGCAGCACCAGGGCGATGATGATGCCCACCATCAGCACTTCCTGCTGCAGCTTCCGCGGCACCGAGAACTGGGCCATGATCAGCACGAACACGAAGAGGTTGTCGATCGAGAGGCTGTACTCCAGCGCCCAGCCGGTGAGGAACTCCCCCGCATGCTGGCCGCCCGCGACCGCGAGCAGGAGTCCCGCAAAACCGAGCGCCAACGCGACGTAGAACACCACCCAGAGGGTGGACTCCTTGGTGGAGGGGATGTGCGGGCGCCAGCGCACGATCAGCAGATCGCCGATCAGGATCAGCAGCAGGACGGCGAGCGAGACGACTTCGAACCAGACGGGAACGTCCACAAGGGCCTTTCGAGGGGGTCGGTCAACGGCCGAAAGTCTCTTCCCCACCAAACGGCGGTCACGCGCCCGGAGGCCCGGCGGCGGGCCTCGTGATGACGATCGCGTGAAGTCGGAATACTCCCCTTCGCGTCGCCCAGTCTACGGCAAGCGCGGGGTCCACGGTTCGTGGACTCGTGGAGGTATCCCCCGTCGCGCGTGTGATGTGGTCCTGGACTGGCGCGGGCCGGCATGTCCGATCGTCCTCCACAAGTGAGAGTGTGCGCAAGTTGTGCACGGTTTGGAAAAAGCTCCTGAACTGGGGTTCGAATGTCGGTGTCCCCCTCGAGAATGGATGTATGACGACGTTGGATGCGATCGCGGCATTGATCCCGACCCTGGCAGGGCGAGTCAACGCGGGAGCGTCTGCGTCCGAAGTTCAGGCGATCATCGCCGGCCTCGAGGATGTGGAAGTGGTCGCGGTGCGTCGTGAAGCCGGTCAGGTCGGGGCGCTGGTGGAGCAGATCCAGGTGATGAGCGCTGGGGTGATAGCGGAGCGCTCCTCACGGGAGGCAGGGCATTCCGGTCTCGCGCAGCGACTCGGGCACCGGTCAGCGGCGTCGCTGATCCAAGAGCTCGGTGGCATGGCCAAGGGCGAGGCGGCGCGACAGGTGCGGGTTGGGGAGGCCCTTCTCGACGACGCACACGGAGACGCCGCGTCCGAGGGTGCAGACGTGGGCTCACCCGACAGGCCGCGACCAGAACTGTCGCCTTTCGGCGATTGGCGGGAGACGCTCCGGAGCGGGTTGCGGGCGGGGACGTTGACGTCGGCGCAGTTCGACGCGATCCGGCGAGGACTGGGTGACCCACCAGAGGGGGCTGTCGAGGCGTGGGCGCAAGCCACGACACAGCTGATCGACGAGGCAGCCCGGCGGACTGTGGAGGAACTGGGCGCATCTGCGCGAACGATCCGCGACATCCTCGATTCCGACGGAGCGGAAGCCCGATTCCTGGCTCGGTACGAGCGCCGGTCGTTCCGAACCTGGTTCGATCTGGACGGCGCGCGCCGGGCATCGATCGCCTTCGATGACGAGGGCGGGGCGTTCGTCGACGCGATCTTCGCCGCCGCGCTGCGCCCTCGCAGGGGCGGCCCGCGATTCGTCGACCCGGACGAGAAGATGCACGCCGAGGCTCTGGCCACCGATCCGCGCTCGAATGACCAGCTGGCGTACGACCTGCTCCTGGATCTGGTCCGGACCGGCGCACTCGCCGATGCGGACGCCGTGCTCGGCAGCAGGCAAGTGGGACTCCGGCTCGTGCAGGTCACCGACCGGAACCATGGGCCAGCGCCGACTGCGGTCACTGAAGACGGACTCACCGCACTCCCCGCCACCGTCGCGGAACGACGCATCTGCGACACGGGAGCCCTCGTCGTCGCGGTCGACTCGTGCGGGAACCCGCTCGACGTGGGCAGGGAATCACGCCTGTTCACCTCGAAGCAGCGGATCGGCCTCGCGATCCGGGACGGCGGATGCCGGTGGAACGGCTGCGACAGACCAGCCTCCTACTGCGAGGCCCATCACATCGACGAGTGGGCGCGCGATCAGGGCCGCACCGACATCGACCGAGGGATCCTGCTGTGTCGGTTCCATCACATGGAACTCCATCACGGCGGATGGCGGATCACACGCGAAGGGAAGGCCGACTTCGTGCTGCATCACCCTGACGGTGGCCGCGCACAGGCCCTGCTGCGCACACGGCTGCCGCTGCGATACGCGTGGGGCGATATCGATCCCTCACCGCGACGATTCCGCCCCGCTGCTTGAACGGTGCCTCGCGGAGGCACGGTCAGGCCGGGGCTGGGCGCGCTTGGGGGGCGTGTCCAGCCAATGGCACGTGCGCCCGAACTCGCCGAATCACGGTATGGGAGACGCGCGACGCCGTGGGCGACTCCGGCGGATGTGGCGTTCGTTCCCGCCGTTCGGGCCCGAGAGCCGTGGGCGGCTTCCCCGGATGTGTCATCCGTCCAGATCCTCAGCTGCGTTCACGCCCAGGAGATCAGGCGCCCGCCGCAACGTCCGGTACGTCCACCGCCCCGCCGAAGCGACGATCCCGGGAGAGGTAGATCCCGATCGCACGCCACAGCTCTTCGCGGGAGAAGTCGGGCCACAGCGTGTCGAGGAACACCATCTCCGCGTAGGCGGACTGCCAGAGCAGGAAGTTCGACGTGCGCTGCTCTCCCGAGCTGCGCAGGAACAGGTCCACATCCGGCATGTCCGGGATGTACAGGTGCCGGCGGATCGCCTTCTCGGTGATCGCACTCGGGCGCATCCGCCCTGCCTTCACGTCCTCGGCGATCGCGCGCATCGCGTCCACGAGCTCCACGCGTCCGCCGTAGTTGATGCACATCGTGAGCGTGAGGGTGTCGTTGCCGCGCGTCAGTTCGGACGCGTACTCCAGCTCCTTGATGACGGAGCCCCACAGGCGCGGCCTGCGCCCCGCCCAGCGGATCCGCACGCCCCACTCGTTGAGCTGGTCGCGGCGACGGTGCAGCACGTCACGGTTGTAGCCCATGAGGAAGCGCACCTCCTCCGGAGACCGGGCCCAGTTCTCCGTCGAGAATGCGTAGACGCTGAGGTGCTTGACACCCGCCTGAATGGCGCCGGCGACGACGTCGAGCAGCACCTCCTCCCCCGCCTTGTGCCCCTCGATGCGGTTGAGTCCGCGCCGGTTCGCCCAGCGGCCGTTGCCGTCCATGACGATCGCGACATGGTTCGGCACGGCCGGGAACGCGGGCGGCTGCGCGCCGGTCCAGTCCAAGGGACGGTACGGGACGGCGTCCTTGTGCGTGTACGACTTGGGGCTCAACGGGTTCCCTCCACGAGCGAGAGCGAGCGGATCCCCCGCTCGAGATGCCACTGGGCGTATGCGGCGATGAGGCCGGATGCGGCGGCTGTGTCGCGGACGGAGGCGGAGTCGACCCGCTCCCAGTCCCCCGCGATCAGGGCGCGCAGCACATCGAGCGCCGTGGCGGGGATGCGCGGGCTGCCCGCGGGTGCGCACTCATCGCAGACGATGCCGCCCATCTGGGCGACGAACACCGTGTGCGATCCGGGCTTCGCACAGCGCGCGCAGTCGTCGAACGACGGCGCCCAGCCCGACAGCGCCATGACGCGCAGCAGGTAGGAGTCCAGGATGCTGCGGGAGGCGTGCTCGCCGCGCGCGAGAGCCCGCAGCCCGCCCACGAGCAGCAGATACTGCTCGGGCGTCGCTTCGGCGTCGTTCAGCCGATCGGCCGTCTCGACCATGGCGTTCGCCGCCGTGTAGCGGTCGTAGTGCAGGGCGATGTCGGCGCCGTAGGATCCGAGCGACTCCGCCTGCTGCACGATATCGAGCGAACGCCCCTGGTACAGCTGCACGTCCGCGACCATGAACGGCTCGAGACGCGAGCCGAACTTCGACGAGGTGCGGCGCACCCCCTTCGCCACGGCCCTGACCTTGCCGTGTGCACGCGAGAGCATCGTGACAATCCGGTCCGCCTCACCGAGCTTGTGGGTGCGCAGGATCACCGCTTCGTCTCGGTAGGTGGGCATTCCTCGATCATCCCACTCCCGGGGACAATAGAGCTGTGACCGAACCGACCTTCACCATCCCGCTGTGGGCCGATCTGCTGGGCGTGGGCCTGGGCGGCGTGCAGGGCGCCATGTTCGCGAGCGGCTTCCGGGGTGAACGCCGCCTGGATCTGCTGGGCGTGGCCATCATCGGGATCATGATCGGCATGGGCGGCGGTCTCATCCGCGACATCCTGCTGGGCCAGCCGCCCGCATCGCTGCACAGCAACTGGTACCTGCTCACCGCCGGAGGCGCGGCGCTCATCGGCATGCTGCTCGCTGGCCTCTTCCAGCGCCTGAACGCCGTGGTCGTCGGCCTCGACGCCGTGGTGATCGGCATGTTCGGCGCCTTCGGCACGAGCAAGGCGATCGCGTTCGGCCTGCCCGAGGTCCCCGCTGTGTTCATCGGCGTCTGCGCCGCCGCCGGCGGAGGTGTCCTCCGCGACATGCTCATGGGCCTGCCGGTGTCGATCATGCACGTCGGCTCCCTCTACGCGGTCGCCGCCGGCGCGGGCTGCGCCTTCATCGTGGTCGCGCACGCACTCGGCATGGGCATCGTGCCGGCCGCGATCATCGGCATCGTCCTGACCGCGATCATCCGCGTGCTCGCCGTGGTCTTCGACCTGTCGCTGCCCGAGCAGCGCGCCCTGTATCGCCGGCGCGTCGCCGCCGAGACCGGGATGATCCCGATCATCCGCCCCTGAGACACGCCTGCGCCCCGGGCTCGGCAGGTTCTGCCGGACTCGCGGCGCAGGCGCAGTCACGCGGACGGTTGCGCCGCGGACGGATCCTCCGCACACGGGGTGACGGTGCGGAGAAGCTTCGCGCGGGCGCTCAGGCGCTGACGAGGTCCGCCTCGGCGGCGGCCCGCGCACGGATGGAACGGTTCACGCAGGACACGATCGCCTTGAGCGACGCCGTGGAGATGTCACCGTCGATGCCGACGCCCCACAGGCGCTGGTCGCCGACCTGCAGCTCGACGTAGGCGGCCGCCTGGGCGTCGCCACCGGTCGACAGAGTGTGCTCGACGTAGTCGTACAGGGCGATGTCGAAGCCGCGCTCGCGCAGCACCTCGATGAACGCCGCAACCGGACCGTTGCCCCGGCCTTCGGCCTCTACGCGCTCCTCGTCGTCGCGCAGCACGACGTCGAGGGTGACCTCGCCGGACATGTCGCTGTTCGTGCGGGTGCCGAGCAGCTCGAACCGGCCCCACTTGGCGTCGTCGGCCGACGCGGGCAGGTACTCGTCGGTGAAGATCTCCCAGATCTGCTCGCTGGTGACCTCGCCGCCCTCGGCGTCGGTCTTGCCCTGCACGACGCCGGAGAATTCGATCTGCAGCTTGCGCGGCAGGTCGAGCGCGTGGTCCGTCTTCAGCAGATAAGCGACGCCGCCCTTGCCGGACTGCGAGTTGACCCGGATGACTGCCTCGTACGACCGGCCCAGGTCCTTGGGATCGACCGGCAGATAGGGCACGCCCCACTCGATGTCGTCGACCGTGACGCCCTGAGCCTCGGCCTTCGCGGCCATGGCCTCGAAGCCCTTCTTGATCGCATCCTGGTGGGATCCGCTGAACGCGGTGAAGACGAGATCGCCGGCCCAGGGGCTGCGCTCGGGCACGGGCAGCTGGTTGCAGTACTCGGCGGTGCGCTTGACCTGGTCGATGTCGCTGAAGTCGATCTCGGGGTCGATGCCCTGCGTGAACAGGTTGATGCCCAGCGCGACGAGGTCGACGTTGCCGGTGCGCTCGCCGTTGCCGAACAGGCATCCCTCGATGCGGTCCGCGCCGGCCATGTAGCCGAGCTCCGCGGCGGCGATGGCGGTGCCGCGATCGTTGTGCGGGTGCAGCGAGAGGATCACGTTCTCGCGGTGGTTCAGGTGACGGCTCATCCACTCGATCGAGTCGGCGTAGACGTTGGGGGTCGCCATCTCGACGGTGGCCGGCAGGTTGATGATGACCTTGCGACCGGGGCTCGGCTGCAGGATCTCCAGCACCTCGTTGCAGACCTCGACGGCGTACTCCAGCTCGGTGCCGGTGTAGCTCTCCGGCGAGTACTCGTAGTAGACCTCGGTGTCGGGGATCCGCTTCTCGAACTCGCGGCACAGGCGCGCGCCCTCGAGCGCGATCTGCTTGACACCCTCGCGGTCGGAACGGAACACGACCTCGCGCTGCAGCACGCTGGTGGAGTTGTAGAAGTGCACGATGGCCTGCTTGGCGCCGGCAATCGCCTCGTAGGTGCGCTCGATGAGGTGCTCGCGGCACTGCGTCAGGACCTGGATCGTGACGTCGTCCGGGATCAGGTCCTCTTCGATGAGCTGGCGCACGAAGTCGAAGTCGGTCTGGCTCGCGGACGGGAAGCCGACCTCGATCTCCTTGTAGCCCATGCCGACGAGCAGCTCGAACATGACGCGCTTGCGCTCAGGGGACATCGGGTCGATGAGGGCCTGGTTGCCGTCGCGCAGGTCGACCGCGCACCAGCGCGGCGCCTTCGTGATGCGGGCCGAGGGCCAGGTGCGGTCGGGCAGATCGACGGCGATCTGCTCGTGGTACGGCCGGTACTTGTGGACCGGCATCGAGGTGGGGCGCTGGTTGTTCTTCATGAGGGTTGCTCTTCTCGTCGCTTCAAGTGTGGGAGCGGGCCAACACGAACACCGCGACGAGTGGGGCCCTCAGAGACGGGACTCGTCGCGGCAGATAAGAAGGAGCAGACCGCCTGCGCGCATGCCGTCATGCTAGCACGGCGACACAGGGGCGTCAGGGCTGTGACGGACCTGCGAGAATCGATGCACGCGGATCCGCACCCCCTACGAGCGGATCCGAGACGCCCGAGAATCGAGGAGCAACTCGTGCAGTACATCTCCACCCGCGGTGGCGGGGAGCCGAAGACCTACAGCGAGGCGCTCCTGGAGGGCCTGGCCGTCGATGGCGGCCTGCTCGTCCCGGAGCGGCTGCCCGAGGTCGACGCGGCGACCCTCGAGTCCTGGCGGGCACTCGACTACGCGGAGCTGGCGACCGAGGTGCTCGGCCTGTTCGCGACCGACATCCCGCGCGAGGATCTGGCGGAGCTGTGCGCGGCGGCGTACTCCCCCGCGGTGTTCGCCGAGCCCGTGCCGCTGACGCCGATCGGCGGCGGGATCACGCTCGTCGGGCTCTCCGAAGGGCCGACGCTGGCGTTCAAGGACATGGCGATGCAGTTCCTCGGGCAGGCGCTCGAGTACGCCCTCGAGCGCACGGGCGGCGTGCTGAACATCGTCGGCGCCACCTCGGGCGACACCGGTTCGGCGGCCGAGCACGCCCTCCGCGGCAAGGACCGGATCAGCGTCTTCATGCTCTCGCCGCAGGGACGGATGAGCCCGTTCCAGCGCGCGCAGATGTACTCGCTGCAGGACGCGAACGTGCACAACATCGCCGTGGACGGCGTCTTCGACGACTGCCAGAACCTGGTCAAGGACCTCGCCGGCGACCTCGACTTCAAGAACGCGCAGCACCTGGGCGCGGTCAACTCGATCAACCTCGCCCGCATCACCGCGCAGGTCGTCTACTACTTCTGGGCGTGGCTGCGCGCGACCGACGGCCTCGCCGCTGCCGAGCGGGACGGCTTCGAGGTGTCCTTCGCGGTGCCGTCCGGGAACTTCGGCAACATTCTCTCCGGCTTCTTCGCGCGCGGCATGGGCCTGCCGATCCGCCGTCTCGTGCTCGCCGCGAACGAGAACAACGTGCTGGACGAGTTCTTCCGCACCGGGCTCTACCGTCCGCGCAGCGCGGCACAGACGCTCGCGACGTCGAGCCCGTCGATGGACATCTCCAAGGCATCGAACCTGGAGCGCTTCATCTACGACCTCGTCGGCCGCGACCCGCAGCGCGTCGTCGGGGCCTGGGACGACCTCGCCCGCACCGGCGTCTTCGACTTCACCGCGGATCTGCCGCGCTTCGCCGACGAGTTCGGGATCGTGAGCGGCACCAGCACGCACGAAGACCGGCTCGCCACGATCCGCGCCGTGCACGACGCGAGCGGAACGATCATCGACCCGCACACCGCCGACGGCGTGAAGGTCGCGAGCACGTTCATCGAGGACGGCGTGCCCATGCTCGTGCTCGAGACCGCCAAGCCGGAGAAGTTCGGCGAGACCATCACCGAAGCGCTCGGGATCGAGCTGCCGCTGTCGGACGAGCTGCAGGCCCTGCTCGCGGCCCCGCAGCGCGTCACCGAGATCGCGAACGACGAGGCGGCGCTGCGCACGATCATCGAGACGAGTGCGCTGCACTGATCCTCGCGTGCGGGAGCGGGCACGCGCACAGCGCGCCCGCTCGCGGACGACCTCGGGGCGACGGGTGAGACGGATAGTCTGGCTGGCATGACGGCTCGACTGCGCGCCCGGCTGCTCACCCTGCTCGGCGCCCTCGCCCTCGTGCTGGCCCCACTGCTGGCGGCACCCGCCGCGCACGCCGACACGAACGACTTCTCCTACGCGTCCTGGGACGCGCGGTATCTGCTCAGCCGCGACGCCGACGGCCGCGCGATGCTGGCGGTGACCGAGACGCTCGTCGCGGAGTTCCCCGACTTCGACCAGAACCACGGCATCCTCCGAGGCCTGCCCACCTGGTACGAGGGCGCGCCACTCGGGCTGCACGTCGTCTCGATCACCGACGGCGCAGGCAAGGCGGTGCCGTACGACGACAGCGAGACCGACGACGGCGAGCGGCAACTGAAGATCGGCGATCCTGACAGGTTCGCGCACGGACGCAACACCTATGTGATCCGCTACACGATGCGCGATGTCGTGCATCGGCCCACCAACCGGGCAATCGACGAGTGGTATTGGAACCTGCTCCCGTTGAACTCCGCGCAGCCGATCGCGCACTTCTCCGCCGAGCTCTCCTTCGCCCCGGACGTCGATGCCGCCATGATCGGCGCCCCCTCCTGCTACGCCGGGCCCGTCGACTCCACCACCCGCTGCACGCTCTCCCCCGCCTCTGGGACCGGGTTCGCCGTGACGCAGGAGAACGTCCCCGCCGGATCCGGTGTCACCGTCGCCTTCCCGATGAAGGCGGGAACCTTCGCCCAGGCTCCGGCACGCCAGCCGGATCCGATGACCGACGTCGCGCCGTATCCCGTCGCGGGTCTCGCCGTGCTGCTCGCGATCGGTGGCCCGATCCTCGGCATCGGACTGCTGCGCCGGAACGGACGGCGCAGCGGCCGCGGCATCGTGGTCGCCCAGTACGACGTGCCTGACACGTTTCCCCCGGTCCTCGCCGCCGAGATCGAGGGTCGACGGCCCGTCGCGAACTCCGCCGAGATCGTGCACCTCGCCGTCCACAGGGCGATCCGCATCTCTGACGGCGAGAGCAAGCCCGTGCTCGAGCTCCTCGACCCGTCGAGCTCCCCCGATGCGCTCGACGCGGAGGCTCTGCATGCGCTGTTCCCCGGAGATCCTGTCGGCACGACGCTGCATCTCGAGGTGCCGAACGATCCGTTGGTCGCCCGGCTCAAGGCCCTCGCCGGGTCCGCCCATGTCGCCGCGTTCGAGCGTGGTCTGCTCACCCGGCGGCGCTCGGTGCTCGCGGTGGTCCTGAGCGTCATCGCACTCGCGGCGGGCCTCGGCGCGATCGTGCTGGCCGCGCCCGGCATGGCGGTGGGCCGTCCTGCCGCCATCGCGACCTTCGTCGTCGCGATCGTCGCATCGGCGGTCGCGATCGTCGCCATCCTCGTGTCGCTGCCGCGCCGCGCCGTCCTCACGCCGCAGGGCGCTGAGGCGCGCGAGTACCTGCTCGGGGTGCGCGAGTACATCCGGCTGGCCGAGGCGGACCGGATCCGCATGCTGCAGTCGTACCGGGGCGCGGAACGCCGCGCGGACGGCACGGTGGACGTCATCGTGCTGTACGAGCGGCTGCTCCCCTACGCGATGCTCTTCGGCATGGAACGCGAGTGGGGGCAGGTGCTTGCCGTGCAGTACGAGCACGACGGCATCACGCCCGGCTGGTACTACGGCTACACCGGCGCGAATTTCGCCGGCTCGCTCAGCGGCATGAACAGCTCGCTCAGCCCGACCCCCACGCCGAGCTCGTCGTCGAGTTCCAGCGGCTCCTTCGGCGGCGGGTTCTCCGGCGGTGGCGGAGGAGGCGGATCCTCCGGCGGCTGGTGATACCGGCGCCCTCCCGATGCGCGGAGTCTGCGGAGACCGCGCTCGAGATCGCCGCTGTCCGTCAGGGGATCAGCGCGAGCTTGCCGCCCGGATGCTCCTCGGCGAGGAAACGAGTGGCGTCGACGGCCTCGGCGAGCGGATAGGTGCGCGCGAGCGGCACCACCAGCCGTCCTTCGTCCGCGAGACGCACCAGTTCGCCACGGATCCCGTCGCGGAACGCTGCACTGCCGGGCTGGGATCCCGCGATGGCGCGGAAGCCGTGCTCCGCCGCGCGACCGGGTGCCGCGATCGTGACGATCCGGGAACGGTCCCCGACGAGAGCGAGGGAGACGTCGACGGCTTCGTCCGTGCCGACCGCATCCAGCGCCGCGTCCACGGCCAGGCCGGTGGCGCGGACCCGGTCCAGAAGACCCTCGCCATAAGCCACGGGGGTGCCGCCGACCACGGGGGTGCCGCCGAACCGACGCACGCGCTCGGCGCCGGCCTCGCTCGTGGTGCCGATCACGCGGATGCCGCGCAGTGCGGCCAGCTGCAGCACCATGACCCCGACCGCGCCCGAGGCGCCGTGGAGCAGGATGGTCTCACCCTCCTCAGCGTGCACGCGCTCGAGCATCTCCGCGGCCGTGGTGCCGGCGAGCAGCAGGTTCGCCGCCTCGGCGTGCGACAGGCGTGCGGGTTTGCGGAAGGCCTTCTCCGCGGGGATCGTGAGCGCGCTCGCATACCCGCCCTGGACCCGGAAGGCCACGACCTCGTCGCCGACTCGCGCCTCCCCCGATCCGATCCGCGTGCCCGGTCCGATCGCGAGGATCTCGCCCGAGACCTCATAGCCGATCGGCACCGGCAGCTCGACGCCCGGCCTCGGCACGGCGACGTGCTTGCGGTCCGCAGGGTTCATCCCCGCCGCGTGCACGCGGATCGTCACCTCGCCCTGTTGCGGATCCGGTGCCGTCGTGTCGGCCAGCCGCCACCGCTCCGGACCGCCCCATTCCGGAGCGATCCAGTGCCGCGCGGCGACGCTCATGTCAGAAACCCAGCCGCCCGAGCTGCTTCGGGTCGCGCTGCCATTCCTTGGCGACCTTCACGTGCAGACCCAGGAACACCCGGGTGCCGAGCAGTTCCTCGATGCCCGCACGGGCGGTCGCGCCGACATCGCGGAGCCGAGTGCCCTTGCGTCCGATGATGATCGCCTTCTGGCTGTCTCGCTCCACGACGATCGAGGCGTGCACATCGGTCAGGTCGGAATCCTCGCGCGGTGAGATGTCGTCGACCACGACGGCGATCGAGTGCGGCAGCTCGTCGCGGACGCCCTCGAGGGCCGCCTCGCGGATCATCTCGGCGATGCGGTCCTCGGTGGACTCGTCCGTGACGATGTCGTCCTCGTACAGGGACGGGCCCTCCGGCATGAGCGAGAGCACCTCGTCCGCCAGCACGTCCAGCTGCACCCGAGTGAGTGCGGAGAGCGGGATCACGGCCGCCCAGTCCTCGCGCAGGGAGTCGACCTCCATGAGCCGCTCGGTGATCTCGTCGCGCTCCGCGATGTCGACCTTGGTCACGATCGCGACCTTCTTCGCCCGCGGATAGCCGTCCAGCGACGCCGCGATGCGCTTGTCACCGGGGCCGACCTTCTCGGTCGCCGGCACGCAGAAGCCGATCACGTCGACGTCACCGAGCACCTGCCCGACGAGGTCGTTCAAGCGCTCGCCCAGCAGGGTCCGAGGGCGGTGGATGCCCGGGGTGTCCACGATCACGAGCTGTCCGTCCGGACGGTTCACGATGCCGCGGATCGCGCGCCGGGTGGTCTGCGGCTTCTCGCTGGTGATAGCGATCTTCTCGCCGACCAGCGCATTCGTGAGTGTGGACTTGCCGACGTTCGGCCGACCCACGAACGTCACGAACCCGCTGCGGTGCGGGGCCGGGGTCTCGGTGTCGCGCTCATCGCTCATCGTGGTTCTCCTTGTTCTGATCCCCCGCGAGCGGCTCCTCGGCCCGCTCGACGAAGACATGTTCGATGCCGCGGCCGCGACCCCGTGAGGCCCCGCCGGTGAGGAGAAGCCCGCGCACGACGGCCGTCGCGCCGGGAGTCGGAATGCGGCCGAGCTCCTTGCCCAGCAGGCCGCCGATGGAGTCCACGTCGTCGTCCTCGAGCTCGACGCCGAACAACTCGCCGACGTCCTCGAGGCTCATCCGCCCGCTCACCCGATAGTGCCCCGGCTCGAGCTCGACGACCTCGGAGCCGGGCCGATCGTACTCGTCGGAGATCTCCCCGACGAGCTCCTCGATGAGGTCCTCCATCGTGACGAGCCCGGCGATCCCGCCGTGCTCGTCGATCACGATGCACACGTGCACGGCCTCGCGCTTCATCTGCTGCAGGAGCGTCTCCGCACGCATGGACTCCGGCACGAACACGGCGGGCCGGGCGAGCCGGCGCACCGAGGCGGCCCGCCAGCTGCGGTCGTCCCGGTAGGCGAACTGCACCAGATCCTTGAGGTAGAGCACGCCGACGACATCATCGGCCTCGTCATCGACGACGGGCATACGCGAGACGCCGCGGTTCAGGAAGAGATCCATCGCCTCGGATGTGGTCGCAGCGGCGTCGACGGTGACCATGTCGGTGCGCGGCACCATGACCGCGCGCACGAACTGGTCGGTGAAGTCGAAGACGGAGTGGATCAGCTCGCGGTCGTCCGCCTCGATGAGGTCGTGCGAGGCCGCCTCGTCGACCATGCTGAGAAGCTGCGTCTCGGTCGCGAACGTGCTCCGCCCCGCCCCCGGGGTGACCCGGCTGCCGAAGACCGCGAGCCCCTGCGCGACCGGGCCGAGGATGACCCGGACGGCGCGGATCGTGGGAGCGCACACCCTCAGCATCGCGTCGGCGTGCTGGCGACCGAAGGATCGCGGGCTCGCCCCGACGAGGACGAAGGTGATGCCGGTCATGATCACCGCGGCGGCGAGCATCGCCCACCAGATCTGATCGTCGAACAGCAGCACCAAGGCGACCGTGACGAGCACTGCGGCCGCCGTCTCCACGAACACACGCATGAAGGCGACCGCATTCGCGTGGGGTTCCGGATCCGCGGCGATCCTGGCGAGGGCCGGCGCATTGCGCCCCTCGGCTCCCATCTCCTCCAAATCCGCCCGCGAGGTCACGGACAGCGCCGCGTCGATCGCCGCCATCAGGCCGCCGAACGCGACGAGCAGGATCGCGCCGGCGAGCAGCAGGAATGGCGTCATCGACCGTGCGAGCGCTCGTCGGCGGCGAAACCGGCGATGAGCTCGCGCTGCAGGCCGAACATCTCCTTCTCGTCCTCGGGTTCGGCGTGATCGAATCCGAGGAGGTGCAGCAGACCGTGCGTCGTGAGCAGGATCAGCTCGTCCATGAGCGTGTGCTTGGCTGCGGCCGCCTGGGTCTCCGCGACCTGGGGGCACAGCACGATGTCGCCGAGCAGCCCGGGCGGCGTCGGCCGGTCGATGGTGCCGGGACGCAGTTCGTCCATCGGGAAGCTCAGCACGTCGGTCGGTCCCGGCTCGTCCATCCACTGCACGTGCAGCGCTTCCATGGCGCCCTCGTCGACGAGGACGATGGCCACGTCCGCATCCGCGCTCACGTTCAGCTGGCCCAGGTTGCGCTCGGTGAGGCGCAGGAGCACCGTCTCGTCGATCGCGATGGCCGATTCGTTGTTGATCTCGATCATTTCAGGCCTCGTTTCGGCATGCGGTCTCGGGGTCCGGGGCGCTGCTGCCCGGCACGTCGCTCGGCGCGGTTGGCGAACTCCGCCGCCTGCTCGCGCTCGGCGCGGACCGCGGTGCGCTGCTCGTCGTATTCGGTGTACGCATCCACGATGCGACCCACCAGCGAGTGGCGCACGACGTCGTCACTCGTGAGCCGTGAGAAGTGGATGTCGTCGATGTCCTCCAGCACCCGGGTCACGACGCGCAATCCGGAGGCGCCCTGAGGAAGATCGATCTGGGTGATGTCGCCTGTGACGACCATGCGCGTGCCGAACCCGAGCCTGGTGAGGAACATCTTCATCTGCTCGGGCGTGGTGTTCTGCGCCTCGTCCAGCACGACGAACGAGTCGTTCAGCGTCCGGCCGCGCATGTACGCGAGCGGGGCGACCTCGATCGTGCCGCTCGCCATCAGCTTGGGGACGATCTCGGGATCCATCATCTCGTTCAGCGCGTCGTAGAGCGGGCGCAGGTACGGATCGATCTTGTCGGTGAGGGTTCCCGGCAGGAATCCGAGCCGCTCCCCGGCCTCGACGGCCGGGCGGGTGAGGATGATCCGCTCGACCTCCTTGCGCTGCAGCGCCTGCACCGCCTTCGCCATCGCGAGATAGGTCTTACCGGTGCCGGCGGGGCCGATGCCGAACACGATCGTGTTCTCATCGATCGCGTCGACGTATTCCTTCTGGCCGAGGGTCTTCGGCCGGATCACGCGACCCCGCGTCGACAGGATCGCCTCGCCGAGGACCTCGCTCGGGCGCACGCCCTCCCGCTCCAGCATCCGCGCCGACTGCGCGACATCGCTGGGGACGAGTGCATGCCCGGAGCGCGTCAGCTCGATGAGCTCATCCACGAGCTTCTGCGCCGAGCGCACCGCGGCCGGCTCGCCGGTCAGAGTGACCTCGTTGCCGCGCACCAGCACGTCGACCGCCGGATGCTCCTTCTCGAGCATGCGCAGCAGCCGGTCCTGTGGTCCGAGCAGCTGCACCATCGCGACCCCGTCCACCTCGATGCGGGCGGAGGTCACGGACTGGGAGGGCGCGACGCCCTCGGCCGTGTCGTCAGAAGCCAACGAGCTTGTTCTCCTCAAGATTGCCGAGCACGTGGGCGTGCACGTGGAAGACGGACTGCGCGACACTCGCGCCGTTGTTGAAGATCAGGCGGTACTCGCCGTTCGCGTGCTCATCGGCGATCTCCTTCGCCGCAGCGACCATCTTCGCCATGAGTCCGGGGTCGCCTGCGGCGAGCTCGGTGACGTCGCGGAACTGCTCGGACTTGGGGATCACGAGCACATGCAGAGGCGCCTGCGGGTTGATGTCGCGGATTGCGAAGACATCCTCGGTCTCCAGCAGGATCTCGCCGGGGATCTCCCCGTTCAGGATGCGCGTGAAGATCGAGGGTTCGCTCATGGAATCAGTCTATCCGCGCGGTGCCGGGCGGCGTCGGCTACCAGCGCCCGCGCGCCACGTTCAGCACCGCGATGGCGGCGGGGCCCGCGGTCGAGGTGCGCAGCACGGTGTCGCCCAACAGCACGCGTTCCGCGCCGGCGGCGACAAGACGCTCGATCTCCTCGGGGGCGATCCCGCCCTCGGGGCCGACGACCAGCACGATGTCGCGCTCGTCCGGGACGAGGGCGGACAGCGCCGCAGGCGCCGTCGGGTCCAGGATCAGCACCCGCTGCGTCGCCGCACGGCGCGCCAGATCGGCTGTCGCTTCGACGGATGCGACCTCCGGGATCCAGGATCGGTGGGCCTGTTTGGCGGCCTCGCGCACGATCGTGGCCCAGCGTTCCCGGCCCTTCACCGCCTTGGCCCCCTCCCACCGGGAGACGCTGCGCGCCGCCTGCCACGGAACGATCTCGTCGACGCCGAGCTCGCACGCGGCCTGCACCGCGAGCTCGTCGCGGTCGCCCTTCGCCAGCGCCTGCACGAGCAGGATCCGCGGATCCGGTCTCGGATCCTCCCTGCGCGACAGAATGCGCACCTCCACCAGGCCGGGGGCTGAGGACGCGACCTCGCCCTCGAGCCAGACGCCCGCCCCGTCTCCGAGCGTGATCGGCTCCCCGATCCGCACCCTGCGCACGACAGCGGCGTGCTTGGCCTCGGCGCCGGTGAGGGCGAGGACCGAACCGGCCGCGGCCGCCGTCGCGTCGGGCGTCACGAAGTGCAGGGCCATCGCGGGTCAGCCCCGGAAGCGGTCGCGCAGTTTGGAGAACAGCCCCTGGTGGAACTCGGCCAGCTTCGGCGCCGGTGCCTTGGTGCGCTTGGCGAAGTCCTCGATGAGCTGGCGCTCCTTATGGTCGAGCTTGGTCGGGGTCAGCACCTGTACGCCGACGCGCAGGTCGCCGCGCTGGGTTCCGCGCAGCGGCGTGACGCCGCGGCCCTTGATCGTCAGCACATCGCCGGACTGGAGGCCCTGGCGGATCTCCAGATCCACGGGCCCGTCCAGCGACTCGATGGTCGTGGTGGTCCCGAGGATCGCATCGCTCATCGCCACCTCGAGAGTGGCGAGCAGGTCGTCGCCGTCGCGGCTGAAGCGGGCGTGCGGGGAGACCGTGACCTCGACGTACAGGTCGCCGTTCGGGCCGCCCGCGCGGCCGACCTCGCCCGACCCGGGCAGCTGCAGGCGCAGGCCGGACTCGACGCCGGCGGGGATGTCGAGGCCGACGGTACGGCGCGAACGCACCCGTCCCTGACCGTTGCAGGTCTGGCACGGGAACGGGATCGTCGTGCCGAAGCCCTCGCAGGAGCCGCACGGCGCGGTCGTGATGACGTTGCCGAGCAGGCTGCGCACCTGCTGCTGCACGTGTCCGGATCCGCCGCAGATGTCGCAGGTAACCGGTGAGGTGCCCTCCTGGCAGCAGGAGCCCTGGCACGTCTCGCACAGCACGGCGGTGTCCACGTCGATGTCGCGGTGCACACCGAACACGACGTCGCCGAGCTCGAGCGTGACCCGCACCAGCGCGTCCTGGCCCCGCTCCCGGCGCGAACGCGGCCGGGCCGCGCGCGCCCCTCCGCCCCCGAAGAAGGTCTCGAAGATGTCGCCGAAGCCGCCGAACCCACCGAAACCGCCGTTGCCGTTCTGGTCGCCGCCCATGTCGTAGCGGCGCCGCGAGTCGGCGTCACTCAGCACGTCATAGGCGTGCGTGACGAGCTTGAACCGCTCCGCCGCATCCTCACTGGGGTTCACGTCGGGGTGCAGCTGACGCGCGAGCCGTCGATACGCCTTCTTGATCTCGTCCTCGCTCGCATCGCGCGAGACGCCGAGAACCTCGTAGTGATCCGTCACCATCGCCTTTCCGGGCCGCCGTCGGCGGCATGCGTGTTCGTGCGGCCGATCAACGGCCGGTCTCATCCTCTTCGAGCAGCTGCGACAGGTAGCGGGCCACGGCCCGCGCCGCCGCGAGGTTGCTCGGATAGTCCATGCGGGTCGGCCCCATCACGCCCACGCGCGCGGTACCGCCATGCGTCAGGTAATCGCTCGCCACGATCGAGGCCTCGCCGAGGCCGAACGCGGCGTTCTCCGTGCCGATGCTCGCCGCGAGTCCGTGCTCGTCGACGTGCATCTCGCTCATGAGGCGCAGCAGCGTCACCTGCTCCTCGATGGCCTCGAGGAGCGGATGGATGCTGCCGCGGAAGTCGTGCTCCCGGCGGGCCAGGGTCGCCGCCCCCGCCATGACCAGGCGCTCCTGCCGGAACTCCGCGAGCTCCTCGGCAACGGCGCGCAGCAGCGCACCAAGGGCCGCGTCGATCCGAGGGCCGTACGAGGTCTCCGCCGCCGCCTCCACGCGCTCGGCACCGCGGCGCACCGAACGGCCGGTCAACAGCTCGGTGATGACCGCGCGGAGCACGCCGAGCTCTGGCTCGTCGAGCTCGACCGGCAGCGGCACGATCCGCTGCGACACACCGCCGGCGTCGGTGACCAGCACGATCAGCAGCCGGCTGGGGCCGAGGGCGACGAGCTCGACGTGCGTGACGTGCGCACGAGCGAAAGACGGATACTGCGCCAGCGCGACCTGGCCGGTGAGGCGTGTGAGCACGCGCACCGTGCGAACCATGAGGTCATCGAGGTCGGCAGGATCCGCGAGGAAGGCCGTGATCGCGTTGCGCTGTGCCGAAGAGAGCGGTCGCACCTGCGCGAGGTGGTCGACGAAGACACGGTATCCCTTGTCGGTCGGCACGCGCCCGGAAGAGGTGTGCGGCGCCGCGATGAGGTCCTCGTCCTCGAGCTGGGCCATGTCGTTGCGGATCGTGGCCGCGGACACGCCGAACGCGTGCCGCTCCACGATCGACTTGCTGCCGACCGGCTCGTTCGTCTCCACGTAGTCCTCGACGATGGCACGGAGCACCTGGAGTCCGCGTTCTGAGACCATCACTCCTCCTCACCGTTGGCACTCGTGCGACCTGAGTGCCAATCCTATCCTGCCGGGCCGGGAGCGGACCGAGGATACGACACTCTTAGGATGTGGCCATGGGTCAGGACGTCGTGCGCACCAGGATCTCCTCCGGCGACCTGCTCGGCCGACGTGACGTCGGTATCGATCGCTACCTCGGCGTGCCGTACGCGGCGCCCCCTTTCGGCGAACTCCGCTTCCGGACCCCGCAACCGGTGGAACCCTGGTCTGCACCTCGCGACGCCGAGACATTCGGTCCGACGGCCCCGCAACTGCCGTATGCAGGGGCGACCGCGGAGATCCTCGGCAGCGTCCGCATCGACGGCGACGGCATCCTCACGGCGAACGTCTGGGCTCCGGCCGACGCGAACTCGGCCCCTGTCGTGCTGTGGATCCACGGCGGCGCACTCGAGCGCGGCACGGCGGCACTGTCGATGTACGACGGCACGGCGTTCGCCCGCGACGGGGTGGTGTTCGTCAGCGTCGGCTACCGGCTGGGGTCCGAGGGCTTCTCGGTGCTCGAGGGGGCGCCCCGCAACCTGGGGCTGCAGGACGTTGCGGCGGCCCTGCACTGGGTGCGCGACGAGATCGCGGCGTTCGGCGGCGACCCGAATCGGATCACGCTCATGGGCGAATCCGCGGGCGGCGCGCTCGTGGCAGCGTTGCTCTCCCGGCCCGACACCCGCGCGTTGGTGCGCGGCGCGATCGTGCAGTCCGGACCGCTGGAGGCGCAGACGCCGGAGCGCGGCGGACGCGTGACCCAGCAGCTCGCGAAGCGCCTCGGCGTCGCGGCGACGCGCGAGGCATTCACGTCTCTCACTCCGGATGCCCTGCTCGAGGCACGGCGCGCGCAGTCCGCCGGATCCTCCCCGCTCGGCGGTGCCCCCGGCTTCCAGCTCGTGCGGGATCCCGATTCGCTGCCGCGATCACCGCACGAGGCGCTCGCCGACGTCGATGTGCCGCTGTTGATCGGCACCAACACCGACGAGTACCGTCTGTGGTTCCCGCCGGAGGCGCTGGCCGCAATCCGGCCGTCGAAGCTCCTGCTCGCGCGGCTCGCCCTGCGGATCCCGGCCGCAGCCGCCAGGGCCGTACGTGCCGACCATCCTGGAGGGAGCACCGGGGAGGTGTTCGGCCAGCTCGCCACAGACCTGTTGCTGCGCGCGCCGGCCGCCCGGGTCGCGCGCGCCCGCACCGCGCAGACGTTCGTGTACGAGTTCTCGTGGCCGAGTCCGGTGCGTGACCTGCGCGCCGCGCATGCCCTGGAGATCGGGTTCGTGTTCGACCGGCTCCGCGATCCCGAGAGCGCCAAGATCGCGGGCACCGCGCCCCCGCAGGCCCTGGCCAGCGCGATGCACGACGCCTGGGTGCGCTTCATCCGCGACGGCGATCCGGGATGGCCGGCGTTCGACATGCAGCGCACCGCGGCGCTGTTCGATGGCGCAGGCGAAGGGCCCGTCATCGGCCCGCAGCGAAGGCAGACGGTGCTGGATCTGCTGCCGGCACCCAGGGGCTGAGCGTCGTCCGCCTCCGCTCACTGGTCGCGAATTGCGGTTCGCTGCGGCGAATGAGCGCATTTCGCGACCAGTGAACGGCCTGCGCCGGATCAATCCGTCAGCGCGCGCACCACGGCGTCGGCGAGCAGCCGTCCGCGCAGCGTGAGCACGAGGGTGCCGCGCAGTGCGGGACCGGCTTCGACGAGGCCGTCGGCGATGAGCCCCGCGACCCTGGTGCGGGCGTCGGCCGCGATGGCGTCCAGCGGCATGCCCTCCGCCATGCGCGAGCGCAGCAGGATCCGCTCCAGCAGGGCGGCATCTGCATCGGGCCGCTCCGTGCCCGCTGCCGGTGACTCCCCCACCGCGAGCCGCTGCGCGTACGCGGCAGGGTGCTTCACGTTCCACCACCGCAGGCCGGCGACGTGGCTGTGCGCCCCGGGCCCGAAGCCCCACCAGTCCGTGCCGCGCCAGTACGCCATGTTGTGCCGGGAGCGCTGATCCGCGGCACTGCGACCGACCTCGGTCGAAGGCCGACGGGCCCAGTTGCTCACCTCATACCAGTCGAACCCGGCCTCGCTCAACAGGCTGTCGGCGAGCTCGTACATGTCGGCCTGCAGGTCGTCGTCGGGAGCGGGAACCTCGCCGCGCCGGATCTGACGGGCGAGTTTCGTGCCGTCCTCGATGATCAGCGCGTACGCGGAGATGTGATCCGGATCCAGGGCGATTGCGGTCGTCAGCGAGGAACGCCAATCCTCCAGCGACTCCCCCGGTGCGCCGTAGATGAGGTCCACGCTGACCGCGAGCCCTGCGGCGCGGGCCGCGTCGACCGCGGTGCGCACGTTCTCCGGCCGGTGCGTGCGGTCGAGCGCCGCGAGCACGTGCGGCACGGCGGACTGCATCCCGATCGACATCCGGGTGACACCGGCGGCCGCGAGCTCCTCGGCCACCTCAGGGGTCACCGTGTCGGGGTTGGCCTCCACGGTCACTTCGGCATCGGCGGCGATGCCGAACGCGCCGACCACGGCGCCGAGCATGCGGCCGAGGTCGCCCGCCGGCAGCAGCGTGGGCGTCCCGCCGCCGAAGAACACCGTGCTCAGCGGGCGGAGCGGACCACGCTCGGCCAGCACGTCGCGGGCGAGGGCGATCTCCTGGATCAGGGTTTCGGCGTACGTGTCCTGCCGCGCACCGCGCAGCTCGGACGCCGTGTACGTGTTGAAGTCGCAGTAGCCGCAGCGCACCCGGCAGAACGGCACGTGCAGATACGCAGAGAACGGCGCGTCAGGATCGATCGGCAGATCATCCGGCAGGCGGCCATCCGCGGGAGCCGGATCCCCGAGCGGCAGGGGGCCGGCCATCAGGCCGTCCTCCCCGTCAGCAGAGACCCCATCAGAGGGGCGTCGCGTACAGCGGGGAGATCGCCCGCAGGTACCGAGCGAACAGCTCGCGACGGCGGCGCTTCACCAGATACGGGAAGCTGCGGTACAGAAAGCTGTTCGGTCGGTCGAAGGCGCGCACCGTGAACCACACCTCGTCGGCGTCGTTCCACTCGATGTCGAACGACTCCTCGCCGCTCACCACGGATCCGGCGACCGTGCCCAGCACGAACCCGATCCGGTGGGTCTGCTCCGTCACCGAGATCACCCGCAGCTCGGCGTCCGCACGCATGCCCGACACCCGTCCGTGCAGCTTGAGAGTCATGCCGGGGCCCACCCACGGCGTGCCGTCCTCGTCGTAACGCGGCTCCACCTCGGTACGGCTCGGGGCGATCGGGGCGCCCTCGGCGTCGAAGCTGACCCCGGCGTACCCGGGGCTCGATGCCGGACGCACATCCGTGAGCTGAAGACCCGCCGCACGTTGCGCCGTCCAGGACAGCAGGGCGTCGCCGGCGGTGCGGAACCGCTCTTCGCCACTGCCCAGCCGCCACGACTCCTCGGCGGGAATGCTCCGCTCCGGCGGATACTGCATCAGGTCGGGCGCGTGGGTTGCCCCCACGGCGGCATAGTCCACCGTTCCTTCTCGGAATGTCCCGCGACGCATGACAACCACCCTACTTGCTGGCCCCGGCGCCCCACCCAGGTTCTCCCAAGGGTGGGGTGCATCGCGCGCAGCCTACTTCTTGTCCTTGCCCTCGACATCTCCCGAGAGCGCGGCGATGAACGCCTCCTGGGGGACTTCGACGCGGCCGACCATCTTCATCCGCTTCTTGCCCTCCTTCTGCTTCTCGAGGAGCTTGCGCTTACGGGTGATGTCACCGCCGTAGCACTTGGCGAGCACGTCCTTGCGGATGGCGCGGATGGTCTCGCGGGCGATGATGCGTGCGCCGATCGCAGCTTGGATCGGCACCTCGAACTGCTGACGCGGGATCAGCTTGCGCAACCGCTCGGCCATCATCGTCCCGTAGGCGTAGGCCTTGTCGCGGTGCACGATCGAGCTGAACGCATCGACCTTCTCGCCCTGCAGCAGGATGTCGACCTTGACCAGGTCGGACTCCTGGGATCCCGAGGGCTCGTAGTCGAGCGAGGCGTAGCCCTGCGTCTTGGACTTCAGCTGGTCGAAGAAGTCGAACACGATCTCGCCGAGCGGCATGTTGTAGCGCAGCTCGACGCGCTCCTCGGAGAAGTACTCCATGCCCAGCAGGGTGCCGCGGCGGGACTGGCAGAGTTCCATCACGGTGCCGACGTAATCCTTGGGCAGCAGGATGGCCGTCTTCACCATCGGCTCGGAGACGGATCCGATCCGCCCGTCGGGGTACTCGCTGGGGTTGGTGACGGTGACCGTCTCGCCGGTGTCGGAGGTGAGCACCTCGTAGACCACGCTCGGTGCGGTCGTGATGAGGTCGAGGCCGAACTCGCGGGACAGCCGCTCCGTGATGATCTCCAGATGCAGCAGGCCGAGGAAGCCGCAGCGGAACCCGAAGCCGAGTGCGACCGAGGTCTCCGGCTCGTACTGCAGCGACGCGTCGGAGAGCTTGAGCTTGTCGAGGGCCTCACGCAGCTCCGCGTAGTCGCTGCCATCGATCGGGTAGATGCCGCTGAACACCATGGGCTTCGGGTCGGTGTATCCGGCCAGCGCCTCGGTCGCGGGCTTGCGGGCGTTGGTGATCGTGTCGCCGACCTTCGACTGGCGCACGTCCTTCACCCCGGTGATCAGGTAACCCACCTCACCGACGCCGAGGCCCTTGGAGGGCACCGGCTCGGGGCTGGAGACGCCGATCTCCAGCAACTCGTGGTTGGCTCCCGTGGACATCATCTGGATCCGCTCGCGCGGCGACAGCTTGCCGTCGACCATCCGCACGTAGGTGACCACGCCGCGGTAGGAGTCGTAGACCGAGTCGAAGATCATCGCGCGCGCCGGGGCATCCGCGTCGCCGGACGGCGCCGGGATCTGCTGCACGAGACGGTCCAGGAGCTCCTCCACGCCGACGCCGGTCTTGCCGGAGACCCTCAGCACATCCTCGGGGCGACCGCCGATGAGGTCGGCGAGCTCCTTGGCGTACTTCTCGGGCTCGGCGGCGGGCAGATCGATCTTGTTCAGCACCGGGATGATCGTGAGATCGTTCTCGAGCGCGAGGTACAGGTTCGCGAGCGTCTGGGCCTCGATGCCCTGCGCGGCGTCGACGAGGAGGATCGCGCCTTCGCACGCGGCGAGCGAGCGGGAGACCTCGTAGGTGAAGTCGACGTGCCCCGGAGTGTCGATCATGTTCAGCGCGACGGTCTCGCCGTCGACCTGCCAGGGCATGCGCACGGCCTGGCTCTTGATCGTGATGCCGCGCTCGCGCTCGATGTCCATGCGGTCCAGATACTGCGCGCGCATGTCGCGGTCGGAGACCACGCCGGTGATCTGGAGCATCCGGTCGGCCAGCGTCGACTTGCCGTGATCGATGTGGGCGATGATGCAGAAGTTGCGGATCTGCTGCGGAGGCGTGGCGGCCGGCTGCAGCGGAGTGAGGGCGCGAGGTGACATGGGGTCCTGAGGTTGTCCGTGGCGAAGGTCCTGCGCAGCAGAGTGCGCGTGCGGATCGAGCAGCCCCGCTCGAGTCCGGGGATCTTATCGATTCTACGGGAGCGAGCGGTATGCCCGCGGGACGGGCTCCCGGATTCGAGCAACGGGCCTCGGACGTCGATTCCCAGGGCGGACTCTCGAGCGCGGTTCCGCGGCGAGCGCTCGGAACGGGTCGGCCGCTGTGCGAAAAGCCCTGTATCCCCCGATCGGGGGACCCACCGCTCCCCCAGGTCATGGCCCGATGGGCCGATGGTCACCGCTCCTATGCCAAGGGAGGCTCGAAGACAGAACACACCAGGCCGCACATCGGCGGCCGACGGAAGGGAAGCGGTCGATGACTACAAAGACTTTCATCTCCAAACTGAGTGGGGCACTCGCACTCGGCATCGTGCTGACCGGAGTGGGCACGGGGGCCGCGATGGCCGCGACACCGAGCACGACCCCGAGCCCGACCGGATCCTCGACAACCGCGACGCCGGTCGGGACAGGGGTTCCGCCGGCGATGACGAAGAAGCCCGGGGCGGAGAACGCCAAGACGCAGACCGTCTCGGCGACACCGCCCGGCGCCTACGCGATGTCGCAGGTGACGAACGACACCCCGTACACCTGGACCCTGACGCAGTTCAGCACGGAGTACTACTGGACCGGCCCTTGGCTCGTGACGCCGCCGCAGACGCTCGCCCCGGGTCAGACCGCGCAGTGGGTGCCGAACTACGGCCCCTACGGGCAGAGCGGCACGGATTACCGGTTCGTCGACGCGGCCGGGCAGACCCACGACATGTACGTCGTGGACAAGCCGGACAACTTCCGGTCCTACTCCCTCGACCGGGCCTCGAACGGCGCCTGGACCGAGTCCGGAAGTTACCACATGCAGGGGGATCCGGATGGTCTCGCGAACCACGCGGACGCCATCTGGAACTCGCCGACGTCGATCACGATCGACGCGAACAAGGATGCAGCCGACGCGACCGCGATCGTGAACTCCGAGCTGCCGCGGGTCGCTGCGGCGAACGTCAGCTGGACGCCGGTGTCGACGACGCCGACCTTCCAGCAGATCGACCAGCAGCAGATCTCGAGCACGCTGGAGAACTACTCCAGCGCACCGGCGACGCTGGGCGTCAGCCACAGCACCTCGGTCGGCGAGAGCACCACGATCGGCGAGGCGCTCACCTACTCGGAGAGCTCGAACGTGTTCGGCTTCGTCGGGAAGATCGCCGCATCCGTGACGGGCGACCAGTCCTGGGGTGACACCGACAGCGTGCAGATCTCGCAGTCCGCTCCGATCAACCCGGGCAAGTCCGGCTACGTATACCGCGACCTCACCGTCGCGAGCATGACCGGCACGCTGACCTTCACCACCCCGGAGGGCACGACCTTCACGATCGAGAACGTCTCCATCTCGCGCGGCGACATCGTCGACCCGCACGGCACCCGCCACACCGGCATGGACGTCAGCGCGACGGAGACGGCGGCACCGCCGCTCACCGCGGCGGCGGGCCACTGACCGAGGTCCCTGGCTTCCCCCGATCGATGGGGTCCGGAATCCCCCGGTGGCTCCACCGATCAGACGACACCACGCCCTCCCCGCCGCTGGGAACCTCGATACATCGGCGCCCCACCCGGCTAAGACACTCACCCGACAAGGAACACGGACATGACCACCCACACCCCCCAGACCAGCACAGACTCCGCCGACACTCTCCTCCGGTCGCGCCGCGGGCGGCTCCGCGGCCCGCTGGCCGTGGTCGCCGGCTCGGCCGCGGCGATCGCACTGATCGCCTGCAGCGGGCTCGCGGCGGCCAACGCGGCGACCACCGGCGCCGGCTCGCTCGTCATCATCGACGCGAAGGCCGACCAGAAGGGCGCCGCCGACGCCATGACGCTCTACGGCGGCGCATCCAACGCCACGTTCACCCCGACCGCCGCCCCCGTGTACGCGCAGACCGGCTGGAGCCCGGTGTACGACTCGGAGGGAAAGCTCGCCTCGTCCGTGACCGGCAAGCCCGATCAGCCCATGCAGGAGACCGTGACGGTCAGTCACGCGCACAACTCCAGCTGGTCGCTCGGCACGTCACTCACGACCACCGCCGGCTTCAGCGTGCTCGACGCGGTGAACTCGGAGCTCTCGGCCACGTTCACGGCGAAGCACACCTGGAGCGCCTCCGACGGCGACGGGCAGTCGATCGTGATCACCGCCGAGCCGGGCAAGACGGTCTGGCTCGAGGAGAACGTGAGCACGGCGAAGATCATCGGCGACTTCACCTTCGATGCCAACGGCACCCACTACGAGGTCGACAACGTCAGCATCACACAGCCGGCGTCGGAGGCCACCGGCACCAAGGCGGCCGCGGCCTACCGGGTGATGGAGCAGCTTCAGAAGGGCCGGAACCGACCGCACGAGGCGGAGTATCCTTCTCCCGTGGCGGAGCTGCAGCACGGGCACCTGGTCCGGGTCGTCGTGGTCGACGATCATCCGTTCTTCCGTGATGGCCTGGTGCGAGGATTGACCCAGAGCGGTCGGATCCGCGTCGTCGGCGAAGCCGATGACGGCCGGGCGGGACTGGCGCTGATCTCCGACGAACACCCGGATGTCGCCGTCGTCGACTACCAGATGCCCGACCTGGACGGCCTCGACCTGGTGCAGGCCGTCGCCCGTGACAAGCTCCCCACGAGAGTGCTCCTCCTATCCGCCGTCACCGACAGCGCGGTCGTCTTCCGGGCCCTCGAGCTCGGCGCGTGCGGATACCTCGGCAAGGACAGCCGACGGCCTCAGATCGTCGATGCCGTGCTCCAGGTCGCGCAGGGGCACACCGTGGTGCCGCCCGAGCTGACCGCAGGTCTCGCCGACCAGATCCGGCTTCGCGCCGCCTCCAGCGGTCCCGTGTTCAGCGAGCGCGAGCTGCAGGTGCTGCGCGGATTCGCCCGCGGTCTCTCCGTGCCTCAGCTCGCCTCCGAGCTGTTCCTGGGCGCGAGCACGGTGAAGACGCACACGCAGCGGCTCTACGAGAAGCTCGGCGTCTCCGACCGTGCTGCGGCCGTGGCCGAGGGCATGCGGCGCGGACTGGTCGAATGAGCGCCGGATGAGCAGCACGGCGCGCCCCGGTCATTCCACCCCCGGTGAGGAGCCGGCGGGTTCGTCAGCCGGATCCCGACCGTCCCGACTCGCGGTCGGCCACGCCTTCCAGGGGGTGGTCGTCCAGATGGTCCTGAGGCTCGTGCTGGTCGTCTTCCTCGTGCTCACCTGCGTCCTCGTGCCGCCGCTCCGCGACGACTTCGCGTGCTACGGCATCGTTGCCGCGTACGCGATCTGGCTGGCCGCGCTGGGCTGGCTGATCCGGCCCAGGGGCAGCTGGTACGGCCGGCGGGTGTGGCCGGCGGCCTTCGTCGACCTGGCCGCCCTCTCGGCCCTCGCCCTGGTGACGGGCATCGACTCCGGGTCGGCGAGCTGGACCTCCGATGTGCTGCTGCGCGGGTTCTTCCTCGTCCCGGTGATCGCCGCGCTCGAACAGCGCTGGCGCATCTGCCTCGTCGTGTGCGTTCCGGCCGTCGCCACCTACCTCGCGATCGCCTTCATCACCCGCGCTGCCAACGAGGAGCCGACCGCGTCCGTCTGGCTGCGCGGGGTCGTGCTGGCCGGGCTCAGCGCGGGCTGCGTACTTTTGGCCCGGGTGCAGGCGTCCAGAGTCGCCGCGATCTCGGAGCTCGCCACCGCCAGAGACGAACTGCTCTCGCAGCTGACGCTCATCGAGCGACGCGAACGCGCCGACCTCGCCGAGAGCCTGCACGACGGCGCGCTGCAGTATGTGCTGGCCGCGCGCCTGGACCTGGAGGACCTGGAAGGGCTCGCCGCGGCGGAACCCGCGGCGGAGACGCGCGAGCCCTTGGCCCGCATCGACCAGGCGCTGAGTCAGACGGTGATGCTCCTGCGCTCGACCGTGGCCGAACTGCACCCCCGAGTGCTGGAGACCTCTGGTCTGGCGCGCGCGGTCACGGAGCTGGTGCGCACCAGCGCGGCACGCGGCCGGTTCCACGCCGAGGTCGACCTCGACGGTTGGGACGAGCAGACCCGCACCAGCGCAGACGCACTCCTGTTCAATGCCGCACGGGAACTCCTCGCCAACGTGGTCAAGCACGCCAGGGCGACCCAGGTGCGGGTCGCGCTCGGCCTCTCGGATGCAGTCGCCACGCTCGCCGTGACGGACAACGGCGTGGGGATCCCGCCCGGGCGGGTCGACGCCCAGCTCGCCGCGGGGCACATCGGCGTCGCCTCCCAGCGCGTGCGCCTCGCCGCGGCCGGTGGCGGCCTGGAACTGCACGACGGCAACGGCAACGGCAACGGCAACGGCAACGGCAACGGCACGATCGCCCGCGCTTGGGTTCCCGCCACCCCTCTGACCGCGATTCCCTCAGGGGCGGAGTCACAACCTGAGGCGACGACGCCGTGAGATGAAGCCGCCCGCCGAGGCGCGAGGGCGCCCCGGGGTCCGGCGTGCCGCACCGGCGCCCGGTCCCCGGCGGAGGTGGTCGGCTCCCGCGGGTGGGTTCCGCGGCAGGCGAGCCCGATATACGGCATCGCGCCCGGCCGATGATAGTCTCGCGAGGTTGCCGCTCCCCGGAACCGGGTGTCAGCAGCAGCAACACTCCGTCTCGCACTGCGCGGGCCGGAGCACCGCGTCACCGGTTTCGGGTCGTGTTGATATGGCATCGACCCAGCGCTGCGTCGGAGATCCCGCGCTGCGCCTGTGACCAGAGAGAGAAACCATCTTGATCAAGTACTTGCTGCGCCGGGCTCTCGGCTGGCTCCTCATGATCGTGGTGGCGACCAATGTCACGTACTTCCTCGCGTGGGCCTTCCTCGATCCGCGCAGCAACTACGTCGGTCGTCGCCCTCCGCTGAGCGAAGACCAGATCAACCGCCTCCTCGAACCTCGCAACCTCAGCGACACCGTGCCGCTGCTGGAGCGCTGGTGGCACTGGTTCACCGACATCGTCCTGCACTGGAACTGGGGAGTGAGCCCGGTCGGACAGTCCGTGAACGACCAGATCGCGTATCGCATGTGGGTCTCCGGCGAACTCGTGCTCGGCGCGACGATCATCACGGCGGTGCTCGGCATCGCCATCGGCGTGTACACCGCCTCTCGGCAGTACAAGGTCGCGGACCGTGTCTGGCAGGGCATCTCCATCGTCACCATGAACATCCCGATCATCGTCGCGGCGCTCGGCATCGTGATCATCGCGATCGCGATCAACGACGCGCTCGGCTTCCGGTTGTTCTACGTCACGGGGGCGCGCAGCGACGGGGTGACGGGGTTCTTCCCGGTGCTGATCGACACCCTGCAGCATCTGATCCTTCCGACCATCGCGCTGGTGTTCATCGGCTACTCCAGCTACCACTTCCTGCAGCGCTCCCTGCTGCTGGACAACATCAAGGCCGACTACGTCCGCACCGCGCGAGCCAAGGGTCTGACGAAGCCGCAAGCGATCCGCAAGCACGCGCTGCGCACGTCGCTGATCCCTGTCGCGACCCAGCTGGCCTTCAGCATCCCCACCGTGTTCACCGGTGCGGTGCTGACCGAGACGATCTTCGCGTGGAACGGCATGGGCCGGTACTTCGTGCAGACCATCGGCACCAACGATGTCCACGGCGTGGTGGCGATCGCCGCCTTCAGCGCCGTGCTCACGGCGATCGGCGCCATCCTCGCCGACATCGCCGTGGTGGTCCTCGATCCGCGAGTGAGGGTGAGCTGACATGACTTCCCAGACCGTCCAGCCCCCCGTCGGGCCCGACACCACCGCCGCGCGGATCCCGCGCAAGCGCATCGGCACCTTCCGGCTCTACTACCGCCGCTTCGTGCGAAACCGTCCCGCGGTCGCGGGCGTGTTCATCTTCGCCTTCCTCGCGCTGTTCGCGGTGTTCGGCCCTCTGATCGCGCGCTTCAGCTTCAGCGAACTCGACTTCCTGGCGCTCGGCACTCCGCCGGACGGCACGCACTGGTTCGGCACCGCCGCGGACGGCGGGGACCTGTTCGCGCAGACCGCCGTGGGCCTGCAGCGCTCGCTGATGATCGCACTCACGGTCTCGATCGGTACCACGGTGATTTCCGCGATCGTCGGCACGGCAGCCGCCTACTTCGGCGGCACGACCGAGCGCATCATCCTGCTGATCATCCACTTCCTCATGGTCGTGCCGACGTTCCTCATCCTGGCCCTGGTCTCCTCGAACGCCGGCGGGGACTGGCGCGTGATCTCGGCCGCGATGATCTTCATCAGCTGGTTCTTCCCCGCCCGCGTGATCTGGACGATGGCGCTGTCACTGCGTGAGCGCGAGTACGTGCACGCCGCGCGCTACATGGGCGTCCCCGGCATGAAGATCGTGCTGCGCCACCTGCTGCCGAACATCGGCTCGCTCCTAGTGATCAACTTCACGCTCGGCGTCGTCGGCGCGGTCATCACTGAGACCGGCCTGTCCTTCATCGGCTTCGGCGTCAAGATCCCCGACGTCTCGCTCGGATCCCTCATCGGCATCGGAGCGAACTCCCTCGCCAGCGCCCCGTGGACGTTCTACTTCCCCGCCCTCGCGCTGACGCTGCTGACCGTCTCCATGGCGCTCGTCGCCGACGGCCTCCGCGACGCCCTCGACCCCACCTCGGCGGCGGGAGGCCGCGCATGACCGCTCCTCTTCTCTCCGTCCGCGATCTGAACGTCAGCTTCGCCTCCGAATCCGGCCGTGTCGACGCCGTCCGCGGTGTCTCGTTCGACCTCGAGCCGGGGCGGACGCTCAGCATCGTGGGCGAGTCCGGCTCCGGCAAGTCGGTCACCTCGCTCGCGATCATGGGGCTGCTCGATGAGAACGCGAAGGTCGGCGGGTCGATCATGTTCGACGGCATCGAGCTCGTCGGAAAGAGCGACAAGGAACTCTCGGCACTGCGCGGCAACGGCATCGCGATGATCTTCCAGGATCCGCTCACCTCGCTCACCCCGGTGTTCACCGTCGGCGACCAGCTCATCGAGGCACTCACCGTGCACCGCAGCATGTCGCACGCGGACGCGACCGCGCGAGCGGTCGAGCTGCTCCGGCTCGTCGGCATTCCGAGCCCGGAACGGCGACTGAAGTCGTTCCCGCACGAGTTCTCCGGCGGCATGCGCCAGCGCGTGGTGATCGCGATCGCGATGGCCAACAACCCGAAGCTGATCATCGCCGACGAGCCCACCACGGCCCTCGACGTGACGATCCAGGCCCAGATCCTCGACCTGATCGCCACGGCGCAGCGCGAGACCGGGGCCGCGGTCATCATGATCACGCACGACATGGGCGTGGTCGCCAAGACCGCCGACGACGTGCTGGTGATGTACGCCGGCAAGCCCGTGGAGCAGGCTCCTGTGCGCGAGCTGTTCCACGAGACCCGGATGCCGTACTCGATCGGCCTGCTCGGCGCGATCCCGCGCGTGGACAAGGCGGAGAAGCAGCCGCTGGTGCCGATCAAGGGCAACCCGCCGCTACTGATCAACCTCCCCGACGAGTGCCCGTTCGTGGCGCGCTGCCCCATAGCCACCGAGGCCTGCCGCACCAGGGAACCCGAGCTGCGGGCGATCAAGACGAGCGAAGGCGGCGAACACCGGGTCGCATGCGTGCGCGCCGACGAGATCGAGAACGGCCTCATCGGCGGCGTGCCGGTGTATCCGGTCCCGGAGCTCCCCACCAGCGCCCTCGATCGCATCCCGCGAGAAGAGCGACCGGTCACCCTCGACGTCCGCAACATGCAGAAGACGTTCCCGCTCACCCGGGGCGCCTTCCTCAAGCGCAAGGTCGGCGAGGTCCACGCCGTCAAGGGACTGACCTTCGACATCCGCGAGGGCGAGACGATGGCGATCGTCGGCGAGTCCGGCTGCGGCAAGACCACGACCCTGCTCCAGATCATGGACCTGGTAAAGCAGACCGATGGCGAGATCACGATCGCCGGCACCAAGGTGTCGGAGCTGCACGGCGGCAAGGCGGAGCGGACCATCCGACGCGATCTGCAGATCGTCTTCCAGGATCCGATGGGAGCGCTCGACCCGCGCCTCACCGTCGCGGACGTGATCGCCGAGCCACTGCGCGCGATCGGCGTGCCACGAGCCGAAGCCGACCTCAGGGTGGACGAGCTCATGGACCTCGTGGGCCTCGACCCGGCGCACGCGAGCCGGTTCCCCGGCGCGTTCTCCGGTGGTCAGCGTCAGCGCATCGGCATCGCCCGCGCGCTCGCGACCAACCCCAAGATCGTCGTCCTCGACGAGCCCGTCTCGGCGCTGGACGTCTCGATCCAGGCCGGTGTGATCAACCTGCTCGACGAGCTCAAGGTCAAGCTGGGGCTCTCCTACCTCTTCGTTGCGCATGACCTCTCCGTGGTACGGCACATCGCCGACCGCGTCGGAGTCATGTACCTCGGCGAGTTCGTCGAGCACGGCGACGTGGACGAGATCTTCGACGATCCGCAGCACCCGTACACCCAGGCGCTGCTGTCGGCGATCCCCGTCCCCGATCCCGACATTGAGCGCACCCGCGAGCGCATCGTCCTGCAGGGCGATCTGCCGAGTCCGGCGGACCGCCGCGACGGCTGCTCCTTCACCTCGCGCTGCCCGCTGTACAAGATGCTCCCGGAGAATCAGCGCACCCGGTGCGAGACCGTGGTCCCCGAGCTGCACGGTCCGGAGTCGCACGTGAACGCCTGCCACTGGCGGTGACCGAACGGCAGCCGTTGAACTCGAAACGGTAACGGTTTGTCTCGATATACCGGGGTGCTTCGGTTCACGCCGGTTAACTGTCCCTTGTCCCCAAATAGCCGAAAGGCATCGAAGGAGAACCATGAAAAGGCAGCACAAGCTGTGGGGCGTCGTCGCCCTCAGCGGGGCGCTGGCAATCGCCATCAGCGGTTGCTCGGCGACCGGAGGATCCACCGGCGGAAGCACCGACAAGCCCGCCGAGACCAAGACCGCGGACTACAACCCGCAGCCGCGCGAGAACCTCAAGCAGGGTGGAGAGGCGCACTTCTGGATCAGCGAAGTTCCGGCGCAGATGAACTTCATGAACGGTGACGGCACGGCCGACACCTCGCGCCTGGCTGCCTGGTACACCCCGCAGGTGTTCCTGATGGATCCGGACGGCACCGTCAAGGCCAACCCCGCCTACCTCGACAAGTGGGACACGTCCGTCAAGGACGGCAAGACGGTCGTCACCATGAAGATCAACGAGAAGGCGGTCTGGAACGACGGCTCTCCGATCGACTGGACCGCCTTCGAGACGACGTGGAAGGACAACAACGGGTCGAACCCCGACTTCAAGGCGAGCGCCACCGACGGCTACAAGGACATCGAGTCCGTCACGAAGGGCGACACCGACAAGGACGTCATCGTGACGTTCAATCGCGAGTTCGCCTGGCCGGCCATGCCGTTCCTCACCGGCATCCTGAACCCCAAGGTGAACACGCCGGAGCTGTACAACGACGCGTACAACGGCAACGCGCACCCCGAGTGGGGCGCCGGCCCGTACAAGATCACCAACTTCGACGTGAACGGCCAGAAGGTCACCCTCGAGCCGAATGACAAGTGGTGGGGCGACAAGCCCATGCTCGACAAGGTCACCTTCTCGGGCATGGACCGCGCTGCCTCGCTGAACGCTTTCAAGAACGGCGAGATCGACCAGGTCGAGACCGCCTCGGCAGACGCGATCAAGCAGGTGAAGGACGTCAAGGACGCCGTCATCTACCGCGCCCAGCAGACGGCCAAGACGGTGATCCAGCTCGATGGATCCAAGCCGCAGCTGAAGGACCCGAAGGTACGTCAGGCCTTCTTCATGGCGATCAACATCGACCAGCAGAAGAAGATCGCCTGGAACGGTCTGGACTACACCGAGCCGGCAGCCGGCTCGCTGATCCTCTACCCCTTCCAGAAGGGCTACGACGACTCGTTCAAGGCTGCCGGCCTCAAGTTCGACACGGCCGCCGCTAAGAAGCTGCTCGACGACGCCGGCTGGAAGGCCGGTTCGGACGGCGTGCGGGAGAAGGACGGCGTCAAGCTGACCGTCACCTACCCGGTGTTCAGCGACAGCCCTGTCCAGGCCGCTCTCGCCAAGGCGCTGCAGCAGCAGGAGAAGGCTGTCGGCATCGACCTGAAGATCGACACGCGTGCGCCGTCGAACTTCTCGAACGACGTCGCCACGAAGAACTGGGACGCACTCGGCCTCCGGTTCACCGACTCCGACCCGTTCGGCCCGGCCTGGTTCTGCCAGATGTACTGCTCTGACAGCAACCTGAACCTGTCGAGCACCGGCACGGCTGAGATCGACAAGAAGATCAAGGGCGACGTCGAGTCGCAGACCACCACCGAGTCGTGGACCAAGGCTGCGATGAAGCTCGAGCCGGAGATCATCAAGGAGACCTGGGGCGTCATCCCGCTCTACAACGGTCCCTCGATCCAGGTCGCAAAGAAGGGTCTCGCGAACCTGACCCCCGAGACCTACGTGGGCCTCGACCTCTACCGGGTCGGTCCCGTCGAGAACGTCGGCTGGGAGAAGTAAGCACCCGCCGCAATTCTGGAGCGGGGTCGGTGGTTCGCCACCGGCCCCGCTTCGTCGTTCTGCGCCTGCTGCACACGCGCGGCCCGGGCGGTCGCACCTTTTAGACTGGCGGCCATGAGCCGCTCCCCCGCGTCCGTGGTCCTCGTGCACGGGATCCGCACCTCGTCGACGATGTGGCGCGCGCAGGAGGAGTTCCTGGCCGAACGCGGCAATCCGGCGGTCGCCGTGGATCTGCCCGGCCACGGCACCCGCATGGACGAGCCGTTCGCCCTCGAGGAGGCGATGCGCACGGTCGACGCCGCGGTGCGCGACGCCGACGGACCCGTGCTGCTGGTCGGGCACTCGATGGGAGGGCTGCTTTCGACCGCGTATGCCGGGGCGGATCCGACGCCGCCGATCGCCGGCTTCGTCGGGGCCTCGTGCACCGCGCTCCCCCGCGGCGCGGGGCTCGCCGCCTATCGCGTGCTGGCGGGCGCGCTGAACGCCATGCCGGATCGCGGCATGTGGCTGAGCCGTCAGGTGCTGGACGCGACGCTGCCCGCCTCGACGCGCGAGGACTTCGGCGCCGGCGGCTACGCCATGGTCACGCAGGACGAGGCGCTGCGCTCGCTCGTCGAGTTGGATCTCGTCGCCGCCGTGCCCCGCATCCCGGTGCCCACCTGGTTCGTGAATGGGCAGTTCGACCAGCTCCGCACCCACGAGACGCTGTACCGCCGGCTCGCGCCCGACGCGGAGTTCATCATCGTGCCGCGCACGACGCACTTGGTGACCGCGATGAGGCCGCGAGTGTTCAACGCGGTGCTGCAGCTGGCACTGGCGACGCTGGAGACGGCGCCCTGACCGCATAGGTCATCGCCGCCCCCACGAGCGACAGCACGGCCGCAGCGCCGAACAGCAGCCCGAACCCGCCCACCAGGGCGACGAGGCCCGCACCGAGCAACGGCCCCAGTAGCTGCCCCAGCTGCGCCGAGACGTTCACGAGCCCGAGGTCGCGCGCGTGGTCGTCCGGATCCTTCAGCAGATCCGTCGCGAACGCGAGGCTCACCGCCATGTACGCACCGTACCCCGCTCCCATGATCCCGGCGGCGACCGCGGTCATCTCGAACGAGGGACTGATCAGGATCACCACGCCGGAGACCGCCTGCACGACCGCGGAGACCGCGGTGATCGTCCGGCGCACCCGCAGCGGGTTCGCCGAGGCGCGGTCGGAGAGTATGCCGGCGACGATCGATGCGATCACGACGAACACCGTGTAGATCACGATCAGGATCAGCAGATCGTCCTGCGCCTGCGCCGAAGGGACACGGACGCCGTAGAGCAGGAAGAACAGCAGCAGCGAGGTGCCGAAGGCGTTGCCGATGTTCACGACGAAGCGGCTGACGAGCAGCCACAGGAAGTCCCGGTCGCGCCACGACGCCGTGCGGGCGACGGTGCGCGGAGCGGGAAGGGCGAGCTCGTGCGCCGGCGCGTCCGGCAGCAGCAGAGCCGTGCCGGATCCGACCACGGCGATGATCGCGGCCATCAGATAGTAGGACTGCTGCACGTTCAGTCCGATCAGCACGACGGCTCCCACGCCGACGACGATGCCGACCGCCTGGGCCGAGCTCGCCGCCGCCGAGGCCGCGCCGCGCTGAGTGGTGAGCTGGTCCGCGATAATCGCCGTGAGAGCCGCCGAGGCGACCGACACGCCCACCGAGACGACGATCCACGCACCGCCGACGGCGACGGGACCGGCCACGATGCCGGTCAGCACCAGCCCGACCGCGGCGAGCAAGGATCCGCCGATCGCCCACGGCCGGCGGCGTCCCCACCGCGAGCGGGTGCGATCCGACCAGCGACCGGAGACGGGCGCGGCGATGATGCCGACGAGCCCGCCCACCGACAGCACCACGCCCGCCCACACGACGCCGGCGATCCAGTTCTCGCCCGGGGCGCCGGTGTCGAGCTGCAGCGGCAGCAGGAGCTGGATGGGGGTCAACTGGACCGTCCAGATCGCCAGCCAGGCGAGCGTGAACAGCGTCATCCAGAGCGGGCCGACCCTCTTCCCCGCACTCGGAGCGGCAGCGTCGGAGTGATCGGTCATGAGCGTGCCTCCTCGATGAGCGCGCGGTACCAGGCGTACGAGGCCTTCGGGGTGCGCTGCCCCGTGTCCATGTCGACGTGCACGAGCCCGAACCGCTGCGTGTACCCGTCGGCCCATTCGAAGTTGTCCAGCAGCGACCACACCGTGTAGGCATCGACGCGCACCCCGGCGCGCATCGCGGAGAGCACCGCGGCAAGGTGGCCGCGCAGATAGGAGACGCGCGCGGCGTCCTCGATCCGCTGGTCGACATGGTCGGGTTCGGGGAACGATGCGCCGTTCTCTGCGATGACGACGGGCGGCAGCGCGATACCGTAGCGCTCCTTCGCATCGATGAGGAAGGTGGTCAGCGCCTCGGGCACGATCGGCCACAACGGCCCGAAACCGGTGACCGGGGCGCCGGGGGTCGGTACCACCTCGAACGGAATCGGTCCCGCCGATGCCGCGACGGTCGTCGGGTTGTAGTAGTTCACGCCGTAGACCTCGCAGGGGGCGCTGATCAGCGCGAGATCGCCGTCCTGCACCGGGAGCGTCACGCCGAGCGTCTCCAGGTCGGGGTAACGCCCGAGCAGCACCGGATCCGCGTACATCCGGTTGTGGATGAGGTCGTACAGGTACGCCGCCTGCTGGTCGGCCTCCGAATCCGTTGCGGGCAGCACCTGCGTGTGGTTGTTGACGATGCCGACGCTGGTCGCACCGCGCGCGTGCAGGATCCGCGCCGCGTATCCGTGCGCGAGGAGCTGATGATGCACCGTCGGCAGCGCGTCGAAGAGCAACGTGCGACCCGGCGCGAGTTCTCCGATCGCATAGCCCTGCAGAGTCGTGGAAACGGGCTCGTTGATCGTGTACCACTGCCGCACCCTGTCGCCGACCGCGTCCGCGACCACCTCCGTGTACTGCGCGAACCGCTCGGCGGTGGAGCGGCTCAGCCAGCCGCCGTCCTCCTCCAGCGCGGAAGGCAGATCCCAGTGGTACAGGGTCGGCGTCGGCGCGATCCCGGCGTCGAGCAGGCGATCGACGAGCCGGTCGTAGTAGGCGAGCCCCTGCGGACTCGGCCGTCCGTCAGGGAGCACGCGCACCCAGGAGATCGAGAACCGGTACTCGTCGACGCCGAGTCGTGCCAGCAGCGCGACATCCTCGGCGACACGGTGGTAGCTGTCCGGTCCTGAATCCGCCGTGCTGGCATCGCGCACCCGGCCGGGGGTGTCCACGAAGTCGTCCCAGATGGATCTGGCGCGTCCGTCCTCGGCTCTCGCCCCCTCGATCTGGAAGGCCGCCGTCGCGGCGGAGAAGCGCAGCCGGCGCAGCAGCCCACGCTCGAGCGCAGGCACGTCAGCGATGACGGATTCGGGCATGGACGACTCCTTCGGGTCCTTCGCCAGCGTGCACACCCTACACCGACGCCTCGCCCCGAACGCGACGGCGTGTCATGAGGAACGAGACCGCGTCCCACGATGATGCCGAAACCGCCGGGACCCGATCCACCGGTTCGGCATCAGACCGGATCCCTGATAAGATCGGTGATTGGCTTGCGTGTCAGGTCCCACCCCTGCACGCTGCCGGAGGCGCCCCTCTACCGCCAGGCCGGCATAACCATCCATCACTCGAACGAAGGTTCCATCCGTGGCGAACATCAAGTCGCAGATCAAGCGCAACAAGACCAACGAGAAGGCGCACGAGCGCAACAAGGCCGTCAAGAGCGAGCTGAAGACCGCCGTCCGCAACACCCGCAAGGCCATCGCCGGTGGCGACAAGGCTGCCGCCGAGGCCGCGCTGAAGACGGCGTCGAAGAAGCTCGACAAGGCCGTCAGCAAGGGCGTCATCCACTCGAACCAGGCCGCGAACCGCAAGTCGTCGATCGCGAAGCAGGTCTCCGCTCTCTGAGCCGGAACTTCCGAAGGCCCGTCCCGATCCGGGGCGGGCCTTCGTCGTGTCCGGATGGTCGCACCCCCGGGGTCGTTGAGCGAGCACCGAGCGCAGCGAGGCGCGAGACGAAACGCCGTCACTCACGAGAGCACCGCGTTTCGTCTCGGTCGGCTTCGCCGTCCTCGCTCAACGTCCACGGAGGTGACCACCCCGGGTGGCGTGCTCGCTCAGCGGACTGCTTCGCCGTAGGGCGCGCGTGTGGCGATCACCGTGATCATGCGCTCGAGCGCGAAAATCGGATCGCGGGCCGCGCCCTTGACGTCAGCGTCCGCGCGCGCCGTCGCCTGAATCGCGAGCCCCAAGGTGCGCTCGTTCCAGCCGCTCAGATCGCGGCGTGCCCGGTCCACCTGCCAGTCCTTCATGCCCAGGCGGGCGGCGAGTGCCGCATTCGACTCCCGGGAGCCGGCGACGCGCGCCATCGACCGCAGCTTCATCGCGAACGCTGCGACCATGGGCACCGGGTCGGCCCCGGAGGACAGGGCGTGCCGGAGCGCGATGAGCGCCTCGCCCAGACGCCCGGCGATCGCGGTGTCGGCGACGACGAACGCGGAGACCTCGACGCGCCCGCCGTAGTAGCGCTCGACGAGGTCAGGCGTGACATCGCCCTGCACGTCGTTGATGAGCTGTTGACAGGCGGCGGCGAGTTCGGTGATGTCGTCGGAGAAGGCGGAGACCAGTGCGCGCAACGCCTGCGGCTGGATACGCCGACCGGCGGCACGGAACTCCCCCGCGGCGAAGTCGGCCTTCTCGTCGTCGCGCTTGATGGCCGGGCAGGCGATCTCGATCCCCCCGCCGGTGCCGGCGCGGATCGCGTCGAGCAGCTTCTTGCCGCGCACGGTCGCACCGGTGTGGCGGAGCACGACGGTGGCGCCTTCCTGTGGATGCTCGAGGTACGCGACGGCTTCGGCGAGGAACGCGTCCGTGCAGCGCTCGACGCCCGAAATACGCAGCAGGCGCGGCTCGCCGAACAGCGACGGCGAGGCCAGGCCGAGCAGGCTGCCCGACTCGTAGTCATCGGCGCGCAGGTCGCTGACCTCGAGCGCCGGATCCTCCGCCCGCAGGTAGGCGCGCACTCCCGCGATCGCACGCTCCGCGCAGATCTCCTCGGGCCCGGACACCAGCACGATCGGCGCCGGCCGCGGCTCGCGCCAGGACACCTGCGGGATGTTCGTCGCCTTCCCTCCACGTCGTGCGGCGGAGGTGGAGCGCGGTGCGGGCATACCACCAGCGTACCGGCGGGTGCGGACGTTCACGGCGCCCGTGCCGTCGACGTCGGCAGGGGGTGCGGTGTCGACCGCCCGTCGCCTGCCGGGGCCGGGCGCTCGGTCCAGACGCGCAGCCCCTCCTCCCCCTCGGACACGAGGATGGTGCCACGCTGGTCGGTCCGCAAGATCGGCGTGCGCAGGGCCTGCAGCATGTCCAGAGTCTGCACACGCGGATGCCCGTAGTCGTTCCCCTCGCCCACCGAGATCAGGGCCAGCGCCGGATCCAGATCGGCGTAGAGCTGCGGATCCTGATCGGCACTGCCGTGATGCGCGACCTTGACGACGGTCTCGTCGTGCGGGTGCGCGAGCCGTCGTAGCATGCCCTGCGACTCGGCCGACAGATCGGCCAGGAACAGGCTCCGCGGCACGCCGCCGCCGGTGACCTGCAGGATCACCCCGGCGTCGTTGCCCGGTGGGAAGACCTTCTCATCGCGACGAGGCCAGAGCACGCGCCAGTCCGCCCCACCCAGCCGTCCGGTCATGCCCGCAGCGGCATCCATGATCTGCGCACCTCCGCGCTCGAGTCGATCGAGCTGGTGCTGGTGTGCCGCCGTGTCCACGGGTCCGTGCAGCACGGCGTCCGCTCGGCCCACGAGCGCGTCGGATGCGCCGGCGTGGTCGTGATCGAAATGGGTGAGCACCAGCAGATCGAGTCGCGTGATGCCGAGGTCGTCGAGACAGCGCCGCAGCGGATCCGGATCCGGCCCGGTGTCGATGAGCATGGTGTGCCCGGAGGAACGCACCAGCACCGCATCGCCCTGTCCGATGTCGCACATCGCGATCCCCCAGTCCGCGGGGCGCTGCAGCAGGGAGACCGGTCCGGTGACGATGCCCCAGCCCGCCGCCGTGCCGATCACGACCGCCCCAAGACCCCCCACGATCGCCCGCCACCCAGCGCGCAGCGGGCGATGCGGCGCGATCACCCAGAAGGCGCACGCGCTGAGCGCCGCCACGGCGAGGGCCGAGCCGATGCCGGCCGGGGTCTCGATCGTGGCCAGCGGCAGTGCGGCCGTGGTCACGGCGGTCTGCGCGATCCACGCGGAGGGCAGCCAGGCCGCGGCGGCGAACAGGTCGGCGAGCGCGGGGACAGGCATGGCCAGGCACGCGAGCAGGCCCAGGATCGTCGCTATCGGCGAGGCGGGCTCGGCCAGGAGATTCGCGACCACGGAGACCAGCGACTGCCGTGTCGCGAACAGGGCGATGATCGGCCCGCAGGCGAGCTGCGCCGATAGCGGGACCGCGATCGCCAACGCCACCGGCCTCGGAAGCCGGCGTCCGAGCCCGGCTGCCAGCGGCGGAGCGAGCACGATGAGGCCCGCTGTGGCGGCGGCCGACAGCGCGAAGCCGGGGGCCGCGGCGAGACGCGGATCCGCGAGCAGCAGCACCGTGATCGCGAGCAGCAGCACCGAGAGGCCGGCGCGCGGGCGCCCGAGCAGCAGTGCCGCCATGGCCACCCCGGCCATGGCCGCGGCCCTGATCACGCTCGGCTGCGGTGTCACCAGCACCACGAACCCGGCGAGAGCGAGCACCGCGACCGTGATGCGGAACACTCTGCCACCGCCGCAGAGCGCGACGATCCCGAAGGCAGCCGCGGCCACGAGGGCGAGGTTGCTGCCGGACACGGCCGTCAGATGCGAGAGCCCGCTGGCCTTCATTGCCGTATCGAGGTCGTCACTCACCGCGCGCACGTCTCCCACGGCGAGTCCCGGGAGCAGCTCGGAACCGGGCTCGGGCAGGCGCTGGGTGCGCTCGATGAAGGCCGCCCGCACGTCCCCCGCGAGACGCTCGACCGGGCCGCCGCGCGACAGCTGCTCGGCAGCGCCCTTCGCGAACAGCACGAGGGCGGCACGCTCCCCGGGGTCGGTGCCCTTCGCCTCTGCCGTCAGCCGCAGCACGGTCCCGGGGCCGAGCGTAGCGGCGTGCGCATCGGGAGGGATCCCGATCCGCACCGGCACCCGCAGCGGCCGGGGATCGTCGCCCGGCCCGAGCCGGGACGTGTCCGCATCGGCCCAGAGCCGACCGTCCGCGCCGAGCGAGGGCAGCGACCGCACGCTCACCTCCGCGGTCACCGCATGTCCGGCCAGCGACGCAGCCTGGTCGCGGGCCGGTGCCGTCGCCGCTGCAGCGCCGCCGATCGCGGCCGCGACCGCGAGGCACACGATCGCGAGGGGCGCCGCTCGGGCCACCGCGTCGAGCGTTCTCGGACCACGCGACAGCACGCCAAGCGACGGCGCACCACTCGGCGATGCGAACACGGGCACGGCAGACGACGAACGGCGGGCGACGAGAACGACCACGACGCCCAGCACCGCCAGAGCGATCACGATTCCCGCCACTCCAGGCAGGAACGAGACCGCCAGCGCGATCGCCCAGGCGGTGACGGCGACCGGCACCATGCGCACGTCCCTGAGCCGACGCCGGATCGGCGCAGCAGCGTCCGCCGAGCGGGTCTCCGGAGGAACGACGCCGCTCCGGGCCGCTGCCGGAGTGCCGTGCTCGGGCGGGCTCATACCCGCACCAGGTCGCGGATCCCGGCCAGCATCTTCTCGCCGATGCCGGAGACACCGAGGAGGTCGTCCACGCTCGTGAACCGCCCGTTGGTCGTACGCCATTCGATGATGCGCTGCGCGAGCGCCGGACCCACCCGCGGCAGCTCCTCGAGCGCGGCAGCGTCCGCGGTGTTGAGGTCGATGAGGCCTCCGGGTCCCTGGCCCGCGGCTCCCCCGCCCGTCGGACCGGATCCGCCGGCAGACGCGCCGGGGGCGGTGGCTGCCGCACCGACGGCGGGGACCAGGATCTGCTCCCCGTCGACGACCTGCCGGGCGAGGTTCACCGCGGTCAGATCCGCGGTCGGCAGCGTGCCGCCGGCCGCGGCGAGCCCTTCGGCGACCCTCGCGCCGTCGTCGAGCACGTACAGCCCCGGCTTCGCCACCTCGCCCAGCACGTGCACGTAGACCGAGCCGGCGGAGATCACGGATCCGCTCGCGCTGGGCTCCGGCATCAGGGAGATGCTCTCCGGCGCCGTGGACCGGCTCAGCAGGCCGATGCCGACGGTGACGGAGACGGCGACGAGCGCCACCACCACGGCCGCGCCGAGTCCGAGGCGGAGCCGTCGGGGCGCACGCACGACGACCGTCGGCGCGACGCCCTCAGACTCCACGTGCTCGCTCACACGCCGACGCTAGGCGCACAGGCGGACGCGCAGATCCGGGTCCGCGCAATCCGTGCACAACCCGGGGCGCCCCGACGCTGTGGAGGACAAGGACGACCGCAACGCGGCGACCTCGAGCCGCCCCGACCGATACGCTGATCCCACCGTCCGAACGACCCGGAGCCGCCATGCGCCTGCACGACTTCCTCCCGCCCGACACCGCCGCAGCTCGCGGAGCGCGCGAGATCGTCACGCGGTTCCAGTCCCCCGCGCTGGTCAACCACGTGCTGCGCAGCTGGTTGTGGGCGGAGGCGTTCGCGCTCGTGGAGGGGCACCGCGGCATCGACCACGAGCTGCTCTACACGGGCGCCGTGCTGCACGACATCGGACTCGCTCCTGCGTACGACAATCACGTCCTCGGCTATGAGGAGGCGGGCGGCTTCGTCGGCGAGGCGTTGACGGCGGGCGCCGGATGGTCCGCCGGCCGTCAGCGCCGCGTCAACGAGATCATCGTGCGACACAACTGGCCGTCCGTGGATCCGGCCGACGACGTCGAGGGGTACCTGTTGGAGACCTCGACCGGCCTCGACATCTCTGGGCGCCGCGACGAGGAGATCCCCCTCGAGTTCCGCCGCGAGGTGCTCGCCGCCTACCCCCGACTCAGCCTCGCCGCGGAGTTCGGCGACTGCGTGCAGCAGCAGTCGGCGCGCAAGCCGCACAGCCACGCGCGCCGCCTCGTCGACGGCGGGCTGCTGGGCAAGCTCGCCGACAACCCGCTCGAGCGGATCTGACCCGCAGTCGGTCAGCGCCCGAGCACCGCGCGCAGGGCCTCCGCGTAGTGCGGCGCGATCTTCGCATGCCCCACGGGTGTCAGGTGCACCGCGTCCGCCTGCGGCGCCGAGTAGTCACTGACCCAGCCCGCGACCGAGATCGCCGAGACGCCCTGGGTCCGCGCTTCCTCGGTGACCGCCGCATCCATCGCCCGTCGTGCCGCGTGCGCCGCGTCACTGCGACTCATCACGCCGTTCACGACGATCGGAGTGTTCGGGTACGCCTGCCGCAGCAGGCCGATCAGCTGGCCCTCCGCAGCGGTGACCTCTGCCGTGGGGCGCTTCTGCGCGGTGTCGTTGCCGCCCAGGGTGACGATCACCACCCCCGGGTCCCCTTCGGGCAGCAGCACGCGGTTGCGGGCCACGCTCTCCACGACCCCCGCCGTACTGCCCCCGATCGGAGCCAGGTATCCGGATCCCGGATACCCGAACTTCGCGATGTTCGAGAAGCCTGCGCCCCGCGCCCCCTGGTCGATCCATGAGTCGCCCGAGCATTGGGAGTCGCAGATGAGCACGGCCGTGGATCCGTCGACCGGCGTCCCAGGGACGGTGAGAAGACGGCCCGCCCGCAGCACCGTCTGCGCCTTCTCCCAGTCCTGATGCGCGCCGCGGTCATCCGTCCAGGAGTCCTTGATCGGCCAGCCGAAACGGGCCGGATCCGCCGCCCAGATCGCGAAGTCCTCCGCATCGAGACGGAATACCCCGACGCCCTCATGCCACAGCAGCACGCCACCGGCGAAGGCCTGATAGCGACCGCCCGTGACGTCGACCTTCTCTCCCGCCGGCAGGCCGAGCTCGCCCGTGGGGCCGCCCAGCTCCTCGTACCGGTTCTGGATGTCGCCCGCCGTGGTCGCGAGGATCGCCCCATCGCTGTCCGAGCGGTACAGGGCGCCGCCCTGGAACGACTGCATGGCGCCGCCCGCGAGCTTCGACGCCTCGGCCGTCGGCAGGCCGAGCGCGCCGCCCGCTCCGCCGCGATCGTGGTACGCCGCGAGGAACGGCGGCTGCACCGATGCCGCCCCGGTGCCGCCGGACCACCACACTTCGCCGCCGTCGAACTCCTGCACCAGGCGATCGCCGACCGCTCGCTGGATGCCCTTCGGGTACCCGAGCGGTCCGAAGGCCCCCGCTGCGCGACGATGGGCCTCTGCGATGTCCGAGACGGTAGGCACCGCCTTGCCGTCGCGCACATAGATCGTGCCGTTCACGAACTCCTGCACGACGGTGCCCCGCCGATCCGCGTGCTCGGCGCCCTTCGGGAAGCCGAGTCCGCCGCGTTCCTGCGAGTAGCGCAACCACGACCGCCACAACGCGCCGCGCACCAGGATCGGATCGCCATCGCCGTCCGCGAAGATCCCCGCCCGCTGGAAAGCCTGCCACGGCCGGTCGGCGGATCCGCTCTGCTCCGCGATCGGCAGGCCGAGCGACGCCATGCCGCCGAACTCGTCGAAGGCCCCGCCGACCGCGTTCGCACGCACGACATGCGCAGAGCCGTTCGCGGCCGCGTAGATCGTGCCCGCACGGAAATCCTGCCGGCACACTCCGCCTGTGCACGTCTCGCGGTTCCATGCAGCGCCGAGCTCAGCGTCGTGCTGGTGCCAGAGCACGCCGATCGCGCTGGTGTCGCTCACCGGTCGCGGCAGCTGCCACGCCAGCAGCAGGCCCGCACCGGCGAGCACAGCGACCAGAGCCACCGTGCCGAGCACGCGCCGCATCACCCTGAGGGCGCGCGCTCCCTTCCCCCCGGAGCGCAATGGATCTCAGCCCTTGACGGCGAAGTTCACGATCTTCGGCGCCCGCACGATGACCCGCACGATCTCCTTGCCGTCCAGGGCGCGCTGCACCTTCTCGTCGGCGCGGGCCAGCGTCTCGAGGTCCGCGTCGCCGATCTTGGCCGGCACCTCGAGCGTCGCACGGACCTTGCCGTTGACCTGCACGGCGCAGGTGGCGGTGTCCTCGACGAGCAGCACCGGGTCGGCCTGACGCCAGGTGACGAGGCCCACGGACGGCTCGTGCCCGAGGATCTCCCACATCTCCTCGGCCGTGTGCGGAGCGACCAGATCGAGCATGACGGCGACGGTCTCGGCGGCCTCGCGCACGGCGGGGTCGGCGGGACCGGCTCCGGTGTCGATCGTCTTGCGGACCGCGTTCACCAGCTCCATCAGGCGTGCGACCAGCACGTTGAACTTGGTCTGCTCCACGAGCGCCGGCGCATCGGCCAGCAGATGGTGGGTGGCGCGGCGCAGCGCCGCATCGCCGCCGGCGAAGACGACATCGACCGGGCTCGCGACATCGTGCGCCGCACGCAGCGCGCGGGCCAGGAACTTCTGGGCGCCGGTGGTCGAGACGTCCTTCCAGTCCTTGTCGTCCTCCACGGGCCCTGCGAAGGCCAGGGCCACACGCAGCGCGTCGGCGCCGTAGGCGTCGAGCTCCTCCTGGAAGAGCACCAGGTTGCCCTTGCTCTTCGACATCTTCGCGCCGTCCAGGATCACCATGCCCTGGTTGATGAGGCTCGAGAACGGCTCGGTGAAGTCGATCAGGCCCATGTCGAAGAGGACCTTGGTGATGAAGCGTGCGTACAGCAGGTGCAGGATCGCGTGCTCGACGCCGCCGACGTAGGAGTCGATGGGCGCCCAGCGGCGCGCCTCGTCCACGTCGAACGCGACCGTGTCGCTCTGCGGCGACAGGAACCGCAGGTAGTACCAGGAGCTGTCCACGAAGGTGTCCATGGTGTCCGGGTCGCGCAGCGCCGGCTCCCCGGTGCCGGGCACGGTCGTCTGCACCCAGCTGGTCGCGGCTCCGAGCGGGGAGGATCCCTTCGGCGACAGATCCAGCCCCTCGACGCTGGGCAGGCGCACCGGCAGCTGCTCCTCGGGCACGGGCACGATCTCGCCGTCCTGCGTGTGCAGCATCGGGATCGGAGTGCCCCAGAACCGCTGACGCGAGATCAGCCAGTCGCGGAGGCGGTAGTTCTTGGCGGCGCGGCCTCGACCCGCCGCCTCCAGCTGCTCGATCGCACGGGCGATCGCGTTGCGCTTGGACAGGCCGTTCAGCTCGCCGGAATTGATCATGCGGCCGTCGCCGGTCAGGGCGATGCCGGTCTTCGCCGGGTGCTGGTCGTCCAGCGACTCCAGCGGCTCGATCGGCACGCCGTCCTCGTCCACCTCGATCACGGGCAGCGCGCCGGTGATCGGGGCGGTCGTGTCGACCACGACCCGCACCGGCAGATCGAAGGCGCGGGCGAAGTCGAGGTCGCGCTGATCGTGCGCGGGCACAGCCATGACCGCGCCGTGTCCGTAGTCGGCCAGCACGTAGTCGGCGGCCCAGATCGGCAGCCGCTCGCCGTTCACGGGGTTGATCGCGAAGCGGTCGAGGAACACGCCGGTCTTCGGCCGGTCGGTCGCCTGCCGGTCGATCTCGCTGGTCTTCTGCACCTGCGCGAGGTACTCGGAGAAGCGCTTCTGCACCTCCGCCGACGACCCGGCGGCCAGCTCCGCGGCCAGGTCCGAGTCGGGCGCGACGACCATGAAGGTGGCGCCGTGCAGGGTGTCAGGACGCGTGGAGAACACGGTGACGACGCCCTCGCGCCCCTCGATCGCGAAGTCGACGTCGGCGCCCACGGAGCGGCCGATCCAGTTGCGCTGCATCTGCAGCACCTTGTGCGGCCAGAAGCCCTCGAGCTGGTTCAGGTCGTCGAGCAGACGATCGGCGTAGTCGGTGATCTTGAAGTACCACTGCGTGAGGTTCTTCTTCACGACCTCCGCACCGCACCGCTCGCAGCGCCCGTCGACGACCTGCTCGTTCGCGAGCACCGTCTGGTCGTTCGGGCACCAGTTCACCGGACTCTTCTTGCGGTAGGCCAGGCCCCGCTCGTAGAGCTTCAGGAACAGCCACTGGTTCCAGCGGTAGTACTCCTCGTCGGAGGTGTGCAGCACACGGCTCCAGTCGAACGAGACCCCGTAGGCCTGGAAGCCCGCCTTCTGCTGCGCGATGTTCTGGTACGTCCACTCGCGCGGATCCGCTCCGCGACGGATCGCGGCGTTCTCGGCCGGCAGGCCGAACGAGTCCCAGCCGATCGGGTTGAGGACGTTGTGCCCGCGGTGCCGCCAGAATCGCGCCACGATGTCGGAGTAGAGGTAGTTCTCGGCGTGGCCCATGTGCAGGTCGCCCGAGGGATACGGGAACATCGCCAGCACGTACTTGCGCGGGCGCACGTCCTCAGCCCCGCCGGCCTGGAAGGTCTCGTTCTCCGCCCAGTACTTCTGCCATTTGGCCTGAAGCGCGTGCACCGACAGCGACTCGTCTTCCTTCGACGGGGATGCGGTGTGGGACGGGTTCTCAGACAACGCGACGACCATTCTCTGCGGCAGGGAAAAGAGCGCCCCGAACAGGGCAACCTCCAGGTTATCCCAGCCGGTGAGGGGCGGCGTTCCACGCCCGGAGCCTGCATCGGGGTGCGGACGTGAAAGACTAGACGCGCTATGCCCTCGCCCTCATCACGACCGGAGCGGATCCACTGGTTCGCCCGCCTGGAGCACCGCTTCCACGCGTGGCGTGAACGGCGCGCCCGCAGACGGGGCCGCACCGCCACGGTGGTGCCGTTCCCGGGCTACGGCGGACCCGGCTGGATCCGGGTAGTCGGCCGCGTACTGATCCTGCCGAAGACGCGTGGGCGGGGCAAGGACGCGAGCGTGCGCGGCTGGCGCAGCTTCGTGGGCATCCCGGTGAGCTTCGCCACTGTCACGATCACCGTGGCGGGACGCACGCACGAGGTCGCGGCCGATCGCGGCGGGGTCATCGACTGCCGGATCGAGGCCGACCTGCCCAGCGGGTGGCAGCAGGTGACGATGTCGGTCGAAGGGCAGGAAGCGACCCCCGCGCGGATCTTCGTCGTCGCAGAGGACGTGCGCTTCGGCGTGGTCTCCGATGTCGACGACACGGTCATGGTGACCGCTCTGCCGCGTCCGTTGATCGCGGCGTGGAACTCCTTCGTGGTCGACGAGCACGCCCGCACCCCGGTCCCCGGAATGGCGGTGCTGCTCGAGCGGCTCATGCGGGACAACCCGGGGTCGCCGATGATCTACCTCTCCACGGGCGCCTGGAACGTCGCGCCGACGCTGAATCGGTTCCTCTCGCGGCACCTGTTCCCGGCTGGATCCATGCTGCTCACCGACTGGGGCCCCACCCACGAGCGCTGGTTCCGCAGCGGGCGCGAGCACAAGCTGCAGAACCTCGGACGACTCGCCGACGAGTTCCCGCACATGCGGTGGCTGCTGATCGGCGACGACGGACAGCACGACGAGGCCATCTACGGCCAGTTCCTCGTCGAGCACCCCGAGAACGTCGCCGCGGTCGCGATCCGTCGGCTGCTTCCGGCCGAAGGCGTGCTCGCCGGCCGCCGCGCCGCGGCTCGCGCCGACGGTGACGCGGCCGATGCCGAGGCGCGCGACGAGGACCTCGCCCCCTGGGTGAGCGCGGAGGACGGCGCCGGGATCCTCGACGAGCTCATCGACGTCGGCGTCGTGCATTCCGAGTCATGAGCCGCGCCGCCGGGACACCGGCCCTTGCTCCCCCGACTTCGGCTCCCCCGACTTCGGAGAGCGCGATCGCCGCCACGGTCGTGCGCGCCCGTCTCGACCGCGGGACCTGGTCCGCCCGCGCAGATGCCCATGCCGAGCGCGCCGACGCGCTGACGGCGGAGCACCGCGCCCGCCAGGCGCGCCGCGAGAAGCACCCGGTCCACGACTTCCTGTTCACGTATTACGGCTACAAACCGGGACAGCTGCGCCGGTGGCACCCCGGGGCGGGCGTCGTGCTGGAGGATGCCTCCGAGCGTGCGCAGTGGCGCTGGTACTCCCCCGCACCGGCGGCGGTTCCCGGATCTGCGGTCATGCCCGACGCGGCGGCCTTCGCCGCGGAGAAGCCTGAGCTCGCGCGTCTCGTGCACGCGATGCTCGCGCGTACCGCCGCCCGTGCCGGCCAGTTCGGCTGCTTCGGCCTGCACGAATGGGCAATGGTCTATCGCACGCCGGAGCACCGGCATGAGGTGCCGCTGCGTCTGGGCCAGGCCGGCACCGATGCGGTTGTGGAGCAGGGCGAACTGCGCTGCACGCACATCGACGCGTACCGGTTCTTCACGCCGGAGGCGGTGCCGCGCAACCGGCTCGCCCCGACCCGCGAGACACAGCCGCTCCTCGAGCAGCCCGGATGCCTTCATGCGGGCATGGACGTCTACAAGTGGGCCATGAAGCTCGGACCGCTCGTGGAGGGCGAGATCCTGCTGGACGCGTTCGAGCTGTCCCGCGACATCCGGATCCTGGACATGGAGGCCGCCCCGTACGACCTGAGCGACTGGGGCGTCGAGCCGGTGCGGATCGAGACGGCGGAGGGCAAGGCCGAGTACGTGCGCCGGCAGCGCGAGTTCGCCGAGCGCGGCAACACTCTGCGCGCACGGATCCTCGAGGCCTGGCTGGGCTGACGCCTTCCCGCTCAGCTCCTTCACCCGCACCCCCGCAAGAATGCTCCCTCGGTTCTCCCCTGCTCACTTGTCGCGAATTGTCGTTCTCCGCGACGCTGAGCCGCAATCTGCGACCAGTGAACGAGGTGCGCTCGGCACCGGCGTGCCGTCGCTCAACGCCCCCTGCTGCGATCCGCGATGTCGAGCCGGAGGGCGACCACCCGGGAGGCGGCCTCGCTGAGGCGCTCGGCGGGGAGGGCCCCGCTGCGCACGGCCGCAACCAGCCCGTCTGCGATCTTCTGCGCGGTGTCCGGCCCCGCGCCGTCGAGCGCCAGCACGAGATCGCTCCCGGCCGCGACCGACTGCACGGCGTCGGCCACCTCATCGGCATAGGCGGGCTCACCGGAGTCGACCAGCATGTCGAGGTCGTCGGTGACGATGACACCCCGGAAGCCGAGGTCATCGCGCAGGATCTGATGCCAGCGTGGCGACAGGGACGCGGGCTGTGCATCGACGGCGGTGTACGCGAGATGCCCCATCATGACGATCGGCGCACCCGCCCTGATTCCGGAGAGGAACGGCGGCGCGACCTGTGCCCGCCACGTCGCCAGGTCCATCCCGGTGCTCGGGATCATGTGGTGCGAGTCCCCTTCGGCGGCGCCGTGCCCGGGGAAGTGCTTGAGCGTGGCCGAGACCCAGGGCGCCTGCCCGCGCACGGCGGCGTCGACCCGTTCGGCGGCCGCGGCCGGGTCCGTCCCGAACGAACGGGCGTAGATGAACGACTCCGGCGACTGCGCAACATCCGCGACCACGCCGAAGTTGACCGTCACCCCCGATTGCGCAAGCAGCGTCCCGCGCTGGCCGAACGCGACCCTGGTGGCGTCCGCAGGTTGCGCCTTGAGAACGTCCGCGCCCGGCTGGTCGTCCCAGGGCAGCCGCACGACGTCGCCGCCCTCCTCGTCCGTGGCGATCAATGGCGGCAGCCCCGGATCGACCGTGAGCGCCGCGGTCATCGCGTGCAGCTCGTCGGGAGTGGCGGGCATGTTGGAGCCCATCAGGATGAACCCGCCGAAGCCGCCGCCCATCATCGCTCGCATCGGAGCCGGATCCGTGCCCGGCACGTTCCCCATCACCAGACAGGCCGCCTGCTGAGCGAGATCCATCAGGCTCAGGATCTCCTGGGCTCGGGATCGATTGTCAGCCGAGGACGACGGTGCGGGAGTCGCGGCCGGCGCGGCCGAGGTGGTCGGGGCGGCGGGCCGGTGCGAGGAGCCACCGGGCGCGCACGCCACGCCGGCGAGCAGCGTCGAGAGCAGCAGGAGCACGACACCCCCGCGTCGGCGGGCCGGGTGCGGCTCGTGGGCTCGGGTCGAGGACAACCGCATGCCTCCAGACTAGGCGGCCCCTCTGAGCGCCTTCGTCGTGCGGGCGGCGCAGGTCCTACGATTTCAGGTGATGTCCGACCCGATCTCCCCCGACGTCGCACTCGGCGATCTCGGCGCGCTGCTGCTGGACACCGGCGTGTCCGTGACCGATGTGCGCGGCACGCTCGAACGCGCCCGCGACGCGACCGCACCCGGTACCGACCTGGCATTCGCCGTCCTCCCCGAGCATGTCTTCGTCAGTCGCCCCGGAGTTCCGGGGGCCACGACGATCTCAGCCGGCGGAGGACCCGTGCTGACGTTCCGTCAGACTGCGCACGCCTCACGCCTCGCGCGGCGGCTGGAGGCGGGTCGCGTCACGCTGGACCAGGTGCCGGCGCACATCGCGCACATCCGCGGCCTGGAACGCCGCCACCCTGTGCTGCAGACGACGCTCGGCGGTGGGCTGCTGGCGGCGGGGCTCGCCGTGCTGTTCCGCTGCCCGTGGTGGGCGGTCGTGCTGGCCCTGCTCGTCGGCGGGCTGGTCGCGGCGATCGTGATGGCGACGGAGCGCATCCGGGCGGCGGCGGCCGTGGTGCCCTTCGTCGCCTCGCTCATCTCCACCCTCGTCGTCGGCGTGGTCGCCGATCGGCTCGACTTCGGCGCGGTGCCGCTGTTCGCGGTGTGCGCGCCGGTGGCCCTGCTCGTGCCCGGCGCTCTCATCACGAACGCGCTGCTGGAGCTCACCGCAGCCGACATCGTCACCGGGGCATCCCGCCTGGTGTACGGCCTGATCATGCTCACGTTCATGGCCGCAGGGATCTTCACGGGCGCCGCGGCGACCGGGCTCAGGGTGGACCCGCGCTCCGCCGCCCTCGTCGGCGAGACGTCGCTGGTCACCGGGCACGGAGGCTGGGAGGCCGTCCCACCGCTCGCCTGGAGCTGGGTCGGCGTGGTGGTGCTCGCGATCGGGATCGGGCTGAGCTTCGGATCCGGATTCCGCCTCACGATCGCCACCGTGATCGTGATGATCTGCACCTACGCGGCGCTCATGCTGCTGAGCCCGTTCACGGGAAGCACGATCGCCACGGGGATCACCGCCGGGCTGCTGTTCCTCGCCGCGCGCGTGCTGGAGCGGGTGACGCTGGCGGTTCCCGCGACGGTGTCGTTCCAGCCGGCGTTCCTGCTGCTGGTCCCGGGCACGGTCGGGCTCGTGGCCCTCGCGTCGTTCGATGCCGCGGCGCTCGCCGCCGCGCCGATGATCTTCATCAGCCTGTGCATCGGGACCAAGGTCGGCGCGCTGCTCGCCGATCTGCTGCGCATCACGCGCCCCGTCTCGGCGACCACCATGACCGGTTCGATCCGCATCATCCGCTGATCGCCTCGAGGCTCACTGGTCGCTCCCTTGAGGCTCACTGGTCGTAAAGTGCGGTTCTGCCGGGTTCTATGCCGCAATTCGCGACCACCGAGCGGATCCGAGATACGAGATCCCGTTCCCAGATCCGCGACGCGTCAGGGAACCGGGACCTGCTCCGCTCGCGCTCGCGCGAGATACCGCTGCACGCCTCGTGCCGCGGTCCGGCCCGCGCGGTTCGCGCCGATGGTGCTGGCGGAGGGTCCGTAACCCACGAGCTGGATCCGCGGGTCCTTCACCGCTGTCGTGCCCCGCCCGTTGCGATCGAGCTGAATACCGCCGCGCTCGCTGCGCAGATGCAGCGGGGCGAGGTGGCCGATCGCGGGCCGGAAGCCGGTGGCCCACAGGATCACGTCCACGGGTTCGAACGAACCGTCCGCCCAGCGCACGCCGTCCGGCTCCACGCGCTCGAACATGGGCCGGCGCGCGTCGTAGACGCCGAGCCGCGCCGCCGCCTGCTCCTGCGGTCGCAGCATGAGGCCGGTCACGCTGACCACGCTCTGCGGAGCCAGCCCCTGCGCGACACGCTGCTCGACGAGCGCCACCGCGGCAGCTCCCGCCTCGGGAGTGAAGTCGTCGGTGCGCCACACCGGAGGGCGACGTGTGGCCCACAGCACGTCGGTGATCGGGGCGAGGGCCCCCAGGAACTGCACGGCCGAGGCTCCGCCTCCGACCACGAGTACCCGCTTTCCGCGGAAATGCTCCGGCCCCGGGTAGTCGACGGTGTGCAACTGCTCGCCGAGGAACGTCTCCATGCCCGGGTAGTGCGGCAGGAACGGCTGCGTCCAGGTGCCTGTGGCGTTGACGAGGGTGCGCGAGCACCAGGCGCGGTCGCCGGCGTGCACCACGAGGATCCCGTCCTCGTCCGTCACGCGCTCGACGTGCACCGGCCGGATCACCGGCAGATCATGGGCGCGCTCGTACGCGGCGAAGTACGACGGCACTGCGAGGTTCGCCTGCTCGCTCGTGCGCGGAGGCGGAACGGATCCGGGAAGCTCGGCCACGCCGTGCACGTCCTGCATCGTGAGAGCGTCCCAGCGGTGCTGCCAGGCCCCGCCCGCCGCCTCGTCCGCGTCCAGGACCACGTGCTCGATGCCGAGCCGACGCAGGTGGTAGGAGCTCGACAGGCCGGCCTGACCGGCGCCGATCACGATGCTGTCGAGGATGTCCACGGCGTGTGCAACGTCCCGAGCGCTTCCGCTGTTCCCTGCGCCGATCCTCCGACTTCACCGGGATCCTCGCCGGGACGCGTCACTTTCCGCGCGCGACGGACTCTCTTGGTCGATGGCCCGTTCGGGCCCGAAGGTGGGCTCCCACGGGCCGACCACGAGGGAGGATGAAATGCGCAACCCCGAGATGCCGGCTGACGGATCCGAGCCCGAACCGGATGGATCGGTCGAACCGGGTGGATCGGTCGAACCGGTCGAGCGGACGATCGACCAGAGGCCGGTGCGACTCGGCGCTGCGTGGGATCTGGCCGTCATCATGGCGGCCGCGGCTGCCGACGACATGGCCGAGGCTGCGGCAGCGAGTCCGATGCCGTCCTGCACGAGGAGCGGCCCTCGCGCCGCCGAGCATCCCCACACGATGGCTCGCAGGGCGATCGGCTCGGTCCGCGCCTAGGGAAGCACCACGCTCAGTCCGAGCGAGAGCCCGCTCCAGGCGTCCGCCGATGCCGACGCCGTTGCCGTTGCCGTTGCCGTTGCCGAGAACTCGCCACCACCCGCGCTGATCGGCAGCACGACGATGCCCACCCCGACCGCAGCGGTCGTCGCAGTGGGGGCAGTCGCGTCGGACGTCGTGGCCACGTCCGTCGTCGCAGTCGCGTCGAACGCGGCGGACATGTCGGCTGCGGCGGCCGGCTCGGCCGTCGCAGTCACGGCGGGTTCGTCCGTTCCGGACGAGAACTCCACGGCGCAGGCGGCCGCGACCGTCGTCGGCGCCACCTCGGCGGACACCGTCCCGGCGACCCGCACCCCCGCGCCCGGCAGCTCCGCGATCGGGGGGCTCGGCGCCACAGCTGCAGGCGGCGTCACCGGTACGGGGACTGGAGACGGTGCGAGGGCCGGACCCGGTGCTCGTACCAGTGCGGGTTCCTGCGGGACGTCGACGGAAGCCGGGGGCGTGTCGACGGCGGGGACGGCGCGCATCGCCTGCGCAGGCGCGGGTGGTGCAGGCGAGACCGTGAGCGCGGGCGCGGGACTGCTCTGGGCGTCGACCGGCGGTGCGACCGGTGGCGCCGCAGTGACGAGCGCCGTCAGCACGAGGCTCCCGACGGTGGCCGCGCTGACGCCCCCGCCGAAGATCCATGCGAGCAGGCCCGCCCCGGCGGCCGTCGTGGTGGCGGCCGCGGCGGCCGTCCCGCCGCTGAGCGACGCGGTGATCGGCAGTCCGGCGCCGGCTGCACCCACCAGGACTGCGGCCAGCGCCCCGCCCTGCGCTCGCGCGACGGACGAGCGCATGCCGACGAGCAGGTCTTCGCAGAGCACGCAGGTGATCAGGTGCGCGGCGACCTCCGCAGCGAGGGCCGCGTTCCGAGGCTGCGCCAGGTGCCGAGGGAGCAGCCGTGCGACGTGCGCGTGATCGCCGCGCAGCGACACCGGAACCTGCTGCAGCAGCCATTGGTGCTTCATCCCCGCGCGGGCGCGACGCTGCAGCGCAGACACCGCGTTCGGTTTGATCCCCAGCGCGCGGGCGATCTCGGGGCGGCGCGCCTGGTCGACCTCGGAGAGCCAGAGCACGCGCTGCCAGCGATCAGGAAGCGCGCCGAACGCGGCGAGCACTTCCGCGGAGTCGGACTCGCGCTCGACGTGGCGGAGACCATCCCGCGGGTCCGCCTCGTCGAGGTCCTCCGCGTCGAGCACGCGAGCGGCGTCTCTGCGCCACCGGATGGACGTGTTGCGGATCACCGACCGCAGGTACAGCCGGAACGCGAACTCCGGTCCCTTCTGGCTGGTTCGCACCTGCTGGTAGATCGCGAGGAAGGACTCCGACACGAGGTCCTCCGCCCGGGACGGATACAGGTGCCCGGCGTAGCGCAGAGCCGCGTCGAAATGCCGCTGCCACAGCACCTCGTAAGCGCCGCCGTCGCCGTCCCGCACGGCACGAAGCAGCTCCGCATCGCTGCGAACCTCGTGCATGGGTTCCTCCCGAAGACGTGCGGACCGACTTCAGTCTGTCATCCCGTCGCCGGATCCTCGTCTTGGTGCTCGTGCGCGTGGCGCGCTCAGGCTCGCTCTGTTGACGTGCCGGCTGTCCGGCGGGACCAGCGGGCCGACTCTAGCCGAGGGACAGCAATTCGCGTCCGGCTCGCTCACCAGCGGCCTCGGCATCGGCATCGGCATCGGGCGCATCGCAGGCGAAGGTGCGGCGGTAGGCCGTCGGCGCGATCCCGACCTCACGCGTGAAGTGATGCCGGAACAGCGTCGCGCTGCCGAACCCGCAGCTCGCGGCGATCTCCTCGATCGACGCATCGCTCGTCTCCAGGACCAGCCGGGCGTGCAGCACGCGCTGAGAGATCAGCCACTGCATGGGCGTGACGCCGGTCTCTGCCACGAACCTCCGCGCGAACGTGCGGGTGGACATGTGGGCGCGCTGTGCGAGCGACGCCACAGAGTGCTGCTCGGCGAGCCGGGCGTTCATGAAGGCGAGGACGTCGACCAGCGCATCGCACTCCGCTTCCGGCACCGGCCGGCTGATGTACTGCCGCTGCCCGCCGTCGCGCTGCGGCGGCACGACCATGTTGCGGGCGATCACGTTCGCGATCCCGCTGCCGAGCTCGCGTCGCACCAGGTGCAGGCTCGCGTCGATGCCCGCCGCAGTGCCCGCGCTCGTGATCAGATCGCCGTCATCCACGAAGAGCACATCGGGATCGACACGGGCACTGGGATGGCGACGCTGCAGCTCCTCCGCATACCGCCAGTGCGTGGTGCACGGCCGCCCGTCGAGCAGCCCCGCGGCACCGAGCAGGAAAGCCCCGGAGCACGCGCTCAGCAGGATGGCGCCGCGAGCCGACGCCCGGCGGAGCGCGTCGAGCAGTTCGACCGGATACTCCTCCTCCGGGCGCACCCGGACCGCGGGCACCGCGATCACGTCCGCGTGCTCCATCGCCTCGAGTCCGTGTTCCGGGATGACCTGGGCGCCCACCTGCGTGCTCACGGGCCGCCCGGCCTCGAGCCCGCACACGCGGAAGTCGAAGGCCGGCACGTCCGAATAGACGCTGCGGTCGAGCCCGAACACCTCGGTGAGGAGGCCGAACTCGAACACGGCGAGGCCTTCGATCACGGGGAGAGTGACACTGTGCAGCATGGGGCGATTGTACTGGCTGGATCTTTATGGCAAAAGTCTTTCCGCCATCTGGTGGCAGGATTCGGGCGGTCATAGCTTTAGAGCCATGACCGAGACCAGCGCAACCCCCACTACTCTCCGGATCCCGCGACCCCGCACGGACGCCTTGACGCGCCGCGACGCGGGAACCGCACCGATCACACCGTCGTCACGCCGTCGTGTGCGCCTGGCCCTGCCCGCGTGGCTGCCCCGCGCGGTCCTGCGCCGCGGCGCGACTCCCACCCGCGAGGACGCGCGCGCGCTGCGCGACCTGCGTGCCGTGCAGGACCGCAGCGACTGGTGACGGCGCTCCCTCTCGTGGGCGCCGCCATCGAGCCGACGCGCCGGTCGCTCAGCGAACCTCCGGCATCGCGACCTTGAGCTTCGCCCAGGAGCGGCCCTGGGTGTCCTTCAGGATGTCGTATTCGACGTCGACGTGCGGCTCGATCGCGCTGTACTTGTCGTTCGGTGCCCCGATGACCAGCTGGAACCCGAGCCCACGCCACGCGCCGATCGCGCGCTTGGTGAAGTGCGCGTCCGCCTTGATGAGGGCCTCGTCCATGAACACCGGGGCGTACCGCGGGCGTTCAGCCCCGGCATCCCCGAGCTGATACCGCAGAGCTGCGCCGACGATGAACGCGATGAGCTCCTGCGACTCGCCACCCGACTTCTCGCCGATGTGGTCGTAGAGCGCGACATGCGCCTTGGTGTCGGCGGTGACCCGCTCGGCGCTCACGCGCACGTGATTGCGCACGTCGATGAGATCGGCGAAATCTGGCGCCGAGCGCCGCAGGTGCCCGATGAGCCGAGACATCCGGCGATAGGCGTGTTCTCGCTCCTGATCGGTCGAGGCTGCTTCGATGAGCCCGCGCACTTCGCGCAGATCACGACGGAAGCGCTTTCGCGCTTCGGACTGACTCTCGCGGGTGGTGATCTGCAGGCGGTGGTGATCGTCGTAGAACGGCAGGTCCTGCATGATCCGGTTGATCGGCTCGATCCGCTCGCGGATCTCCCGCAGCGCCCGTCCGAGCGTGGAGTCGAGGTTCGTCAGGTCGTTGCCGGACAGGTGCACCAGGCTGTCCCGCCACTCGCTCTCGAGCTGATGCAGACCGCTTGTCTCGAGGGCGGTGAGGATGCTCTCGAAGTCGTCGACATACAGATCCGGATCCGCGAGCAGGTTCGGGTTCTCCCAGCGCTCCAGGAAGCCGGTCATCAGGCGGCGCATGGCCTCGCGCTGCTCGTGATGGGCCTCGAACGCCGCCGTGCGGTCCTCGGTCAGCCGCGCGCCGGCGGTCTGCAGGGCGCCGTCGAAACGCTCCAGCAGCACCGACGGGGCCGCCTTGGCCGATGCGGGCGTGGCGAAACGGGCATCGAGATACTGCGCCTGCTCGGCGTCGACCGCACGACCGGATCCGGCCGCCGCCTCGATGAGGGTCTGCCCGGCATCCACATCGTCGGTGATCTCCCCCCAGCGCTGCTCGACGTGCTGACGTTCCGCGACGGTTGCGCCGATCTCCTCCCGCAGCTGCCCGGCAAGCCGCTTGGCCTTCTCGATCTGCGCACCGATCCCGGCGATGTCCGGGTTCTTCTCGGCGACCTCGGCCTCCACGCCGCGCCAGCGCTCCTGCTCGGCGACCAGTGCGTCGACATCGACCCGATCCCAGATGACGTCCACGACGCGCGCGAAGGCAGCGCGCTCAGCATCGAACCCGTCCAGTGCCGCCTCGGCCGCGGCGACCGCCTCCTCGGCGCGATCGAGGGCCGGCCGCAGCTCGCTCACCGTGTGTTCCAGTTCGCGCAGCCGCGTGCGGTTGGAGAATCCGAGCACGTTCGTGCGGCCATGGCCGCCATGCGCACCCTGATCGCCGCGGGAGATCTGGCCGGCGATGGTGAGCGCCTGCTCATGCTGTACGAGATCTGCCGCGGTGGGCACGCACACGAAGCCGAACCGCTCGGCGAGCCGCACCTGCAGCCAGCCCGTGAACGGGGTGTCGGCGTAATCGAGCCGGCCCGGCAGCCGGTCGTCCGCTCCCCCGCCGCTCGCGCGGAGGCCTGTATGCACGCCGTGGTAGGTGAGCCGGCGCGGTGTGCGCACGCCGTCGATCGCGGTGCGGAACCGGTCGAGGTCGGCGACGTCGAGGAGCACCGTGGTCGCGAAGCCTCCGAGGGCCAGATTGAACGCCTCCCGCCACGGCTCGTACTCCGTGCGGACCTCGATCAGCTCCCCCACGAACGGCAGCTGGTGCGGCTCGAGCCCGGCAGCCGCGGCGAGCAGCTCGCGCGAGCGGTACAGGTCACCGGGGATGTTTCCCGAGAACCCCGAGGCCTCGTCCAGCGCGCGCTCGCGCTGGACGAACTCGGCTTTCAGCGCGTCCCGCGCGCGCCGTGCATCGGCCCAGGCGTCGCGAGCCCGGCCCTTCGCGCCCACGTCGGAGAGCACCGTACGGGCGCGCGCCACGAGCTTCTCGAACTGAGTCCGGCCGTGCACCTCGGCGCCGAGTGCGCGTGCGTCCTCGTCGAACCTGGCACGGAGCGTCCGCGCCTCGTCGAGGCGACGTTCCACGCCGCGGAGCTCGCGCTGGGCGGTCTCGAGCCTGTCACCGCCCCGTTCGCGCAGCAGGTCGCGCAGTCCGTCGTGCTCGGCCTCCGCCGCCTCCGCCTGCACGCGCATCTCGCGCACGAGCACATCGAGAGTGCGCGTGCGATCGCGCAGCTCGTCCTCGACATCGCGGAGCAGGTCCATGCGCCGCTCGGCACGCCACAGGGACGCGATCGAGTCCGGATCCTCGAACACGCCGACCTCGTCGATGAGCGCCATCCGCACGGCTGCCGCATCGATGCGGTGACGCAGGTCGCGGATCGGCTCGAGAGCGGCAACCTGCTGCCGTGCGACGAGCATCCGCTGCTTCGTGCTCTCCAGCTCGTCGAAGTGCTGCGTCACGGCGTCCGCGGTGCGCATGGTCTCGGGCTCTTCGAGCACCAGTCGCTTGTACAGGTCGTCGACCGTGGTGATCTGCTGTCCCGCCTGAATACGCGCGAGCAGGCTCATCGCATTCGATCCGGACCCTGCAGCGCCGATGCCCAGCACCGAGTGCAGCCGCGCCGAGAACTCGCGGTCCGTGCCCACCGGCTCCAGGCCTGCGGCGCGCACGGAGGCATCGGTGAGGCGCTGCGCAGCGGCCCGCTCGAGCACGGCCAGGTCGAACGCGGCGTTCGTGGTGGCGCGCACGCGCACCGTGTCCTCGAGCACGCGTGCGCCGGCCGGGATGTACCAGGCGCGCACCGCGGTGAAGCGCGAGCCGTCGTGGTCGAGCCACGTCATCGCGATCGCGGTCCAGGTGTCCTCCCCGTCGCCGCGGAGCACCTGCACCTTCGTGCCCTCCTCGGTGCGCGTTTCGTCGAGCTTGCCGCGACCGTAGGAGAGCACGTTGCGCTGCTCGTCGCCGCGCGGGCGCCCGGTGACACCGCCGTTCGACGCGCCGTTGAACGGAGTGGTGTGCGGCATCATCAGTGCGATGTACGCGTCCATGAGCGTCGACTTGCCGGATCCGGATCCGCCGCAGAGCAGCGTGGCCGCGGGCGAGAACCGCACGCGGTGGGGTCCGCCGTCGTAGCCGCCCCAGTTCACGAGCTGCAGATCCTCCGCGACCCACTGCTGTCCGCGGGAGGCAGTGGGGATCAGTCCGAAGAGCGTGTCGATCATCGTCATGAGAGGGCGTCCTCCAGTGCTTCCTCGGCGTCCGCGACGACGTCGAACGCGACGCTCTCGGCGCCGGACACACGCGCCGCGGCGGTCTCGCGCAGCCAGTCGCGCAGCTCGGTGAGCTTCTCCGCGCTCAGTACGACCTCCACGAGAGGTCCGATCCGAAAGCGGCCGGTGGTCTCCTCGCTGATGATCCCGTCGTTCGAGAGTTTGCGCATCGCGTCGCGCACGGCTTTCTGACGGCGCGAGATGTCGCCGTCCGCGTCCGTGAAGTAGCTGAGTACCGTCGCCTCCACGTCCTCGATGTCGATGCGGGGCGCCGCCTCGCCCGATGCGTTCTCGCGCTCGTAGACGGTGCGCAGGTGCACGAGCACGAGGGTCTCAGAGCGCGTGTAGGGCGTGTCCCGCAGCAGGATCGGGATGTCGAGCTCGTCGATGCGGACCTGTTGCTTGTAAGCGAGTCCGCGTGCGTGGTCCACAACCAGCCGGATGTAGACGTCGTTGAGACGCGATTCGATCACGCTCTGGTGGTCCAGAAGAGTGCGCCACTCGGTGCGGTTGCGGTCCGCGAGCAGGAAGCGCCGATGCAGGATCAGCGCGAGAGTGCGCCGCACCTCGGGATCGAGTACTCCGCGGTCGCCCGGGAACAGCTCGGCGAGGTCTTCCTCCATCGCGACGGGCTCGATGAACCCGGAGGCTCCGGTCCGGTCATCGGTCATGATTGCTCTTCCTTCCTCGCCTGCACGGTCACGGATCCGAACGCGAACCGCCGTGCCGTGCCGTCGGGGCGCACGGCTTCCACGATCGATACGCCTTCCCCGTCGGAGAGTCCGTTGCGGTGGGCGATCTCGAGCAGGCCGAGCAGGTCGACCGGGCGGCGGGCACCCTCGCCGATCGCCTGGAACGCCTCCCCCAGATCGAACGGGTCGCCGAGCCCGGCGACGTACTCCTCGAGCTCCGTATAGTGCGGGCCGCCCCAGGCGCGGGTGTCGGCATCGACGAACTCGACTTCCTGGCCCTGCGTCGCCAGGGCCGCCGGCGCTCCTGGCGGGCGGATGTCGCCGAGCGACTGGCGCAGGTGACCGATGCTCGTGACGGGCAGGCGACGCAGCGGATCCACGGGCGTCTCAGGGGTGCGGGTCTGCGTCCACGCCTGCAGGCCGGCGATCACATCGCGCAGCAGTTCGTCGACCTGGCGGTCCCGGGCGGGATCATGCGTGCGCACCTGGCCGGCGATGACGTGCGAGGCACGGCGCTGGGCTGTCAGGACCTCCTGCACGCCGAGTTCCATGCGCCGCCCGATCATGTCGAGTTCCGTTCGCTGGGTGACATCCAGCAGCTGGGCGAACGGGCGCGCGAGCAGCCCGTGCAGCTGATCGGCCAGCGCGTCGATCCGCTCAGGATCGCCGATGAGGCGCAGCGCTCCGGCGAACGCCTGTCCCTCGCGCGTGGACTGCATGACCTGCTGACCACGCAGCAGGTATTCCCGCAGCACCTCGCCGGTCGGACGCTCGTCGCGGCGCAGATCGCGGATGACATCGCGCTGCATGGCCTTGATCGACTCCGCGACGCGGGTGAAGTCCGCGGGCAGACCCCGGGAGAGGTGCAGCACGTTCTCGGCCTCTTCGAGCAGCTCATCGTCGGGGACGGGATCCGCCGAACCGTCCTCGAGCGCCACGATCCGGGCGTCGAGCTCCGCTCGCTCGGCACGCAGCCGCGCGAGGCGTCGCGCCGGGTCGCCGTCCGCGTCCCCGGCGAGACGCTCCACAGCCTCGAGCAGGGTTCGCACCCGGGAGTTGGAGACGCGAGAGCCGCCGCCCGTGAGATCGGCGATCTCCAGCGCGCGCACGGCGTGCGCTGTCAGCCGATAGACCTCGCTGTCACCGTCGATCTGCTGACCGAGCCAGCCGACCTTGACCCAGTACCGGCAGACTTCTCGCCCCGACGTGGAAGGCAGCCGTCGGTCGTCGCCCTCGTAGCCCGCCGCACGCAGCTGGTCCAGCATCTCGCCGACCTCGACATGCGCGTCGGCGACGGCCACGGTCGGACGATCGGCGGAGAACATCTGACTCAGCGCCGCGACGACGAAGGGAGCATAACGGCCGTGGAGCAGATCCAGCGTCGGCGTCTTGAACGCCGCGAGCGCGCGCAGATAGGCGCCCTCTGCTCTGGATCCCGTCACGATGGCACCCCAACGACAGTCGCCGACACGTACCGCGCCCCCTCGCTCCCGCTGATCCGATGGACGACGAAAGCCCCCGGCGAACCGAGGGCTTTCAATGGTGGACCTGAGGGGACTCGAACCCCTGACCCCCTGCATGCCATGCAGGTGCGCTACCAGCTGCGCCACAGGCCCAGACGCTGTTCGCGGCTTCCCGCGACAACTCATTCAGCCTACAACATGGCTGTCTCGCCGCGCCAATCGAGAGGGCCGCCGCGAGCCGCCGGGCGTGTCATGCCCACGGTCACGCAGTGGGCAGTGCGCTGAAGGCGTCCCGGATCGCCAGCACCAGCTGGCGGACCGCGGTGGAAGGGCCACGCGTCGATCCCTCCGCCGATGTCGCCACGAGAACGGAGCGCACGAAGGACGGATCCTCGATCGGACGCAGGACGATCCCGGGATGCGAGCCGCCGACGGCGAGACTGGGCAGCAGCCCCACGGCCAGTCGGGCCGCGATCATCCCGAGCATGACCTGGAAATCGTCCGTGCGGATCGCGACGTCGAGCGCATGCCCCCGGGCGGCGAACGCGTCGATCACGATCGTGTCCATCGGGTCGTTCCCCGCCGCAGCGAAGAGCCACCGCTCCTGCCACAGAGTGAGGAGCGTCGGCACGTCGATCGGCCTCGGGGTCGCGAGCGGATGGCCGGCGGGCAGGGCCAGCAGCAGCGGGTCGCGATGCACCTCCCGAGTCGCGACATGCGTCCGGAACGGCAGCTCGTATCCGGGCACGGTATAGACGAGGGCGGCGTCCAGTCCTCCGCGATTGATCCGGTCCACGAGGGTCGGCACCTCCTCGAGCATCGCGTCGACTTCGATTCCGAGATCGTCGACCCGGGGAACGACCGACGGCAGGATCTTCGCCCCCGCCGTGGGAAAGGTCCCGAAGCGCAGACGCACCCGCCCCATGGACGTCAGCTCTCTGGCGTCCCGGATCGCGCGCTCGCCCAGGGTGAGGATCTCCTGCGCCCGTTCGAGCAGCAGCGTGCCCACCGGGGTCAGCCTGCTGCCGCGCGACGAGCGGATCAGCACGGGCGAGCCGACGAGGCGTTCGAGGTTCTTGAGGTGATAGTCGACGGTCGGCTGTCCCCAGGCGAGCCGTCGCGCGGCGGCGGTCACCGACCCCTCGGCGTGCACCGCGCGGAGTGCTTCCAGCTGTCGCAGATCGAGCATTGAAACCAACCTCCTATGTCGGATCAGGCCTCTCTTGCGGCTGAGTCACATACAGGATATGTGGCCCAGGAGACTTTCCGGGATTCCGTGCGAGCCGGATATTCCGCACCATGGACCAATGCCGTCCTTCGCCTCGCTCACCGTCGACCCGTCCGCGTCTGCGATGTCGGCTTCGTCGATCGCGGATTCCCGCCACCGCGAGACTCCGTACGCCGACGCGCTCGAGCGCCACGCGAGCCGATCGCCGATCCAGCTGATGGTCCCCGGCCACAGCGGCAACGGCGCCGGCATCAGCGCCCGCCTGGCGGAGTACTTCGGCGAGCGCGTGCTGCAGCTCGACGTGCCGATGCTCCTCGACGACATCGATCTCGGCGAGAACTCCCCGCTCTCGCGGGCCCTCGAGCTCGCCGCCGACGCCTGGAGCGCGCGACGCACCTGGTTCCTCGCCGGTGGCGCTTCGCAGGCCAACCGGATCGCGGCGCTCGCTGTGCGCGGCCTCGGCGCGAACATCCTCTCCCAGCGCAGCGCGCACTCGAGCTTCAGCGACGGCGTGCTCACCGCCGGACTCACGCCCTCGTTCGTGCTCCCCTCGGTCGATGCCCGCTACGGGATCGCTCACGGTGTCTCCCCCGCCGCCCTCGACGACGCCCTGACCGCCGCGGCCGACCGCGGTCAGCCCGCGAACGCCGTCTACGTCGTCTCGCCCAGTTATTTCGGATCCGTGGCCGACATCGCCGGTCTCGCGGAGGTCGCGCACGCGCACGGCGCCCCGCTGATCGTGGACGGAGCCTGGGGGCCGCACTTCGGATTCCACCCCGAGCTGCCGGAGTCGCCCACCCGTCTCGGCGCCGACCTCGTCGTCTCGAGCACGCACAAGCTCGCCGGATCCCTCACGCAGTCCGCCATGCTGCACCTCGGCGACGGCCCCTTCGCGGACCGCCTCGAGCCGCTCATCGAGCGGGCCGTCTCCACCACGTCATCGACCTCCTCCTCGGCGCTCCTGACGGCCTCCCTCGACATCGCGCGCCACGCGCTCATGACCGAGACGGAGACGATCGGCCAGTCGATCGCCGGGGCGAACGCGTTCCGCGACGCGCTGCGCGAGGATCCGCGCTTCTCCGTGGTCAGCGACGGCTTCGACGCGTTCGACGACATCGTCGCGACCGACCCGCTCCGCGTGCCGATCGATGTGTCGGCGACAGGCGTGAGCGGCCATTGGCTCCGCCAGCACCTGCTGGAGGTCGAGGGCATCTACTTCGAGATCTCGACGGCCACCGCGCTCGTGGCCCTCATCGGCGCCGGCAAGGCACCCGACCTCGAGCACGTGCACCGCGTGCTCTCCGCGGCGGTCGATTCGGACGAGGCGCACGCAGAGCGCGCCCAGGCGGATACCGCCGGCTTCCCGGCGCTGCCACCCTCCGGTGCGCTGCGCATGCTCCCCCGCGACGCGTACTTCGCGGGCACCGAACTCGTCCCCGCCGCGGAGGCGGTCGGCCGCATCTCGGCCGACACCCTCGCCGCGTACCCTCCGGGGATCCCGAACGTCATCCCGGGCGAGGAGATCACGGCGCAGACCGTGGCCTTCCTGCAGGCCGTGGCCGCGTCTCCCAGCGGATACGTCCGCGGCGCGGTCGACCCCGACGTAGCCCTGTTCCGGGTGACGAGAGCGGACTGACCCCCCGATCCTGCCGAACCCGAGTCGCGCAGAATCACACATCCAATCAAAGGAGACTGGAATGACCACCATCGCCCAGCAACTGCTGCGCCGGAAGCCGACCACGCCGGTCGGCGCCGGCGAAGTCCACCTGAAACGCAGCATCGGGCTGTTCTCGCTGACCATGATCGGCGTCGGCGGCACCCTCGGCACGGGGATCTTCTTCATCCTGTCGCAGGCCGTGCCCGTCGCCGGTCCGGCGGTGATCTGGTCATTCGTGATCGGAGGCGTGGTGGCAGGTCTCACGGCGCTCTGCTACGCCGAGATGGCCGGCGCCGTGCCGGTGTCCGGATCCACCTACTCCTACGCCTACGCGACTCTCGGCGAGGGCACGGCGATGGCGGTCGGCGCATGTCTGCTGCTGGAATACGGCGTCTCGACCGCGGCGGTCGCGGTCGGCTGGTCCCAGTACGTCAACCAGCTCCTGCAGAATCTGTTCGGCTGGCAGATCCCGGTGCAGCTGTCGCAGGCTCCCGAGCAGGGCGGCATCGTCAACGTCCCCGCCGTCATCGTGATCGTGCTGTGCGGCCTGCTGCTGATGCGCGGCGCCCGTGAGTCGACTCTCGTCAACAGCATCATGGTGGTCGTCAAGATCGCGGTCGTGCTGTTCTTCTGCGCGATCGCCTTCACCGGCTGGAACGCCGACCATTTCCACAACTTCGCGCCGGCGGGCTTCGCCGGCATCGTCGGCGGCGCCGGCATCATCTTCTTCTCCTTCGTCGGTCTGGACGCCGTCTCGACCGCCGGTGACGAGGCGAAGAACCCGAAGCGCAACCTGCCGCTCGCGATCATGTTCGCCCTCGGCATCATCATCACGCTGTACGTGCTCACCTGCCTCGCCGCCCTCGGCGCCCAGGCCCCGGCGAAGTTCGAGAACCAGGACGCAGGCCTGTCCGCGATCCTGCAGAACATCATCGGATCTACCTGGCCCGGCACGGTCGTGGCGATCGGCGCGATCATCTCGATCTTCTCGGTCACCCTGGTCTGCCTCTACGGCCAGACGAGGATCCTGTTCGCGATGTCGCGCGACGGCATGATCCCCCCGGTCTTCGCGAAGGTCGACCCGCGCACCCTCTCCCCCGTGAACAACACGATCATCGTCGTGATAGCGACGAGCATCCTCGCGGCCGTCGTCCCGATCAACTTCCTCGCCGAGATGACCAGCATCGGCACGCTCGTCGCCTTCCTCGTGGTGTCGATCGGCGTGATCATCCTGCGCGTGCGCGAACCCGAGCTCGAGCGGGGCTTCCGCCTGCCGCTCGGCTGGACGATCCCGATCCTGTCGATCATCGGCTGCATCGCGATCATCACCCAGCTGCGCGTGATCACGATCGTGGTCTTCGTGATCTGGGCGGCAGTGTTCCTGGTCTTCTACTGGTTCTACGGGCGCACGCACTCGGCGCTCGGGGTGGGCCATCCGGTCGTCGCCGCCCCGGACGTCCCGTACACCACCGCCGTCGCCCAGCCGAGCACGGACGCCGTGCGCCAGGCCGCCGCCGAACGCCGGACGGACGGCGACCGATGAGCCTGCTCGTCGGCCTGAGCCCCGCGAGCCGCTCGGCGTCGGTGCTGCACCTCGCCGCGATGCTGGCGCGGTCGGCGGACACCGACCTGATCGTCACCACGGTGATCCCGGAGACCTGGCCGCGCTCCGTGGGACACGACGATGCGGAATGGCACGCGTTCACCCGCGACGCCGCGAACGCCGTGCTCGACCACGCCGCCGCGGTGCTCGGCGGATCGGTGCCTGCGCAGTTCGTCGTGCACGAGGCATCGTCCGCCCGGCGCGGCTTGCTCGAGCTCGCCGAGCTCCGCGACGCGGGCATGATCGTGATCGGATCCTCGTCCGCCGCTCCGCTGGGACGGATCGCCCTGGGATCCGAGAGCGACGCGCTGCTGCACGCCTCCGCGGTACCGGTGGCGATCGCGCCGCGCGGCTTCCGCACCAAGGGGGACGCCAGGGTCGGTCGCGTCACCGCGGCCTACCGCGGCACGGACTCGTCGGCGGATCTCGTCTTCGGCGCGGCGACCGTGGCCAGGTCGGTCGGTGCGGCCCTGCGGATCGCGTCGTTCGCCGTCGTGCCGAACGTCTCCGGCACGGCCGGGGCGGGGTTCGACGCTGAGCGGAGCATCGCCGAGCAGTGGGCCGACGACATCCACGCCCACACCGCACAGCTGCTCTCGGAGGTCTCCGCCCTTCCGGACGCGCCGGAACTCGCCGGCACCGTGATCGGCCTGGGCGACACGTGGGAGTCCGCCGTGGATGACGTGGAGTGGGACGCCGACGAGGTGCTGGTCGTAGGATCGAGCAGTCTCGGGCCGATCGCCCGGGTCTTCCTCGGATCCAACGCGACCAAGGTCGTGCGGCACTCCCCCGTGCCTGTCGTGGTCGTCCCGCGACGCGCCCTGGATCCCGCCTGACGCCGCCACCCCGAACCGCACCGACGCGAAGGACGCAGAACATGCCGCACCAGATCCTCGACCTGTTCCCCGCCGGGACCACCGTCGATGCCGACGGCACCCTGCGCTTCGGGGGGTGCCGGGTCGACGACCTGGCGCGCGAGTTCGGCACGCCCGCGATCGTGGTCGACGAGACCGCACTGCGGGCACGTGCCAGGGAGTACCGCACCGAGCTGACCTCGCGCTGGCCGAAGGCCCGTGTCGTGTTCGCGTCGAAGTCATTCCCGGCGACCGCGGTGCAGCGCGTCATGGTCGAGGAGGGCCTGGGGCTCGACGTCGCCGGCGGCGGCGAGATCCTCAGCGCCCTCCGAGCCGGGGTGGATCCGGCCCTCCTCGTCTTGCACGGCAACGCCAAGTCGACAGAAGAGCTGCAGATCGCGGTGGACGCGGGCCTCGGCCTGGTCGTGGTCGACAACGCCGACGACGTCGACCGGCTCGAGCAGATCGTGCCGGAGGGCCGTCGGCAGGACGTGCTCGTGCGGATCATCCCCGAGGTCGAGTCCTCCACGCACCCGCACGTGCAGACCGGGCAGGTGGGATCCAAGTTCGGGCTCACGATCCCGGTCGCCAAGGAGCTCATCGCGCGGATCGAGGCCAGCCCGAAGCTCTCGATGCGCGGCGTGCACGCGCACGTCGGCTCGCAGATCATGGATCCGTCCGAGCTCGCCGCCGCCGTCGCCCCGCTCGCCGAGCTCGGCACCTTCCCTGTGTACGACCTCGGCGGAGGGCTCGGTGCGCGCTACACCTACGACGAGCATCCGGCGAGCGTCGCCGAGTACGTCGAAGCGCTGCTCGCCGCCGCCCGAGAGCATCTTCCGGCGGACGCCGAGCTCATCATCGAGCCCGGCCGCAGCATGGTCAACGGCTCGGCGATGACACTCTACACGGTCACGACCGTGAAGCGGGACGCACGGACCTTCGTCGCGGTCGACGGCGGGATGGGCGACAACCTCGAAGTGGCACTGTTCGCGCAGCGTTACGAGGCCGCCCTCGCCGGCCGCCTCGATGACGAGGCCGTGGAGGACGTCGTCGTGGTCGGGCGGCACTGCGAGTCGGGCGACGTGCTGATCGACCCGCTGCGGCTGCCCGCACCGCGTGTCGGCGATCTGCTCGCCGTGCCCGCCACGGGCGCCTACACGCACACGATGGCCAACAACTACAACGGCTACCGCCGCCCTCCCGTCGTCTTCGTCCAGGGCGGCGAGGCCAGGGCGGTCATCCGCCGCGAGACCTGGGACGACCTGTTCGCGCGCGACCTCTGATCGACTCGGTGCAGAATGGCGGGATGCGCCATGACGACCTGATCCATGACCTCGCTGCCCTGCGGTCGTCCGCCGTGCGCGATTCGTTTCACGCGTTCGTCCGCGGCGGAGGCGACACCGCGTTGCGCCGGGATGGCGGAGCCGAACACGTCACGGGATCCTGCTTCGTGTTCTCCCCTGACTTCACTCAGGTGCTCCTATGCTTCCATGGCAAGGGGCAGTTCTGGGTGCAGTTCGGCGGCCACATCGAGCCGGGCGATCCTTCGATCGCCGCTGCTGCGCGGCGGGAGGCGAGAGAGGAGTCCGGGATCAGCGACCTGGCGCTGCTCTCGACCGGGATCATCGATCTCGACCGGCACGACCTGAACGGTGGCTTCGCATGCTCGGCGCACTGGGACATCGGCTTCGCGGCCCTCGCTGATCCCACCACGTCCCTGACCGCGGTCAGCGAGGAAAGTGAGGACGTGCGCTGGTTCCCTGTCGGCGCCCTACCCGCAGAGATACCCGATGGGTTCGCAAAGCGCCTCGCTGCCGCGCGCGTCGCGGCCATGCAGATCTCTGTCGTCTGAGCACCAGCGGCCGTGCCGGAGGAGACTCACGCATCCGCCGCCGACGGCGCGACCGTGACCTGGATGCTCTTCATGAGCGGCTGGTCGCTCTGCGCGCTGAAGTCGGCGTGCCCGATGAGCACGTTCAGCTCCGGCATATAGCCGGCAGCGCAGCCCTGGGGCAGGTCGTACGGCACCGCGCGGAACCCGTGCACGATCCGGGTGGATCCGTCCTTCGACGTCGAGCGGATGTCGACGAGATCGCCCTCGGCGATGCCGCGCGCCCGCATGTCGTCGGTGTGCAGGAACACCAGCTCGCGCAGGTTCTTCACGCCGCGATAGCGATCGTTGTTCGAGTAGATCGTCGTGTTCCACTGGTCGTGCGAGCGCATGGTCTGCAGCACCAGGGTCTCCGCGGAGGCCGGGATCACGTCGGGCAGCGGAGCATGCGAGAACTCCGCCAGACCGGAATCCGTGTCGAACACGCGCTCGCGGGCAGGCTGCGGGATCCGGAAGCCGTGCCTGCTCTGGATCCTCTGGTTGAAGCCCTCGAAGCCCGGCAGCACCTGAGCCATGACGTCGCGGATCCGGTCGTAGTCGGCGACGTAGGCGTCCCAGGGCGTCTGCGACTCAGGGAGCGTGGCCTTCGCGATCCCCGCGATGATCGCGGGCTCCGAGCGCAGATACGCGGACGCGGGACGTTTGCGCCCCACGGAGAGGTGCACCATGCTCATGGCGTCCTCGACGGTGACGCCCTGCGGGCCGCCTTCCTGCTGGTCGCGCTCGGTGCGTCCGAGGCAGGGCAGGATCAGCGCCTTCTCCCCGTGCACGAGATGGCTGCGGTTGAGCTTGGTGCTCACCTGCACCGTCAGTGCGCAGCGGCTCAGCCCCTCGGCCGTGTAGGACGTGTCGGGCGCCGCGAGCACGAAGTTGCCGCCCATTCCGACGAACACCTTGACGGTGCCGTCGTGCATGCCGCGGATCGTCTTGACGGTGTCCAGGCCCTGGTGGCGCGGCGGGTCGATGCGGCAGACCTCGGCGAGCCGATCGGTCCACGCGGGCGGGCGGTGGTCGATGCCGCAGGTGCGATTGCCCTGCACGTTGCTGTGCCCGCGCACGGGCGACGGCCCTGTGCCAGGGCGCCCGATGTTGCCGCGCAGCAGCAGCAGGTTCACGATCTCGCGCACCGTGTCCACGCCGTGCTCGTGCTGGCTCACACCCAGGCACCAGCTGATGATCGCGCGCTCCGAGCCGAGGTAGACGGCGGCCGCCTCGCGGATCCGCTCCTCGCTGAGGCCGGACTGGCGCACGAGCTCGGCCCAGGGCGTCGCTTCGACGAGCGCGCGGTAGTCCTCGAGCCCGTTGGTGTACTCGCGCAGGAACGCGGCGTCGAGCACGGTCGGATCCGCCTGAGCCGCCTCGAACACGACTTTCGCCATGCCGCGGAGCAGGGCGAGATCGCCGCCGAGCCGCACCTGAAGGTTCATCGTGCTCGTGTCGGTGCTGCGGTTCAGCGCCATGTCGACGAACTCGTGCGGCACGATCGTGCGCGTCGCGCCCGCCTCGACCAGCGGGTTCACGTGCACCACCTGCGCACCGCGGCGCACCGCGTCGGACAGGGCCGTGAGCATGCGCGGCGCGTTCGACGCCGCGTTCACCCCGAGCACGAACAGCGCGTCGCACTCCTCCCAGTCCTTGAGGTCGGCGGTGCCCTTGCCGGTCGCGATCGACGCCGTGAGCGCACGCCCCGACGCCTCGTGGCACATATTCGAGCAGTCCGGGAGGTTGTTGGTGCCGTACTCGCGCACCATGAGCTGGTACAGGAACGTCGCCTCGTTGCTGAGCCGGCCCGAGGTGTAGAAGCTGGCTTCGTCCGGGCTGTCCAGGCCGCGCAGCTCCGCCCCGATCAGGGCGAACGCGTCGTCCCACGTCATCGGCACGTATCGATCGGTCGCGGCGTCATAGCTCATCGGCTCGGTGAGGCGTCCCTCGTTCTCGAGGTCGAAGTCCGTCCACGTCGAAAGCTCGGCGACCGTGTGCGCCGCGAAGAACTGCCGGTCCACCCGCTTGTGCGTCATCTCCCACGTGACGTGCTTGATGCCGTTCTCGCAGATGTCCAGTCGCAGGTTGCCGAGGTCGTCGGGCCAGGCGCAGCCGGGGCAGTCGTATCCGGACCTGCCGTGGTTCATGATGAGCATCGCGCCGGATCCCGCGATCGGCTCGCGCTCGCGGAGCAGCACCTGGCCGACGGACTTCGCGGCACCCCAGCCCGCGGCTGGGTGCCGATAGGGCTTGCGGGACCAGGAAGCGGTCGTGCGCGGTCCGTATCCGCCCTGCCGGGGCTCGCGCGGCATGAGCCCGAAAGCCGTCCCTCCGCGTGCGTCCACGTCGTCGCTCATCGTTCTGCCTGTCCTTCCCGCGCCGAGGACTCACCGCGCGTCGCTGCATCGATCCGCACGCGCTGTGCGTGCGCGTACACGTTCATGGACTGCCCTCGGACGAACCCGATCAGCGTCAGCCCCGACTCGTCCGCGAGCTCGACCGCCAGCGAGGACGGCGCGGAGACCGCGGAGAGCACCGGTATCCCCGCCATGACGGCCTTCTGCACCAGTTCGAAGCTGGCTCGGCCGGACACCTGCAGCACGGTGGACCGCGGCGGCAGCCGTTCCTCCTGGAGCGCCCAGCCGACCACCTTGTCCACGGCGTTGTGCCTGCCGACGTCCTCGCGGATGACCAGAAGCTCGCCCGTGACCGCGTCGAAGAGCGCCGCGGCGTGCAGTCCGCCGGTCTTGTCGAATGCGGCCTGCTCGGCCCGGAGCCGGTCGGGCAGCTCCGCGATCCATGCGGCGTCGACCGCGACCTCGTCGGGCGAGGACGGGGCGAAGTGGGACGTCGTGCGCACGGCATCGATGCTGGCCTTGCCGCAGACGCCGCAGGAACTGGTCGTGTAGAACCGCCGCGCCTCGTCGGCGCTGGGCAGCCGCACCCCTGGTGCGAGCGTCGTATCCAGCACGTTGTAGGTGTTCGCAGCTCCCCCGGTGCCGGGGCCGCCGCAGTGGATCGCGGTGCGGAAGTCGGAGCTCTGGGAGATCACGCCCTCCGAGACGAGGAACCCGATCGCGAGTTCGACGTCATGGCCCGGGGTGCGCATCGTGACCGCGAGCGGGGCACCGGCGATGCGGATCTCCAGCGGCTCTTCGACAGCGAGCGTGTCGGCGCGACGACGCACGCCCTCTCCCAGTGCGATCCGAGTGACCGGCCGCAGCGTCGTGATCCGTCCCACGGCTCGACCTTACTCGCGGATCCGCCGTCCGAAGTCCCGAACGCCAGGTGTTTGTCGATCCGTGCGACGACACGGTGCCCGAGCACAGATCGTCCGTCCCGCACGCGCTCGAGAAGGCGCGTGACCGGCACCGATCCGCGGTGGTCGAAGGCGGATCGGGATGACCGATCCCGAGGCCCGCCTCGGTCAGTCCTGTTCGGAGGGCACGCCCAGCGGCGCGGGCTCGGCGATCGGCACCACGGGGCAGTCCTTCCAGAGACGCTCCAGGCCGTAGTACGTGCGCTCCTCCTCGTGGAAGACGTGCACGATCAGGTCGCCGAAGTCGAGCAGCACCCAGCGGGCTTCGCTGCGTCCCTCTCGGCGCACGCGCTTGTAGCCCGCTTCGATCATCTTGTCCTCGACCTCGTCGGCGATCGCGGCGACGTTGCGCTCGCTGTTGCCGGTGACGAGCAGGAAGATGTCCACAAGCGGCAGCGGCTCGGACACGTTCAGCGCGAGCAGATCCTCTCCGCCCTTGGAACGGGCCGCGTCGGCGGCGATCTGCAGCATGTCTGCGGCGGAGGGCGACTGCATCAAGAGAAGGCTCCTGTGGTGATGGCGACGATGAGCGCGCCGACCAGGGCGACGGCGAGGGCGCCGGCGGTGATGGTCAGTGCGAGCATGAGCTTGTTGCCCTTTTCGGGCTCGGGCGGGCGGATGACCTCGCCCGCGGGCTTGATCGTTCCGATCGCCGCGCTGGCGGCGATCGGCGTGGGCGACGAGGCAGGGGCGAGTTCGCCGTCGACGAGCACGGCGTCGACCTCCTTGCCGTCGGCGACGCCGTCGGCGTGACCGCGTGAGCCGAGGCCGGAGGGCAGCTCATAGCTGCCGGTGACGAGGATCTCGCCGGTCGAGGCGACAGGGCCCGACAGCGACAGGCCGCCAGGAGCCTGCTGGAAGATCAGGGCGTTCGGCGCCGCGTGGTGCGACCCTGTGGAGTCCCCGATGAGCGCATCGAAGGAGTCGGCCTGCGGCGTCCGAGGCTGCTGTGCGAGCACGCGCTCCCCGAAGCCGGGGTTGAGGGTCGATCCGGAATCAGCGGGAGCCGACTTCGGCAGGGGCCGCGGCGTCTCTTCGGCCGACATCGGCGTGGCCGGAGCCGCCGGTGCGGGGTTCTCCGCAGCGGACCACAGAGCGGACTGCTCAGACGAGAACGGCAGGTCCACAGGTGTTGAATCGGGCTCAGCCGCCGGCATCGCGGCGGGCACCGCAGGCAGCAGCGGTGCGGGCGCGGGGTCTGCCGGGCGGGCGGGGACGACGGGGCGCTCGCTCTCCGCGCCCCGGGGCGCGGCCGAGACGGGATCGGCGTGCCACGTGCGTCCGGTCTCCTCCTCGGCGCGCATGACCGAGGAGACCGAGACCGGCGCGACGTCCTGTTCGGCGTCGTCGACGCCGTCCTGTTCGTCGGCAACCCGGGTCGGCGCGGCGGTTGCGGCCGATCCGTACGAACGGCGACGGCTCGGATAGCTGGGGCGGGGCACGTCCGTGATCATCCCCGCCTGCTCGGGTGCGGCGGGTGCGGCAGGCGTGGGCGTGGGCGTGACGGGCGCCGGTGCCGGCGGCACGCTGAACGAAGGAACCGCCGGGCCGGCAGAAGTCTGAGACGCGGACGGCGCGGACTCCGCCGCCGACGATGCGCTCTGGGATGACGGATCAGACACCGGCACCGAGCCCGTGCGGATCCGCTCCTGCTCCCGCACCTGGCGGCGGGTGAGCGGCTCCTCGCCCGCGACGGAGTCCTGGGATTCGACGGAGCTCGGCGCGGCCGCGCTCTCGGTGACAGGCTCCGCCACCGGCGCTACCGTCGTCTCGATGACGGGCTCCGGAGCGGCCGGGGCCGCCGGTGCGGCGTCGGCCTGCTGACGTGCCGCCTCGGCCTCCTCAGGAGTGACGATCGGGGTCGATCCGGTGAGGCGGGCCTCGCGCATCTGCTTGCGAGTCAGCTGGCCGCTGCCAGATGACTGATCAGCAACGTGCTGGCCGCTGCCAGATGACTGATCAGCAACGTGCTGGCTGCTGCCGGATGACTGATCAGCAATGTGCTGGTGCTGATCCGATGTGCTCATGACATGCTCCGATAAAGATGATGCTTCGCGATGTACTGGACCACTCCATCCGGCACGAGGTACCAGACCGGATCCCCCTCGCGGACGCGGGATCGACAATCTGTCGACGAGATCGCGAGGGCCGGGACCTCCAGTTGACTGACGTCAGCCGGTGGCAGACCGTCCGTGCTCAGCACATGACCAGGTCGGGATACGGCGACGAAGTGGGCGAGGTCCCACAGTTCATCATGATCCCTCCAGCTGAGAATCTGCGCCACGGCATCCGCGCCGGTGATGAAGAAGAACTCCGCATCAGGACGCTGCGCCTTCAGATCCCGCAACGTGTCGATCGTGTACGTGGGCCCGTCGCGGTCGATGTCCACGCGGCTCACGGTGAACGACGGGTTCGACGCCGTCGCGATCACCGTCATCAGGTAGCGGTGCTCGCTGTCCGACACCCCGCTCTTCTGCCAGGGCTGCCCGGTGGGCACGAAGACGACCTCGTCCAGTCCGAACGAGTGCGCCACCTCGCTCGCCGCGACCAGGTGCCCGTGATGGATGGGGTCGAACGTCCCGCCCATCACGCCGATGCGCGGCGCAGGAGTGGTCGTCATCGGATCAGCTCAGTGACCGTGACCGGCTCCGTGTCCTTCATGACCGTGCTCCGCGGCCCACGCCTCCGCCTTCCGGCTGTGACGGTTGGCGACGTTGCGGTAGGAGAGAGCGACCAGGCCGAGGAGCGCGAACACGCCGGCGGCGATCAGCCCGAACGGAAGCGTCTCCAGCGCCACGTTGCCGTGGTGCTCGGGGGTCTCGGCTGCGGCCTGCACGAGCTGTGCGACGAGGTTCATCGATTCTCCAGAGTGATCAGGGTGGATCTCAGCTCCCCAGTCTAGCCCTCAGCCGCGGGTCTGCCCCGACCCGCGCGCGAGCCACTTGGTGCTGGTCAGCTCGGCGAGTCCCATCGGCCCCCTGGCGTGCAGCTTCTGCGTCGAGATGCCCACCTCGGCACCGAAGCCGAACTCGCCGCCGTCGGTGAACCGCGTCGACGCGTTCGCCATCACGACGGCGGAGTCGACCTCGGCCAGGAATCGCTCGATCGCCAGGGCATCCGTGCTGATGATCGACTCGGTGTGGCCTGTGCTGTACTGCCGGATGTGGGCGAGCGCCTCGTCGAGATCGTCCACCACGCGCATGGACAGATCGAGGCTCATGTGCTCGGTCCCCCAGTCCGCATCCGTCGTCGGGACAGCCGCGGGCACGAGCCGGCGGATCTCCTCGTCGCCGTGGATCGTGACGCCCTGCGCGATCAGGGCGTCCGCGACCTCGGGGACCAGCCGGTCCGCGGCGCCTCGGAGTACGAGGACGGTCTCCACCGCGTTGCACACGCTCGGACGCTGCACCTTGGCGTTCACGACGATGTCGCGTGCCCAGTCCAGCGGTGCCGTGTCGTCGAGCACGATGTGCACCACGCCTGCGCCGGTCTCGATGACGGGCACGGTCGACTCGGTCACCACGGTCTCGATGAGCCCTGCGCTGCCGCGCGGCACGAGCACGTCGATGAGGCCGCGCGCGTGCATCATCGCGGTGGCGCCGGCTCGGCCGAAGTCGTCCACGGTCTGGATCGCCTCCGCGGTCACGCCGGTCGAGGCCAGCGCCTCGCGCATCACACGCACCAGCACCGTGTTGCTCTCCTTGGCGGCGCTGCCACCGCGCAGCACAGCGGCGTTGCCCGAGCGCAGCGCGAGCGCGGCGATGTCGACGGTGACGTTCGGGCGCGCCTCGTAGATCGCGCCGACCACGCCGAACGGCACCCGCACCTGTTCCAGGGCGACACCGTTGGGCATGCGGTGCCCGCCGATGACGCGACCGACCGGATCCGGCAGCGCCGCGACCTCCCGCACGGCGGCGGCGAGTGCTTCGATGCGCTTCTCGTCCAGGCGCAGACGATCCAGCAGCCCATCGCCGATGGCTTCTGCGACGCCTCGGGCGAGGTCACGGGAGTTTGCGGCGATGATGTCGTCCGAGGCGGCGACCAGCGCGGCAGCGATCGCGTGCAGCGCCGCGACCTTGCCATCGCTGGTGAGCTGCGCCGTCTCGCGGGACGCCTCCTTGGCGGCGCGCATCCGCGTCTCGGGCGAATCCGGCCCGTCCTGCGCGGAGGCGTCGGCGGGCACGGCGAAGTCGGCGATCACGGTGGACATGCGGTCAGTGTACCCACGCTCCGCACCCCGGGGACCCGGATGACGGATTCAGACCGCCGGTTCGAACCAGGTGCCGATCTCGGCGCCGGAGAGCGCATCGGAGACCAGATCCGCGCTGGTCACGAGCACGCCGATCCCGCTCGCCGCCGCGAGGCGCGCGGCGGAGACCTTGGTCGCCGCTCCCCCGGTGCCGACGCCGTTCACGACGGTCGCGCCGAACTCGAGACCGGAGAGGTCGGCACCCGCGGCGACGACATCGAGCGGCTCGGCCGCGGGGTCGGAGGGCGGCCGGGTGTACAGCGACTCCACGTCGCTGAGCAGCACCAGCGCGTCGGCCCCGGTCAGCTGCGCCACCAACGCGCCGAGCCGGTCGTTGTCGCCGAAGCGGATCTCCTGGGTGGCGACGGTGTCGTTCTCGTTCACGATCGGCAGCACCCGCAGCCCGAGCAGGCGCTCCATGGCGCGGCGGGCGTTGCTGCGCGATGTCGGATGCTCCAGATCACCGGTGGTCAGCAGCACCTGCCCCGCCACGATGCCGTGCGGTCGCAGGGCCTCCTGGTAGCGGTAGATGAGCAGGTTCTGACCGACGGCGGCCGCCGCCTGCTGCGTGGCGAGGTCGGTGGGCCGCGCGTCGAGCTGCAGGAACGGGATCCCGGTGGCGATCGCACCGGAGGAGACCAGCACGATCTCGGTTCCGCGTGCGTGCGCGTGCGCCAGCGCCTCGACCAGCAGCGGAATGCGCCAGGCTCCCTCACCGCTGATGGACGAGGATCCGACCTTCACCACGATCCGCGTCGCCGCGGGCAGATCCGCCCGCGTCAGCGCCGTCACTGCGCGTCCTCGCCGGCTCCCGCCTGGCGGACGTCCTCGGCGCGCTCGCTGTCGGCGTCGTCCGCCGCCGTGCGAGTCGCCAGGCGCTCGCGCTCGTCCTCGGCGCGCAGTGCGGCCCTGGCATCCATGCGCTCGTGGTACCGCTCGCGCCGCTCGTTGGTGGTGCGTCGGGTGTTCGGATCGAAACGCGAGTCCAGACCGCGCGGTGACGTGATCAGTTCGGCCGCGGAGGACATCTGCGGCTCCCAGTCGAACACGATGCTCTCGCCCGGGCCGATCACGACCGTGGATCCCCGCACCGCGCCCAAGCGGAACAGCTCGTCCTCGACGCCGAGCTTCTCGAGCCGGTCGGCGAGGTAGCCCACCGCCTCCTCGTTCTGGAAGTCGGTCTGCTGCACCCAGCGCACCGGCTTGTCGCCGAGGATCCGGTACACGTTGCCGTAGCTGCCGCCTTCGACGCGGATCTCGAACTCGCGCTTCGAACCCCGGGGGCGGATGACGATGCGCTCCTTGGGAGCCTCGGCGGCTGCGGCCAACTCGGCACGGTGCGCGTCGACGATCTCGCCGAGCGCGAAAGTCATCGGGCGCAGCCCCTCGTGCGAGACCGTGGAGATCTCGAACACGCGGAACCCGCGCTGCTCCAGCTCCGGGCGCACGAAGTCGGCGAGCTCGCGCGCCTCCGGCACATCGATCTTGTTGAGGGCGATCACCTGCGGGCGCTCCAGCAGCGGCACCTGCCCTTCGGGCACCTCGTAAGCGGCGAGCTCGGCGAGGATCACGTCGAGGTCGCTGATCGGGTCGCGGCCCGGCTCGAGCGTCGCGCAGTCCAGCACGTGCAGCAGCGCGGAACACCGCTCGACGTGCCGGAGGAACTGCAGACCGAGTCCGCGCCCCTCGCTCGCGCCCTCGATGAGGCCGGGCACGTCCGCCACGGTGTAGCGGGACTCACCGGCCTGCACGACGCCCAGGTTGGGGTGCAGCGTGGTGAACGGGTAGTCGGCGATCTTCGGCCGCGCGGCGGAGATCGCCGCGATCAGGCTCGACTTGCCCGCCGACGGGTAGCCGACCAGCGCGACGTCGGCGACGGTCTTGAGCTCGAGCACGACGTCGCCCTCGAAACCGGGCGTGCCCAGCAGCGCGAATCCCGGAGCCTTGCGCTTCGGCGTCGCCAGCGCGGCGTTTCCGAGGCCGCCGTGGCCGCCCGCGGCGGCGACATAACGCTCGCCCGGAGTGACCAGGTCGGCCAGGACCTCACCGTCCGGCGACTTGACGACGGTGCCCACCGGTACGAGCAGCTCCAGGTCCTCACCGTCGTAGCCGGCGCGGTGGTCGCCCATGCCGAAGCCGCCGTTCTGCGACGTGCGGTGCGGCGAGTGGTGGTACGACAGCAGAGTGCCGGTCTGCGGGTCGGCGACGAGCACGATGTCGCCGCCGTCGCCGCCCTTGCCGCCGTCAGGCCCGCCGAGAGGCTTGAACTTCTCCCGGTGCACCGACACGCAGCCGTTGCCGCCCTTGCCCGCGCGCAGGTGCAGCGTCACCCTGTCGACGAACGTGACCATGCGGATCCTCCTGGGTTGCGGGACGGGCACTCACCGAAGCGTGCCGGGATATGGAAACGGGGCGAGCCGAAGCCCGCCCCGTTGCCGAAAACTGCCCAACCGGTGGTTGAGTGGGGTCCCCGCGCCCAGAGGCTCCGGTCAGCGCGCAGCGATGGCCGGAGAGGGCGTGGGGCGCGAAGTCTTACTCGGCAGCTGCGACGATGTTGACGACCTTGCGGCCGCCCTTCGCGCCGAACTCGACCGCACCGGCGGCGAGGGCGAACAGCGTGTCGTCGCCGCCACGGCCGACGTTCACGCCGGGGTGGAAGTGCGTGCCGCGCTGACGGACGAGGATCTCGCCGGCGCTGACGGTCTGGCCGCCGAAGCGCTTCACGCCGAGTCGCTGTGCGTTGGAGTCACGACCGTTGCGGGTCGAGCTCGCACCCTTTTTGTGTGCCATTTCTCAGCTCCTCTTCGTGCTTACTTGATGCCGGTGATTTTAACGCGCGTGAGGTCCTGACGGTGGCCCTGGCGCTTCTTGTAACCGGTCTTGTTCTTGAACTTCTGGATGACGATCTTCGGGCCGCGGAGGTGGCTGACGACCTCTGCGGTGACCTTGACCTTCGCGAGCTTGTCGGCGTCGGTGGTGATCTTGTCACCGTCGACGAGGAGCACCGCGGCCAGCTCGACCTTGTCACCCTGGGCCGCCTTCAGACGGTCGAGCTGAACGATCGTGCCGACCTCGACCTTCTCCTGGCGTCCACCGGCGCGCACTACTGCGTAAACCACTTCATACCTGTTTCGTTGGGGAGCGGGACCGCTCCGTAATCTCACGGGAAGACTGTGCGTGCATCGCGCCACAGCAGAGGGATCCGCAGTGGCGGGCGCGAGTTGCATGATCCCGCGGCGGCCGAGTGGGGCGTCCGGCGCGGTGCACCAAGGAGCTACTTTACCGGATGCGCCCTTCCCTCGCAAAGCGAGCGCGACCGTGTCGGGATCCGGATCGGATCGTGGGATCCGGATCCGCCTCCGCGACCTTCCCCGCGCTCTAGGATCGCGGAATGGCGATCTTCGTGGACGACCCGATCTGGCCGGCGCACGGCCGCCTGTGGGCGCACATGGTCAGCGACGCCAGCGTCGCCGAGCTGCACGCGTTCGCCGCCCGGCACGACATCCCCCGCCGGGCGTTCGATCTGGACCATTACGACGTTCCCGCGGACGCTCTGGACCGGCTCGTCGCAGGCGGTGCGAAGCGCGTGGGCGGCAAGGAGCTCACCCGCCGGCTGATCGCCTCGGGGCTGAGGGTCCCGGCCCGCGACCGCACCGGCGGGCACGACCACGGCACGAGGGTCGCACGATGACCTCGAGCAGGCTGGAGGCGTTCAGCGACGGGGTGCTCGCGATCATCATCACCGTGATGGTGCTCGGACTCGCCGTGCCGAAGGGGACGACCTGGACGGACCTGGTGCACACCTCCGGCCTGGGCCTGCTCACCTACCTGCTGAGCTTCGTCTACGTCGGGATCTACTGGAGCAACCACCATCACCTGTTCCAGCTGCGCCCCGCCGTGAACGGCGCCGTGCTCTGGGCCAACCTGCACCTGCTGCTCTGGCTGTCGCTGTACCCGTTCACGACCGCCTGGCTGACCGAGACCCGCGTCGCCCAGGTGCCGACGATCGTCTACGGCCTCAATCTGCTCGGCGCCGCTCTCGCGTACACGATCCTGCAGCGGACGATCGCACGCCAGCCCGGCGGAGACAGGATCCGCGAGGCATTCGGGCACGACGTGAAGGGCATCGTCTCACCGCTGCTCTACCTGAGCGGTCTGGGCCTGTCGTTCGTCGTGCCGTGGCTGGGCCTGATCCCCTACGTCATCGTCGCCCTGATCTGGCTGGCGCCGGACCGGCGCGTGGAGCGATACCTGTCCTCGCACACGGGCGACGCCGCAGGCCGGGCCCCCGAAGACGAAGAGGACCCGGCGCCGTAGCGCCGAGTCCTCTCACGTGATCCTGCGGGGGCGGGTCAGCCCTGTTCCGCCTGCGGCGCGGCCTCGGTCGTGTGCACGACCGCGGTGCCCGCGGAAAGCCCGGCGGTGCTCACTCGGCGGCGGCTGCGGCCCTGCCCCGGCGCCTTCGGCTCGGGAAGCGCGTCCAGCACCGAGTCGAGCAGCTGCTCCGCCTCCGTCTTGGGCGCCTTGACACGGTCGGAACCGCGCTTCTTGCGCGGCTTCTTGGGCCGCTCCTGTCCGGTGCGCTCGGCCGGAGCATCCGTCGCCGGCTCGGCCGTGGCGTCACCGGCGACCGGGGGCGTCTCCCCCGCGGCACGGCTGGACGCTGCGATCTGTGCGAGAGCGGACTTCGCGCCCTCCGTGATGACGTGCGTGCCGCCGTTCGCAGGCGCCGCCGACGCGGTCGGGGCAGTACCGTTGCCGCCGCCGCTGGAGACCGCGCTCCCGCCGCGCTGGCGACGGTTGGAGCTCTGCTGGGGGGCCGCCGCACGGTGCTTCACGACGGGGTCGTGGTGCACGATCACGCCACGGCCGGCGCAGACCTCGCAGGGCTCGCTGAAGGTCTCCAGCAGGCCGAGGCCGAGCTTCTTGCGGGTCATCTGGACGAGGCCGAGCGAGGTGACCTCGGCCACCTGGTGCTTGGTGCGGTCGCGGCTCAGGCACTCCACGAGGCGGCGCAGCACGAGGTCGCGGTTGGACTCGAGCACCATGTCGATGAAGTCGACGACGATGATGCCGCCGATGTCGCGCAGGCGCAGCTGGCGGACGATCTCCTCCGCAGCCTCCAGGTTGTTCTTGGTGACCGTCTCCTCGAGGTTTCCGCCCGAGCCGACGAACTTGCCGGTGTTGACGTCGACGACGGTCATCGCCTCGGTGCGGTCGATCACGAGCGATCCGCCCGACGGCAGCCACACCTTGCGGTCCAGCGCCTTCTCGATCTGCTCGGTCACCCGGAACACGTCGAACGGATCGCGGACGTCCTCGTACGCCTCGACCCGGTCGAGCAGGTCGGGGGCGACGCTCTCCAGATACGTGCGGATGGTGTGGCCCGCGTCGGCGCCCTGGATCCGCATCCGGGTGAAGTCCTCGTTGAAGACGTCGCGGACGATCTTGACCAGGAGGTCCGGCTCGGCGTGCAGCAGCGCGGGTGCCTGCTGGCTCTCGACCTGCTTCTGGATGTAGCTCCACTGCGCGGTGAGGCGCTGCACGTCGTTGGTGAGCTGCTCCTCGGTGGCTCCTTCGGCCGCCGTGCGCACGATCACACCGCTGGACTCCGGGAGCACCTCCTTGAGGATGCGCTTGAGCCGGGCACGCTCGGTGTCGGGCAGCTTGCGCGAGATGCCGTTCATGGATCCGTTCGGCACGTACACGAGGTAGCGGCCGGGCAGCGAGATCTGGCTGGTGAGGCGGGCGCCCTTGTGACCCACCGGGTCCTTGGTCACCTGCACGAGGACCCGGTCGCCGGCCTTGAGAGCGAGCTCGATGCGACGCGGCTGGTTGCCGGTCTCGACACCGTCCCAGTCCACCTCGCCGGAGTACAGCACGGCGTTGCGACCGCGACCGATGTCGACGAAGGCGGCCTCCATGCTGGGCAGCACGTTCTGCACGCGGCCCAGGTACACGTTGCCGATGAGGGATGCGTCCTGGTTGCGAGCGACGTAGTGCTCGACGAGCACGTTGTCCTCGAGCACGGCGATCTGGGTGCGGCCGTTCTTGGAGCGCACGATCATCTCGCGGTCGACGGCCTCGCGGCGGGCGAGGAACTCGGCTTCGGTGACGACGGGACGGCGACGGCCGGCGTCGCGACCGTCGCGACGGCGCTGCTTCTTGGCTTCGAGCCGGGTGGATCCCTTGATCGCCTTCGGCTCTGTGATGTACTCGACGACCCGCTGGCGCTGGCGCGGCTGCTCTGAGTCTCCGCGGCCGCGCGAACGACGTCCGAAGGAGTCCTCGGCGTCGTTGTCGTCCCGCGACTCGCGGACGTCGCGCGCGCTGCGGGAGGAACGGGCCGGGAGCGGGACGATCGTGGGGGCGTGGAAGTGCAGCTGCGTCGAGACGCGCGACACGAAGACCTCGGGCAGCAGGCCCAGGCTCACCGCGGTGACGGCCTCCGGCTCAGCCTCCGGCACGGCATCCACGACGGACTCCACGTCCGCGGCGACCACGGCGACAGGATCGGTCGCGGCACCAGCGGTCGGCTGCGCGCCGGCGCCTGAGTCCTCGGCGGGCTCGGCCTCGCCGTCCGCGGCGAGCGCGGCCTCGGCGGGTGCGGTCTCGATCGGCTCCGCGTCGACCTGCTCGCCGTCAACTGTGTCGAGCTGCTCGCTGTCCGCTGCGTCAGCTGCGGCCACGGCCTCATCGGGGCTCTCCGCCCCGGCGGTCACGATCGCGTCTTCGACGGGCGCGTCGGCGGATGTCGCGTCCTCCTCGGTCGATGCGGGCGTCGGCTCCGCGGGCTCGGGAGCTACCGGCGCCTGCAGCGCGTCGAGATCGAGGGTAGGGGCGTTGTCATTGTTCTCGTCGGCCATCTCTGGCGTACTCCCTGCACGGCGGCCAGGCCGCCGTGAATTCTCTCGTGCGACACGCTCGGCGCCGCGAACTCAATCGGTCTGCGATCGGCATGTGCTCTGATCGCTGGGAGCCGGAGCCCCCGAAGTCTGTATCCGTCGGCCGCCATCACGGCGACTCGACCCGTCCATTATCGCACCATCGCGACGATATGCCCGCCTCGACGCGAATCGATGCCTGCGCATGCATCCCGCACAGAACGTCGACTGCCATAATCGCGGCATGTCCGCACAGCGCACCCGTCCCGTCGGCTACGCCATCTGGCTCATCGTCGCGAGCGTCGTCGGGTGGTGGGCCGCCTTCCAGCTCACCCTCGACAAATTCGCCACTCTGGAGAACCCGACCGCCGACCTCAGCTGCAACGTGAGCGTATTCGTGCAGTGCGGGAAGAACCTGGAGTCCTGGCAGGGCTCGGTGTTCGGCTTCCCGAACCCGCTCATCGGGCTCACCGGCTGGATGGCCCCGCTCGTCGTCGGTGTGGCGATCCTCGCCGGCGCCCGGTTCCCGCGATGGTTCTGGGCGCTCTTCGGCCTGGGCATCACCGGCGCCTTCGTGTTCATCGCGTGGCTGATCGGACAGAGCTTCTTCGACCTGCACACGCTCTGCCCCTGGTGCGGCCTGACGTATCTGGTCGTGATCCCCACGTTCCTGGCCACCATGCAGCAGCTCTTCGCCAACGGGACGTTCCCGATCAGCCGGAGTGCCCAGGATGCCGCGCGCCGTCTCGGATCCTGGGTGCCGCTCGCGTCGATCCTGGCGTTCGCGGTCGTGGTGCTGCTCGCCCAGGTCGCCGGCGTCGACCTGATCGGCGAGGTCGTGCGGATGTTCTGAGGCGGATCCGGAATCACGGATCCGTGCGACCCCCCGATGCCTCACGCAGAAAGCCCCGGCCCTCTCACGGAGAGGACCGGGGCTTTCACGTCGATGGATGCGCCGGGGTCAGCCGAACCAGATGCCGAGCTCGCGCGCGGCCGACTCGGGCGAGTCGGAGCCGTGCACGAGGTTCTGCTGCACCTTCAGGCCCCAGTCGCGACCGAAGTCGCCGCGGATCGTGCCGGGAGCGGCGGTGGTCGGGTCAGTGGTGCCAGCCAGCGAGCGGAAGCCCTCGATGACGCGGTTGCCGGCGAGGCGGATCGCCACGGAGGGGCCCGAGAGCATGAACTCCAGGAGCGGCTCGTAGAACGGCTTGCCCTCGTGCTCGGCGTAGTGCGCGGCGAGGAGGTCGCGGTCGGGGTCAACCAGGCGGATGTCGACGAGGGCGTATCCCTTCGCCTCGATGCGGGCGAGGATCGCGCCGGTGAGGCCGCGCGCGACGCCGTCGGGCTTGACCAGGACGAGGGTCTCTTCGGTGGGCATGTCAGTCACTCTCTGTCGTCTTTCCAGCGGTGTCGGTGGAGGAAGTGGGGGTGGTGGGATGCGCGAGGCGGGCAGAGGCGGCGGCACGGTCCGCGCGTCCGCCGACGATCATCGCGTAGGCCCACATGCCGCCGAAGACGATCGCGACCAGCAGGATCGCGGGCACCAGGATGGCGGACAGCAGGACGATGACCTGCAGGATCCATCCCATCACGATTCCGGCTCTGCTGCCCATCAGCCCCGCGGCGACGAGCATCGCGACGCCGACCACGGCGCCGCCCACGATGCCCCACCACGGCGCGATGTCGGGGCCGAGCGCCTTCAGGCCGTAGACGGTGAGCCCTGCCAGGCCCACGACGATCGCCTCGAACGCGAGGATGATCGACCCGAGCTTCTGCGCGAGTCCGCGCGGCTTCCGGGCGCGGCGGGGACTCGCGGCGCGGGCCGCGGTCGCGGAGTCGTCGGTCACGCGCGCCATCCGCTCTTCCAGTCCTCATCGGCCGCGAGCGAGATCGCCTCACCGGCGAGCACGACGGACCCGGCGATGATCACCGCGCGGCGGTCGGCCGAGGCGGCCCATTCGCGCGCGGCGTCCGCGGCATCGGCCAGGGTGGGATGCACCGTGGCCCGGCCTCCGGCCCGCTCCACCAGATCCGCGATCGCGTCGGGCTCGCTCGCCCGCTCGGAATCGGGAGCGGTCGCGAACACGTGCTCGACCGACGGCAGCAGCGTCTCGACGATGCCCGCCGCGTCCTTGTCGCCGAGCACGCCGAGCACGAGGCCCCACTCGTCGAAGTCGAAGCTGTCCTTCAGCGCGGCCGCGAGGGCGCGGGCGCCGTGCGGGTTGTGCGCCGCATCCACGACCACGGTCGGCGCGATCCCGAGCAGCTGCAGGCGACCGGGTGAGGTCGCGCCCTGCAGCCCCTCCGCGAGCACGTCGCCGACGATCGCATGCTGCGCTCCCCCGATGAGCGACTCGACGGCCGCGATCGCGAGAGCCGCGTTGAACCCCTGGTGCTCGCCGTACATCGGCAGGTACTCCTCGGAGTACTGCCCGGCCAGACCCCGCACGGTGATCTGCTGGCCGCCGACGGCGAGACGCTGCTCGACCAGCGCGAAGTCCTGTCCCTCGAACGCGATGCTCGCGCCGCGCTCGGCCGCGACGCGCCGCAGCACCGCCTCGGCGTCGGGTGTCTGCCGCGAGGAGACCACGGCCGCGCCGTCCTTGATGATCCCGGCCTTCACCTCGGCGATCTTCGCGATGGTGTCACCGAGGCGGTCGGCGTGATCGAGGTCGATCGGCGTGAACACCGCGACGTCGCCGTCGGCCGTGTTCGTGGAGTCCCAGGATCCGCCCATGCCGACTTCGAGCACGAGCACGTCGATGGGCGCATCCGCGCACGCCACGAAGGCGAGCACCGTGAGCAGCTCGAAGAAGGTCAGGGGTGCGTCGCCCGAGGCCTCGAGCTCGGCGTCGACGATGCCGACGAAGGGCTCGATCTCCTCCCACGCGTCGGCCACGGCGCCGTCGGCGATGGGTTCGCCATCGATCATGATCCGCTCGGTGAAGCGCTCCAGGTGCGGACTCGTGAACAGGCCGGTGCGCAGCCCGTGCGCGCGCAGCAGGCTCTCGATCATCCGCGCGGTCGACGTCTTGCCGTTCGTGCCCGTGAGGTGCACGACGCGGTACGTCTTCTGCGGGTCGTCCATCAGCTCGAGCAGGCGCGCGGTGCGCTCCTTGCGGGGCTGCACCCAGCGTTCCCCCGCGCGCTCCAGCAACGCGGAGTAGACGGCGTCTGCGCGCTCTCGATCGTCGGTCACGATGCGTCTCCGATCCGGCTCACGGCGACGGCGAATCCGCCGCGGTTGGCGTAGGTGCCCGCCTCGATGTCGGCCACGAACTCCGCCACGGCGAACTCCGCGCCCGCTTCCAGGACGTCCGCCTCGACCGCGAGCGTCTCCTCGGCGACCCCGGCGACGCCGAACGCGCTGCGAACTGCCGCGCCGTCCTCGGCGTCGGTGAAGCGCAGCTGCAGGCGGATGCGGTCGCTCACGTCGAACCCGGCGTTCTTGCGGGTGTCCTGCACGGCGCGGATCACGTCGCGGGCCAGGCCCTCCGCCTCGAGTTCGGGCGTGGTGGCGGTGTCGAGCAGCACGAAACCACCGGTCGGGACGACGGCCAGCGCCTCGCCCTCGGGGCGCCCCGAGGTCTCCAGCGCCAGCTCGTACTCGTGCGGCTCCAGCGCGATGCCGTCCGCCGTCACCACGCCGGACTCCTCGGTCCAGAAGCCGTCCTTCGCGGCGCGGATGACGCGCTGCACATCCTTGCCGAGGCGCGGACCGGCGGCGCGGGCGTTGACGCTGAGGCGGTGGCTGATGCCGTACTCCGCCGCGGTGCCGTCGCCCTGGGCCACGAGCTCGACCGCCTTGACGTTGAGCTCGTCTCGGAGGATGTCCTCGAACGGAGCCAGCGTCTCGGCCAGCGGCGAGACGACCGTGAACCGCGCCAGCGGCAGGCGAACCCGCAGCTTCTCCTTCTTGCGCAGCGCATTGCCGACGCTGGAGAGCTCGCGCACCGCATCCATCGCGTCGCGCACGTCGTCGGCGTGCGGGAACAGTTCGGCGTCGGGCCAGTCCGTCAGGTGCACACTGCGTCCGCCGGTGAGGCCCTGCCACACGCGTTCGCCGATGAGCGGCACGAGGGGCGCCGCCACACGGGTCAGCGTCTCCAGCACCGTGAAGAGCGTGTCGAAGGCCTCGGTCGTCGTCGGGTCGTTCGCATCCACCCCCACCCAGAACCGGTCGCGCGAACGGCGGATGTACCAGTTCGTGAGCACCTCGGCGAACTCGCGCAGGCGCGCGGCGGCCGTCGTCGAGTCGAGGCTCTCGAGGTCCTCCTGCACGCCACGCACGAGGTCACCCGTACGCGCCAGGATGTAGCGGTCGAGCACGTCCGTCGAGTCCGTGCGCCAGCGCGCCTCATAACCCGATCCGTCGGGTCCGGCGGCGGCGTTCGCGTACGTCGCGAAGAAGTACCACGAGTTCCACAGCGGAAGGATGAACTCGCGCACGCCGGCGCGGATCCCCTCCTCCGTCACCGAGAGGTTGCCGCCGCGCAGCACCGAGCTCGACATCAGGAACCAGCGCATCGCGTCGGATCCGTCGCGCTCGAGCACCTCGGAGACGTCCGGGTAGTTGCGCAGCGACTTCGACATCTTGTTCCCGTCGGAGCCGAGCACGATGCCGTGGCAGCTCACGCCCGTGAACGCCGGGCGGTCGAACAGCGCAGTCGACAGCGCGTGCATCACATAGAACCAGCCGCGGGTCTGTCCGATGTACTCGACGATGAAGTCGGCCGGCGAGTGCGAGTCGAACCACTCCTGGTTCTCGAACGGATAGTGCACCTGCGCGAAGGGCATGGATCCGGAGTCGAACCACACGTCGAAGACGTCCTCGATGCGGCGCATCGTGCTCCGCCCGGTCGGGTCGTCGGGGTTCGGCCGAGTCAGCTCGTCGATGTATGGGCGGTGCAGATCGACCTCGCCCTCGGCGTTGCGCGGCAGGCGCCCGAAGTCGCGCTCCATGTCGGCAAGGGATCCGTAGGCGTCGACACGCGGGTACTCGGGGTCGTCGCTCTTCCAGATCGGGATCGGGGATCCCCAGTACCGGTTGCGGCTGATCGACCAGTCGCGCGCGCCCTCGAGCCACTTGCCGAACTGGCCGTGCTTGACGTTCTCCGGCGCCCAGGTGATCTGCTCGTTGTTCGCGAGCATCTCGTCCTTGAACTCGGTCACGCGCACGAACCAGCTCGAGACCGCCTTGTAGATGAGGGGGTTCCGGCAGCGCCAGCAGTGCGGGTAGGAGTGCAGGTAGCTCTGCAGGCGCAGCAGCCGGCCGTTCGCGCGGAGCAGCCGGACGAGCGGGGTGTTGGCGTCCATCCACAGCTCGCCGGCGACGTCCGTGACGTTCGACAGGAAGCGCCCGCCCTCGTCGAGCGACAGGATGGTCGGGATCCCGGCCGCACCCGCGACGCGCTGGTCGTCCTCACCGTAGGCGGGCGCCTGGTGCACGATGCCGGTGCCGTCGCTGGTGGTGACGTAATCGTCGACGAGGATCTGCCAGGCGTTCTCGGTGCCCCAGGTCTCGGCGTCGGCGTAGTAGTCGAAGAGACGGTCGTAGCGGACGCCGCCCAGGTCCGCGCCGGTCGCCGTCGAGGAGACCGCGGCGATCGCGTCCTCGGCGCTGTCGTAGCCGAGGTCCTTGGCGTAGCCGCCGAGGAGGTCCTTCGCGAGCAGGAAACGGTCGCCCTGAGCGCCCTCGGATGCCCCGTTCGGCCCGACCGGGACGACGGCGTAGACGATCTCCGGCCCGACGGCGAGCGCGAGGTTCGTGGGCAGCGTCCACGGGGTCGTGGTCCACGCCAGCGCCCGGACGCCCTCGAGGCCGAGCGCCGTGGCCTTCTCCCCCGACAGCGGGAAGCTCACGGTGACGGAGGGATCCTGACGCTCCTTGTACACGTCGTCATCCATGCGCAGCTCGTGCGCGCTCAGCGGCGTCTCGTCGCGCCAGCAGTACGGCAGCACGCGGTAGCCCTCGTAGGCGAGGCCCTTCTCGTGCAGGGTCTTGAAGGCCCAGAGCACGCTCTCCATGTAGCTCAGGTCGAGCGTCTTGTAGCCGCGCTCGAAGTCCACCCAACGCGCCTGACGGGTGACGTAGTCCTGCCACTCGTGCGTGTACGTGAGCACGGACTCGCGCGCCTTCGCGTTGAAGACGTCGATGCCCATCTGCTCGATCTCGTCCTTCTCGGTGATCCCGAGCTGCTTCATCGCCTCGAGCTCGGCCGGAAGGCCGTGCGTGTCCCACCCGAACACCCGGTCGACCTTCTTGCCGAGCATGGTCTGGAAGCGCGGGAACAGGTCCTTCGCGTAGCCCGTGAGCAGGTGTCCGTAGTGCGGCAGGCCGTTGGCGAACGGAGGGCCGTCGTAGAAGACCCACTCGTCGGCGCCCTCGCGCTGGGCGATCGAGGCGCGGAAGGTGTCGTCGGCCTCCCAGAACGCGAGCACGTCGCGCTCGATCTCGGGGAAGCGCGGGCTCGGGGTGACGGTCGCTGAGCCGGTCGAAGCGTCAGCGGCGGGGCCGAAGGATCCGGCGGAGGAGGTGCGCGGGTAGGTCATCGTGTCTCGCAGTGTCGGTGGCGGGCGGATGCTGCTGCTGCGAGGACGATTCCCGTGCTGTTCGGCAATGGGGACCGCGGTACCACCTCGCGTGCGGTTCGGTCCCTGAGGCTGTCGAAGGGCCGAACTGCCACTCTCACTGCGGCTGTGACGGGCCTGCCCCGCTCGGTTCTACTGACTTCGGTCGCTGGGCTTGTCGAAGCGTTCTTCCGAGAGCTCCCCGGTGATGGCCGGATCGATGCTCGTACCGTCCAGTCTAACGCCGCCGGATCCGGATGCGCTCCGGCCCGGATCCTGCCCCGGGATCCTCGACTGCTCGCAGGCTCGGCGGCTCGACCGGGATGACCGGCGACAGGCGTGTAGGGCATCGCGCCATGGGCCGCTGTCGGCGACGAGTCCTAGGGTCGTGGCATGGCCCGCAGCACCGAACGTCCCCAGCCGCCCCGCGTCTCACCGCCCGATCTGCCGGACGAGCTCGATGACGCGGTGGGCCGCCGGCACGGCGACCACATCGGACAGCGGATCCCGCTCGCCGAGGATCTCGCGCATGCGCAGTTCGAGCAGTGCTCACTGTCCGGCACCGCGGACCGTGTGGACCTGACCGGGGCGACGTTGCTGGACGTCGAGATCGTGGACGCGCGCACGCCCGTGCTGTCCCTCAAGGATGCGACGATCCGGCGGCTGCGCATCGCGGGCGGCCGGATCGGCACGCTCGATCTGTCCGGCGCGCACGTCGCGGAGCTGATGCTCGAACACGCCCGCATCGACTACCTCTCGCTGGCGGCGACGAAGATCCAGGATTCGCTCATCACCGACTGCACCCTCGCCACCGTCGACATCCCCGCCGCCACGGCCACCCGGGTGCGGTTCGAGCGCTGCCGAGCGGACGAGGTCGACACCCGGGGCCTGAGGGCCGACGCCCTCGATCTGCGGGGGCTCGACGCCGTGGCATTCGTCGACGTGACCGCGCTGCGCGGCACCACGATGACCGAACGACAGGTCGAGCTGCTGGCTCCCGCGTTCGCGCGCGCAGCAGGGATCGACGTGCAGGACTGACCCTCAGGGAGGGTCAGACGGAGGGGCCCGAGGCCGCCAGCAGCTCCCGCGTGAACGGGTGCTGCGGAGCTCCGAGCACCTGCGCGGCTAGGCCCTGTTCGACGATCGCACCGTCCTGCATGACCAGCAGATCGTCGGCCACGGACGCGATCACCCCGAGGTCATGCGAGACGAGGAGCATGGTCAGCCCGCGATCGCGCTGCAGGCGGTCCAGCAGCGCGAGGATCCGCGTCCGCACAGTGACGTCCAGCGCGGACACCGGTTCGTCGAGCACGAGCACCTCGGGCTCGGCGGCGAGCGCACGGGCGATCGCGGCGCGCTGTCGCTGACCGCCTGACAGCGCGGCGGGGCGCCGTGCGGCGAGCGCCGCATCCAGACCGACCTCACGCAGCAGGTCGGCCGCGCGTGCCGCCCGCTGCGCGCGAGGAACACACCCGGCCGCAAGCGCCTCCCGCAGCGAGCGCCCGATGGTCCAGCGCGGATCGAAGGCGCCCAGCGGGTTCTGGTGCACGAGCTGGATCCGCGGTCGGCCGCCGCCGGCCCAGGCGACCGTGCCGGTATCGGCGCGCTCGACCCCCAGAAGGACACGGGCCAGCGTCGTCTTCCCGGATCCGGACTCGCCCACCACCCCGAGAGTGCGCGCGCGGCGCAGGTCGAACGAAACGTCGCGCAGCACCGGTCGGTCGAAGCTCTTGCCCACCGCAGTGACCGTGGCGAGCACCGGCGCGTCGACGACGGTCGGGGTTCGCGGCGTCGGTGTCGAGGCGAGCACCAACTCGCGCGTGTACGCATCCTTCGGTGCGGCGAGCAGTTCAGACGCGGATCCGCGCTCGACCACGCGTCCGTCCCGGAGCACCACGACGCGGTCGGCGACCCGGCGCACCGCCGCCATGTCGTGGCTGACGAACACGACCGCGGTCCCCTCATCGGCGATCCGGCGCAGCAGCGCCAGCACCCGCGCCTGCACGGTCGCGTCCAGGGCCGTGGTCGGTTCGTCCGCGACCAGCACCACGGGCCCGGCTGCGAGCGCGCTCGCGATGAGGGCACGCTGACGCAGCCCGCCCGACAGTTCGTGCGGCCGCTGCCGAGCGCGCCGCACGGGATCCGGCATCGCGACGTCCGTGAGCAGCTCCAGCACGCGTGCGTCCCGCGCCGCACGCGGGAGGGATCCGTGGATCTCCAGCGGCTCGGCGACCTCGGCGCCGATGCGGCGCAGCGGATCCAGGGACACGAGCGCATCCTGCGAGACCAGGGCGATGCGTGCTCCGCGCAGCGTCCGCCAGCCGCGCTCGGGCAACGCCACGGCATCCACACCGTCGACTTCGAGCATCGCCGCCGAGACCGTGGCGTGCTCCGGCAGCAGGCCGAGCAGCGCGCGGACCGTGAGGGACTTGCCCGCCCCCGATTCCCCCACGAGCGCGACGCACTCCCCCGGCGCGACCGTGAACGACACGTCGTCGACGAGGGCACGCCCGTCGATGCGGATCCGCAGGCCCTCCACGCGGAGCGCGGGCGGAAGACCGGGCCCCGGAACTGCCTGCGGCTTCGACCGGGTACCCCCTCCGGCACTCCCGGCGCTCATGCGCGCCTCCCCTCGGCGCGGGCACGCAGCGCGCGTCCGAGGAAGGTCGCCGCCAGCACGGTCAGCGTGATCGCGAGCCCGGGGAACACGGCGATCCACCAGGCCTGGCCGAGCACGTTGCGGCCGCCTGCGAGCATAAGCCCCCACTCCGGCGACGGCTCGGCGGGTCCGAGCCCGAGGAAGCTGAGGCCGGCGGCGGCGAGGATGCTGGATCCGAGCCCGATCGTGGCGAGCACGCTGAGCGCGCCGAGCACACCCGGCGCGACGTGCCGGCGGAACGTCGTGAACGCCCCGACGCCGAGGATGTGCGCCGCCTCCACATGCTCCGCGCGACGCAGCACCTGCGTCTGCGCGCGGGCGAGCCGCACGTACACGGGTATCGCAGCGAGCGTCACACCGATCGCGACGTTCACGGCACCGGGGCCGAGGATCGCGACGACGACCAGGGCCAGCAGGAACTCGGGGAACGCCATCAGCACGTCGTTCGTGCGCATCAGCGCGACGTCAACCGGTCGCGGCGCCACTCCGGCGAGCGACCCGACGATCAGGCCGACCACGAGTGCCAGGCCTGTCGCCAGGACGCCGATGCCGAGCGAGCGCCCGGCCCCGTGCACGACCCTGGCGTACACATCGCGCCCGCTCTGGTCGGTGCCGAACGGGTGCCCCGGACCGGGCGGCAGCAGTGCATCGCGCACATGGGTCTGCAGCGGATCCCCCGGGGCGAGCAGGCCCGGCACGACGGCGGCGAGCACCACCACGGCCAGCACGACCGCGGCGAGCGCGAGAAGGACGCGCCTCAGCAGCCTCATGCGTCCGCCTCCGCGCGCGCGGGAGCGGCCTCGGCCGGGCGTCCGACCGAGGCCCGCAGCCGTGGATCCAGGAACGGCGCCGCCAACTCCACGAGCGTGTTCACGACGACGAAAACGAGAGCGCTGAACAGGATGATCCCGGTGACCACCGGCAGGTCGCGCCCCGTGATCGCCGCCAGCGTCACCCGCCCCAGACCCGGGCGCGCGAACACCGTCTCCACGAGCACCGCACCGCCCAGCAGCGAGCCCACGAGGTACGCGCTGAGGGTCAGCGCTCCGATCGAACCGTGCCGCAGGGTGTGCCTCAGCGTCAGCCGGGCGTGGTCGGCGCCGCGCGCGAGCACCGTCAGCGCCCATGGCTGCCGCTCGGCCGCCTCCACACCGTCGCGCAGCACCTGGCCGAGCAGCGCCGCGACGGGAAGTGCCAGGGCGACCGCCGGCAGCACCAGGCTCGCCCCGGTCCGCGATCCCGCCACCGGGAACCAGCCCAGCCCGAAGGCGAACACCGTGAGCAGCAGCAGGCCGATCCAGAACACCGGCGAGGACAGCACGATCAGCTCACCGGTCGCGACGAGCCCGCGAGCGAGCGGCCGGCGAACGATCAGCACCCCGGCGAGCGCGAGCAGCACCGCGATCGCGAGGGCGAGTGCCGTGAGCTGCAGCGTGGCGCCGAGCTGGCGTCCGATCACCTCGCTCACCGGCATCCGCAGCTGATACGACGTACCGAGATCCCCATGCAGCAGATCGGAGAGCATCGACAGATACTGCTGCCAGAGCGGGCGATCCAACCCCAGGTCGGCGCGGATCCGGTCCTTGACCGCTTCGCCCACCTGGGCCTGCGGGCCGAGCATGACGCTCACCGGGTCACCGGGCAGCACCCGGAAGGCGAGGAAGGACAGCGTCGCCGCCCCCCACAGCACGAGCACGATCGACGCGGCCGCCCCGCCGATCCGGCGCACGACGACGCCGGATCGGCGCACAGACGCGTCCGGCGGCCCTGGTCGATCCCTCACGAGCGGACGATATCGCGAACCGTGCTCACTTCACGCTGGCGCCGAAGAAGAGCGGCCGCCCGTAGATGTCGAAGCCCAGACCGGCCACCTTGTCGCCCACCGCGGTGATCGCCGAGGTGACGTAGAGCGGCACGATCGCGTCGTCCTTCGCGTTCCACTTCTGGATCTGCGCGTAGACGTCGGCGCGCGTGGACGCGTCAGTGGCGGCGATGCCGTCCTTGAGCAGTTGGTCGAGCTTCGGATCGCTCACCGATGATGCATTCTGGAAGCCGTCGGTCGCGAGATGGCTGCGCAGCAGGTCGGGGTCGACGCCGGAGAAGTCCCAGTCCGTGATGTCGAAGGTCTTGGGGCCGTACTTCTCGTTGTAGGCGCCCGGTTCCAGCGTCTCGCGCGTGATCTCGAACCCGACCGCCTTGAGATCGGACTGGATCGCGTTCGCGAGGGCCGCATGGTCGTCGGAGACGGGAGTCCAGGCGATCCAGTCCGCCGTGAGGCGCTTCCCGTCCTTGGTGCGGATGCCGTCGGCTCCGCGCTGGGTCCAACCCGCCTCGTCGAGGAGCTTGTTCGCGAGATCCTTGTCGAACGGCCAGCTCTTCTCGAGGCTCTTGTCGTAACCGGGCGTGGTCGGGCCGAGGATGCTCCACGCCCGCGGGAACTGCCCGAAGAAGATCTTGTCCACCGCGGCGTCGACGTCGATCGCCCGGGTGAACGCCTCGCGCACCTTCTGATCCGCGAACACCCCGTTCTTCTCGTTGAGGAAGAGCGAGTACGGCAGGCCCGGCACCTGCACGGACTTCACGGTCGCGGATCCCTTGATCTGCGAGACGAGGTTCGGCGGCAGCTGCGAGGCGAGGTCGATCTCGCCCGACGTCACGGATCCGCTGCGCACGGACGCTTCGGGGAGGATCTGCACCCGAAGGGTCTTGAACGCGGGGGCCTCCTGGCCCTCCGGCGCCCAGGCGTACTTCGCGTTGCGGGTGTACACGATCTCCTGATCGGGCGTGTACGACGAGATCTGGAACGGGCCGGTGCCCACCGTGATGCCCTTGCCACCGGCGGCGAGATCGGCGGAGTGCTCGGCGAGCACCTTCGGCGCGTAGAAGCCCAGTTGCGCGGTGCTCGCCGCCTGCAGGAACGGCGCGTACGGCTGCGAGAACGTGACCTTCACCGTGCTCGGGTCGATCACCTCGGTGCCCTTGTACAGCTCGCCGCCGAGCATGCTCGCGGCCTGCGCCGACTTGGTCGCAGGATCCGCGATCCGGTCGAAGTTGGCCTTCACCGCGGCGGCGTCGAACTTCTCCCCATCGGTGAAGGTGACGTCGTCGCGCAGGTGGAACGTGTAGGCGGTCCCGTCCTCGGAGATCTCCCACTTCTTCGCGAGCCACGGCACGAAGGATCCGTCCGTCTTCTGGAACACCAGCGAGTCCAGCACGGCACGCTGCACCATGGCGGTCACGTCGAGCTGGCTGGTCTGCGGATCCATCTTGCCGCTCGAGAGCAGGCTGCCGTCGACGCCCCACACGAGTTCGCCGTTCGCGTCTCCCGATCCCGATGCGGATCCGGTCGAGGCGGAGCAGGCGCTGAGCGCGAGCGCGGCGACCGCGGCGAGGGCGGTGAAGGGCAGGAGTCGACGCCGAAGCGGAGAAGGCATGAGGAATCCTCGGGTGCGGAGAGGGAGCTGTGTGCGGGACACTCCAGGCTATCGGTTTGTGGACGGAGTGGATCTATCGCCCGATTCCTGCGATCGATGAGCCCGAATCTGCTTTTGTGTTGTTTTATGTTGGATCTTGTGGGAAGCTAGCGCAACGCCCGAACCCGGGCCACGGAGAGCGGCAAAGGAGCCCGATGTACGCAGCGGAGCGGCAGCAGCGCATCCACGAGCGCGCACAACGGGACGGCCGCGTCGATGTCACCGGTCTGGCGGAACTGCTGGACGTGACCACCGAGACCGTCCGGCGAGACCTCGCGGTCCTGGAGCAGCAGGGCCTGGTCCGCCGCGTCCACGGTGGCGCACTCCCCGCCGAGCGCTCCTTGCCGGAGCTCACCCTCGCGGCACGCATCGGCCAGCACTCGGAGGCGAAACTGCGCATCGCCACGCGTGCTCTGCAGGAGCTGCCCGACGGCGGCACGATCCTCCTCGACTCCGGATCCACCACGCTCGCGATCGCCGAGCTGCTCCCGGCCGACGCGCAGCTCACCGTCGTGACCAACAACACCATCGTCGCCGGCGCCCTCGCAGGCCGGGACAACCTCACGCTGCTCCTCATCGGCGGACGTGTGCGCACCGTCACGGGCGCGGCCGTCGGTCCGTGGGCGATCGAGGCGCTCGCCGAGCTCACCGTCGACGTCGCCTTCCTCGGCACCAACGGCTTCGACGCCGACCATGGCCTGTCGACCCCCGACCAGGACGAGGCCGCCGTGAAACGCGCCATGCTCGAGGCCGCGCGCACCCGCATCCTCGTCGCCGACTCCAGCAAGCTCGGCGCCGTCCACCTCCAGCGCTTCGCACGCGCCGAGGAACTGCACACCATCATTACCGACACCGCAGCGGACCCCGACGCCGTGGAGGCGCTGCGCGCCGCTGGACCGAAGGTCGTGATCGCATGATCATCACTCTCACCCCGAACCCGAGCATCGACCGCGCCGTGACGCTCGACGCGCTCTCCCGCGGCGAGGTGCAGCGCGCGACGTCCAGTCGCGTCGATCCCGGCGGCAAGGGGCTCAACGTCTCCCGTGCCGTCGCCGCGATGGGCGGCGACACCCGCGCGGTACTCCCCTCGGGTGGGCTCGAAGGCGGGCTGCTCGAAGCGCTCTGCCGCGCCGCATCCGTGCCCGTCGTCGTCGTGCCGATCCGGGGCAGCGTGCGCATGAACATCAGCGTGCTGGAGCCCGACGGCACCACCACGAAGATCAACGAACCGGGGCCGCTGTTGGACGCCGCCGAGGTCGACGCCTTGATCGCGAACGCGCTGACCGGCGTCCCGGCCGGCGATTGGCTGTCGGGCGGCGGCAGCCTCCCCCTCGGCGCCCCAGCCGACTTCTACGGCCGGCTCGTGCGCGGTGCGCACGAGCGGGGCATCCGCGTCGCGATCGACACCTCCGGCGCCCCGCTCGCGGCTGCTGTCGAGGCCAAGCCGACCCTCATCAAGCCGAACCGCGATGAGCTCGGCGAGCTGATCGGCCGCGATCTGCCCACGCTCGGGGCCGTTCTCGACGCCGCGCAGGCGCTGCAGCGCGACGGCATCGACATGGTCGCGGTGAGTCTCGGCCGGGACGGCGCCGTGATCGTCACCAGCGGTGGCGCCTGGCACGCGACCGCAGTGGCGTCCGACGTCGTCTCGACGGTCGCCGCCGGCGACTGCATGCTCGCCGGATTCCTGTTCGCGCTCAGCGCGGACCATTCCGCGGCGGAGGCCCTCGCCGAGGGCGTCCGCTGGGGCACCGCGGCCGTCGCTCTGCCCGGCAGCCAGGTGCCCACGCCCGCCGATCTTCGTGACGTGCACGTCACCGTCACCTCCACCCCGGACCGCGAACTCCCCCTCGCGGACTGACCCCTCCACGGAAAGGAACTCCTCATGGCACTGATCAACGAAGAACAGGTCGTGCTCGACCTCACCGGCGCCGACCGGCACGAGGCGACGGCGACCCTCGCCGCACGGCTCGTCGCCACCGGCCGCTGCACCGACCTCGACCAGTTCCTCGCGGACGTCCGCGAGCGCGAGTCGAAGATGGCCACCGGCCTTCCCGGCGGCATCGGCATCCCGCACGCGCGCAGCGCCGCGATCACCGAGCCGTCCCTCGTCTTCGGCCGCACCCGCGACGGCATCGACTGGGGCGCGAAGGACGGCCCGGCGCGGCTGGTCTTCCTCATCGCCGCGCCCGAGGGCGGCGGCGATGCGCACATGCAGATGCTCCCGAAGCTCGCCAGGGCGCTGATGCGCTCCGAGTTCCGGGACGCGCTGCTCGCCGCGACGACAGAGGCCGAGGTCGTCGCGATCGTCGGCGAACACGTGCAGCTGGACGCGCCGAAGCCGGGGCCGGAGAGCACACCCGCGCCGGCCGCTGAAGCAAAGGCCGCGGAGGCCGAAGTCGCGGAGGCCGAAGTCGCCGAGGCCGCAGCCGAACCCGCGGCGGGCCGCTCACTCAAGCTCGTCGGCGTCACCTCCTGCCCCACCGGGATCGCGCACACGTACATGGCCGCGGAGGCGCTGGAAAGAGCTGCCAAGGCTGCCGGGCACTCGATCAAGGTCGAGACCCAGGGCTCCGCCGGATCCACTCCGCTCACCCCCGCCGAGATCGCCGAGGCCGATGCGGTCGTGTTCGCGCACGACCTCGCGGTGAAGGACGTCGGCCGGTTCGCCGGCAAGCCCACCGTCGACGTCCCGGTGAAGAAGGCGATCTCCGACGGCCCCGAGCTCATCGAGCGGGCATCGGCGCTCGCCGCAGAGTGGGCGGCCGACCCGACCAAGGCTGCGGCAGCCGCTGCGGGGCCATCGGCCGGAGGCCTCACCACGAAGGTGGAGGCCGATGCGAAGGTCGGCACGAAGATCCGCCAGTGGCTGATGACGGGGGTCTCGTACATGATCCCGTTCGTCGCCGCAGGCGGGATCCTCATCGCGCTCTCGTTCATGATCGCGCAGATCGCTGTCGGCGAGACCGGCGCGCTCAAGGTCGTCAAGTACAACCTCATCGCGCCGGACGCGACGAACATCGCTCAGCACTTCGATCCGACGAGCCTGATGTCCTGGGGCGGGCTGCTGTTCGTGATGGGAGCCGCCTCGTTCGGCTTCCTGGTCCCGATCCTCTCCGGCTTCATCGCGTTCGCGATCGCCGACCGTCCCGGGCTCGTCCCCGGCATCGTCGGCGGTTCGATCGCGGCCACCATGGGCGCCGGATTCCTCGGCGGCCTGGTGACCGGATTCGTGGGCGGATTCGTGGCCCGGTGGATCTCGCGCTGGCGGGTGCACAAGGGCGTCCGCGGCGTGATGCCGGTCGTCGTGATCCCGCTGCTGTCGACCCTGATCACGGCGGGGCTGTTCATCACCATCCTCGGCCGTCCGATCGTGTGGCTGACGACGCAGCTCAACCAGTGGCTGACCGGAATGACCGGCGCGGGCGCTCTGGTCCTCGGCATCGTCCTCGGCGCCATGATGGGCTTCGACCTGGGCGGACCGGTCAACAAGACCGCGTACGCGTTCGCCACGACCGGGCTCGCCGCGGCCGGCGCGGCGACCGACGCCCCCCAACTGAAGATCATGGCCGCGGTCATGGCCGCCGGAATGGTGGCTCCGCTCGCGATGGCGCTCTCGACCGCCCTGCGCCCCAAGCTCTTCACGGAGCCGGAGCGCGAGAACGGCAAGGCGGCCTGGCTGCTCGGCCTGTCGTTCATCTCGGAGGGCGCGATCCCGTTCGCCGCCGCCGACCCGATCCGGGTGATCGCCTCGTCGGTCATCGGATCCGCCGTGACCGGCGGTCTCTGCATGGTCTTCGGTGTCACGCTGCGCGCCCCGCACGGGGGGATCTGGGTCCTCCCGCTGATCGGCGCCCCGCTGCTCTTCCTGCTCGCGCTGGTCATCGGCGTCGTGGTGATGGCGCTCATCATCACCGTGCTGAAGACTGTCGCGCAGAGCAAGCGCGTCGAGCAGATCGAGACCGCGGCCTCAGAGTCCGTCGCCGTCTGAACAACCATCCATTCGAAGGAGAACAACCATGGCCACTCGTACCGTCACCATCGCCTCGTCCGTCGGCCTGCACGCCCGTCCCGCGTCGCTCTTCGTCGAAGCCGCGGCGGACTCCGGGCTCGACGTCGAGATCGGCCGTCCCGGTGAGGACGCCGTCGACGCCACCAGCATCCTGGGCGTCATGGCGCTCGGCGCGAAGCACGGCGAAGAGGTCGTGCTGACGGCCGAAGGCGCCGACGCGGATGCCGTGCTCGACAAGCTCGTGGCGCTGCTGTCCACCGACCTGGACGCTCAGTGAGATGACGGCCGTGATCCCCGGCGAGGTCCGACAGGGCATCGGCGTCAGTCCGGGCACGGCGTACGGGCCGGTGGTGCAGGTCGCACCGCCGGTCCGCCCGCCGCAGAACGAACCGGGCCCCGCCGACGCGGATCAGGCGGCGGCCGACGTCGCGCAGGCCTTCGCCGACGTCGCCGCGGCACTCGACGCCAAGGCGGAGCACGTCGTGGACACCGCGCAGGCGATCCTGCAGGCGACCGCGATGATGGCGCGCGACAAGTCGCTGCTCAAGGCCGCGGTGGCGGGTGTCCGAGCCGGCGTGGGACCCGCGACGGCGATCTCGGCCGCGGTCGAGGAGTTCGTCGTCAAGTTCGAGGCGCTCGGCGGCTACTTCGCCGAGCGGGTCGCGGATCTGCGCGACGTCGGCTCCCGAGCCGTCGCCGCGGTGCTGGGCGTGCCGGCTCCCGGGGTGCCGGACTTCACGGAGCCGAGCATCGTCGTGGCCGAGGACCTGGCACCGGCGGAGACGGCCACGCTGGATCGCGCGCTCGTCGCCGGGATCGTCACCCGGGCCGGCGGACGCACGAGCCACACCGCGATCCTCGCGGCGCAGATGGGCATCCCCGCCGTGGTGCAGGTGGCCGATGCGACGCAGATCGCCCCGGGCACTTTCATCGCCGTGGACGGCGACACCGGCGAAGTCGTCGTCGCCCCGGATCCGGCCCTGGTCGCCGAGCAGCGCGTCCGCCGGGAACGGCGTGCCGCGGCCCTGGCGGGGTCGTCCGGCCCCGGCCGCACCAAGGACGGTCTCGCGATCGCGCTGCTGGCCAACATCGGCGGCGTCGAGGACGCCGTGCTCGCCGGTGCGCAGGATCTCGAGGGCGTGGGTCTGTTCCGCACCGAGTTCGTGTTCCTATCGTCCGAGACCGCGCCCACCGTCGCGGAGCAGACCGAGATCTACCGGCGCGTCCTCGAACCGTTCGGCGGGCGCCGCGTGGTCGTGCGCACTCTCGATGCGGGAGCGGACAAGCCGCTGAAGTTCGCCGATCTCGGCCCGGAGGAGAACCCGGCGCTGGGGCGGCGGGGACTTCGCCTCTCTGCCGAGCGGCCGGACCTGCTCGACGCACAGCTGGAGGCGCTGGCCGCCGCCGCGAAGCAGACCGGCGCCGACGTCCGCGTGATGGCGCCGATGGTCGCGACCGTCGAGGAGGCCGCCTGGTTCGCCCGGCGCGTCTACGAGAACGGCCTGCCCAAGGCCGGAGTGATGATCGAGATCCCCGCCGCCGCTCTGCGCGCGTCCCACGTGCTCGGCGCGGTCGACTTCGGGAGCCTCGGAACGAACGACCTCGCGCAGTACACGATGGCAGCCGACCGGATGCAGGGCGAGCTCGCGGATCTCCTCGACCCGTGGCAGCCCGCTGTGCTCGACGTGATCGCGGCCGCCGCCGACGGCGCGAGGGCTGCGGGGAAGCCGATCGGCGTGTGCGGCGAGTCCGCCGGCGATCCGCTGCTGGCGCTCGTGCTCGTGGGCCTCGGCGTCACCAGCCTGTCGATGGCACCCGGCAAGGTCCCGGCCGTCCGGGTGGCGCTCGCCGCGCACTCCCAGCTCGACTGCCAGCGACTCGCGGCCGCGGCACGAGGTGCGGCGACCGCCGTCGAGGCCCGCGACGCGGTGCGCGCCACCGCAGCTGCGGAGCTGCTCGCCATCCTGTGAGGACCGCGAGGAGGCGCCGGAGTTCACTCTCCGGCGCCTCCTTGCGCTGAGCATCGCCGTCGCCCACCGGACCCGCGGTCCGGGACCGGGCCGGTAGACTGTCGCCACACCCCACACTCAGGCACGCTCACACAGTGCCGCACACATCGCACGAGGAGATCCATGTCGTCGTTGAACGCCATCCCGGACAAGCCCGCACTGGAAGGCCTCGAAGCGAAATGGGGTGAGCGCTGGTCCACGGACGGCACCTTCCTCTTCGACCGCCTCCGTGCCGCGCAGAGCGGCCGTGACGGCGTCTACTCGATCGACACCCCGCCGCCCACCGCGAGCGGCAGCCTGCACATCGGGCACGTGTTCAGCTACACGCACACCGACATCAAGGCGCGTTTCGAGCGCATGCGGGGCAAGAACGTGTTCTACCCGATGGGCTGGGACGACAACGGCCTGCCCACCGAACGCCGTGTGCAGAACTACTACGGCGTGCGCTGCGACCCGTCGCTCCCCTACGACGCCGACTTCACACCGCCCTTCGAAGGCGGCGACAACAAGTCATCCCGCGCCGCGGACCAACTGCCGATCAGCCGCCGCAACTTCATCGAACTCTGCGAGAAGCTGACCGAGGAGGACGAGAAGCACTTCGAGGCGCTGTTCCGCCAGCTCGGCCTCAGCGTGGACTGGACGCAGACCTACCGCACGATCTCGAACGAGTCGATCCGACAGAGCCAGCTCGCGTTCCTGCGCAATCTCGAGCGCGGCGAGGCCTATCAGTCCCTCGCGCCGACCCTCTGGGATGTGGACTTCCGCTCCGCGATCGCGCAGGCCGAGCTCGAGGACCGCGACCAGCAGGCCGCGTATCACACCATCGACTTCCCGTTCGCGGACGGATCCGGGCACATCACGATCGAGACGACGCGTCCCGAGCTCCTGCCCGCCTGCGTCGCGATCGTGACCCACCCCGAGGGTCCGCACAAGCACCTCATCGGCACGAAGGTGCGCACGCCCTTCTTCGGCACCGACATCGAGATCCACGGCCATCACCTCGCCCAGCCCGACAAGGGCACGGGAGCGGCCATGGTCTGCACCTTCGGCGACGTGACCGACATCGTGTGGTGGCGCGAGCTGCGCACCACGGACGGCCGCGACCTGCCGAACATGACCACGATCGGACTCGACGGACGATTCCTGCCCGACGCCCCCGCGTCGGTGGGCGACGAGGGCGCGGCCGCCTGGTACGTGGAGAACATGGCGGGCAAGACCGTGTTCTCGGCGCGGAAGGCGCTGGTGGAGAAGCTCCAGGAGACCGGCGCCATGACTGCGGTCGGCAAGCCTTTCAATCACGCCGTGAAGTTCTTCGAGAAGGGCGACCGCCCGCTCGAGATCGTCTCCACGCGCCAGTGGTACATCCGCAACGGCGCCCGCGACGCCGAGCTGCGCGATCAGCTGCTCGCGCACGGGGCCGAGCTGAACTGGCACCCGGAGTTCATGCGCGTGCGCTACGAGAACTGGGTGGGCGGCCTGACCGGCGACTGGCTGGTCTCGCGTCAGCGCTTCTTCGGCGTGCCGATCCCGCTCTGGTACGCACTGGACGAGAACGGCGAGCGCGACTACGACCGCGTGCTGACGCCGGGACACGAGAGCCTGCCGATCGACCCCACCTCCGACGTCCCCGCCGGCTACACCGCCGAGCAGCGCGGTGTGCCGGGCGGGTTCGACGCGGAGGCGGACATCCTCGACACCTGGGCGACCTCCTCCCTCACCCCGCAGCTCGCGGGCGGATGGGAGCGCGACGGCGAGCTCTGGGATCTGGTCTCGCCGATGGATCTGCGCCCGCAGGGGCAGGACATCATCCGCACCTGGCTGTTCTCCACCATGCTGCGCTCGACGCTCGAAGACGGACGCACCCCGTGGCGCAACGCCGCGATCAGCGGCTTCATCGTCGACCCCGACCGCAAGAAGATGTCCAAATCCAAGGGCAACGTGGTCACCCCCGCCGACATCCTCGACGCGCACGGATCCGACGCGGTGCGGTACTGGTCGGCCTCCAGCCGACTGGGGGCCGACGCCGCCTTCGACCCGCAGAACCCGACGCAGGTGAAGATCGGCCGTCGCCTGGCGATCAAGATCCTCAACGCCGCGAAGTTCGTGCTGTCCTTCCCCGTGCCCGAGGGCGCCGAGATCACGCATGCTCTGGATGCCTCGATGCTCGCCACCCTGGACGGGGTGGTGCGCGACGCGACGACGGCGTTCGAGAACTACGACCAGGCGCGCGCGCTCGAGATCACCGAGGCGTTCTTCTGGACGTTCTGCGACGACTATCTCGAGCTCGTCAAGGAGCGCGCTTACGACCGCACGAACGTGGGTCAGGCCTCCGCGGCACTCGCCCTGCGCCTCGCCCTCTCCACGCTGCTGCGCCTGCTCGCCCCGATCGTGTCGTTCGCGACCGAGGAGGCGTGGAGCTGGTTCGAGGATGGCTCGGTGCACACTGCGGCCTGGCCGGAGCCGCTCGGCCCCGTGCCGGGATCGACTGGTGCCGGCGACCCCGCTGTGCTCGCGACGGCGAGCAAGGCGCTGATCGGCATCCGGCGGGCGAAGACCGAGGCGAAGGCCTCGCAGAAGACCCCCGTGTCGTCGGCGACCATCGCCGCCCCGGCTGCCGAGATCGCGGCGCTCGAGGCCGCTGCGGACGACCTCCGGGCCGTGGGCCGCATCGCGAAGATCACCTTCCGTGAGGCCGATGCGCTCGAGATCACGGCCATCGAGCTGGCACCGGTCGAGGAGGCATGATGCAGCTCGGGACGCGTTGGGCCGCCGGATCCGAGCCGCCGGCATCGGTTCCCGCGGCCCTGCGCCCGGGCATCGCCGACGCGGAGGCCCGCAGCGTGGCGGGCGGCACGCTGAGCCTGCACACCGGGGCCTTGAACCTGCTGCGCGGCACGTGGACCCTGACCTGGCTGGAGGGCCGGCCGATCGCCGAGCTCGACACCGGCTGGGAGGTCTCGCGGACCGCCCTGGGCGAGGTCGTGGTCCGTCCGTTCGAGGACTGACCCGGTCCGATCCCTGAGCCTGTCGACGGGCTCTCGAGTGCGAGTGCCAGTGCGACGACCTCAGCGCGAACGCGATCCGATCATCTGCAGCGACTGCTCGAGGATGAACGGATCCACGGCCTTGCGCGCATGCTGCTCACGGAGCATGTCGATGGCGAGCGCGCGTCGCTCGGCCCGGCGCTCCATGCGTCGGCGGACGTGCGCGGTGATCGCGTCGGCGACGCGGAGGCCCGTGCGCTCGAGGTACGTGGGGGCGGCGATGTGCAGCGTCGCGGCGGTCATGACAACTCCTCGGTCTCTGTGGTGCGGTGTTCCGCGGCGCCCCGCGGGCGGGCGTCGGGAAGGTCGAACAGGTCTGCGCGGACCGTGACGCGGCGCACACCGGGGCCGGTCTGGTCCCGATAGCGCTGCACGGCGGCCTCGACGAGCGCATCGATCTGCTGCGCGAGCTCCTGCAGCTGCGGCGCGGTCATGTCGAGCATCGTGGTCATGTGGTGCGCGGCCTCGCGCCACTCCTGCGGCACCTCCGACTGCGGCCGGTGCAGGTGATCCATCAGTCGCTGGTGCCTGTTGCGGAAGAACTCGTCCTCCACGATCTGCGCGGCGGCCCGGCCGGACGGCGTCATCTCGTCGTTCGGCCCGGAGAACGACATCCGTCCACGGGGGCGCTCCCACCACCGCTCGCGCGCCGTGCCGCGGTCAGCGACCTCGTGGATGAGGTCGCGCGCGGCGAGCGCCCGAAGGTGATAGCTGGTGACGCCGGAGCTCTCCCCGATCAGCGCGGCGAGCGAACTCGCCGTCTGCGGACCGCGCTCCGCGAGCAGATCCAGGATCCGCACCCGCAGCGGGTGCGCGAGCGCCTTCAGCGCGCTCGCGTCGAGCGTGCGCTCCTCGGGCTGAGCGTCCCGTCGGGGTCTTTCGTTCTCCGTCATGCATGCAAAGATACCTTTGCAAGAAGCTCTTTGCAAGCACTTCTTTGCAACATCTCACGTCGACGCCCCCTCTGTACGCCGACGCCCCCTCGCAGGAGCGCTGCTCAGAGGGGGCGCCGGCGCTGCGAGGGGGCGTCGAGGAGCGGGTCAGGCCGCGGCGCGCGCAGCGACGAACGCTGCGACGCAGCGCTCGACCTGCTCCGGGGTGTGCGCCGCGGAGAGCTGCACACGGATGCGCGCGAGCCCGCGCGGCACCACGGGGAAGCTGAAGGCGGTCACGTAGACGCCCTGCTTCTGCATCTCCGCGGCGACCCGTGCGGTCAACGCGGCATCACCGAACATGACGGGCACGATCGCGTGCTCGCCCGGGAGCAGGTCGAACCCCTCCTCCGTCATCCGGCGGCGGAACAGGGCCGCGTTCTCCTGCAGCTGCACGCGAAGGGATCCGGATCCCTCGACGAGATCGAGCGCGCGCAGGGTGCCCGCCACGATCGACGGGGCGAGCGTGTTGGAGAACAGGTACGGACGGGCGCGCTGGCGCAGCAGGGCCACGATGTCGCGATGCCCGGCGACGTAGCCGCCGCTCGCGCCGCCGAGCGCCTTGCCGAAGGTGCCGGTGTAGATATCCACCCGGCCCTCGACGCCGCACAGCTCCGGCGTGCCGCGACCGTGCTCGCCGATGAAGCCGACGGCGTGCGAGTCGTCCACGAAGACCAGCGCGTCGTAGCGCTCCGCGAGGTCGCAGATGTCCGCGAGCGGGGCGATGTAGCCGTCCATGGAGAACACCCCGTCGGTCACGATCACCCGGAAGCGCGCATCGGCCGCGGCCTTGAGCTGCTCTTCGAGGTCGGTCATGTCGCGGTTGCGATAGCGCAGCCGGCGGGCCTTGGAGAGGCGGATCCCGTCGATGATCGAGGCGTGGTTGAGCTCGTCCGAGATGATCGCGTCCTCGGCGGAGAACAGGGTCTCGAAGACGCCGCCGTTCGCATCGAAGCACGAGGAGAACAGGATCGCGTCGTCGGTGCCGAGGAACGCGGACAGCCGTCGCTCCAGCTCGAGGTGCTGCTCCTGGGTGCCGCAGATGAAGCGCACGCTCGCCAGCCCGTAGCCCCACTCATCGAGCGCGCCCTTCGCGGCCTCGACCAGACGAAGGTCGTCCGCGAGGCCGAGGTAGTTGTTGGCGCAGAAGTTGAGCACCTCGGCGCCGTCTGCGACGATCTCCGTGCGCTGCGGACCGCGGATCCCGCGCTCGTGCTTGGTGAGGCCCGCTTCCTCGATCCCGGTGAGTTCGCTCGCGAGGTGCTGCTGGAATGCTCCGTACATCGTCGTCTCCTACAGTTCGGTCCAGTCGAGGATGATCTTGCCCGTGCCCGCGGATGCGGCGGACGCGAAGCCCTTCTCCCACTCACGAGCCGGGAGGACCTCGGCGATGATGCGGGTGATCGAGTCGCGCAGCACTGGGCTGGTCTGCAGCATCGCACCCATCGCGTTCCACGTCTCGAACATCTCGCGGCCGTAGATGCCCTTCACGGTGAGCATGTGCGTGACGATCTTGCCCCAGTCCACGCTGAACGGGCCGGTCGGCAGGCCGAGCATCGCGATCCGCCCGCCGTGGTTCATGTTGTCGATCATCGCGGGCAGCGCGCTCGGCGCCCCGCTCATCTCGAAGCCGATGTCGAAGCCTTCGCGCATGCCGAGTGCGCGCTGGGCGTCCGCGATGTCCTCACGGGAGACGTCGACGACGGCGTCGGCCCCCATCTCGCGGGCGAGCTCCAGCCGAGGAGCGCTCACATCGGTCGCGGTGATGAAGCGCGCGCCCACGTGGCGGGCGATCGCGATCGCCATCAGCCCGATCGGCCCGCAGCCCGTGACCAGCACGTCCTCGCCGACGAGCGGGAACGCGAGTGCGGTGTGCACGGCGTTGCCGAGCGGGTCGAAGATCGCGCCGAGCTCGGGAGTCACGTCGGAGTGGTGCACCCAGACGTTCGTGGCGGGCAGGGTGAGGTACTCCGCGTAGGCGCCGTCGCGTTGCACGCCGAGCCCGATCGTGCGGATGCACATCTGCCGACGGCCGGCACGGCAGTTGCGGCACATGCCGCACACGATGTGCCCCTCGCCGGACACCCGATCACCGACGGAGATGTCGTGGACGAGCGGGCCGACCTCGACGACCTCGCCGTAGAACTCGTGGCCGGGAATGAGCGGTGCCTTCACCGCGGAGGCGGCCCAGTCGTCCCAGCGCTGGATGTGCAGGTCGGTGCCGCAGATTCCGGTGCGCAGCACGCGGATCACCACCTCGTCGGGACCGGCCACAGGGTCAGGCCGGTCGACGAGCGCGAGGCCCGCGTGCGGGCCGTCCTTGTAGAGAGCCTTCATGCTTCGATCCCACCGCGAACGACTGTGAAGAACAAGCCTGACTGTCTGGACTGATCATTAAGCATCGCTACATGCTTGAATAGACATATGCAGCTGCAGCAGCTCCAGATCCTGCGCGAGCTCGGTGCGCTCGGAAGTGTGACCGCGGTCGCCGACGCTCTGCGGGTGACGCCGTCCGCCGTCTCCCAGCAGCTGGCCGCACTGCAGCGCGGCGTGCGAGCACCTCTGACCCGCAAGCAGGGCCGCACCCTCGTTCTGACGCCGGCCGGCGAGGCTCTCGCCGAAGCCGGCGCCGCAGCGCTCGACGCCATGGCCGCGGCGCGCTCGGCGGTTGACGAGTTCGAGGCCGCGGAAGGCGGCATCGTCACGATCAGCGGCTTCCTCAGTGCGGCACAGGCGCTGTTCGGACCCCTCCTGCGCGACCTCGGATCCGGCCCCGGGGTCCCTGCGATCCGGTTCACCGACGAGGACGTCGCGCAGAGCGACTTCCCTGCGCTCACCGCACGCTACGACCTGGTGCTGGCACACCGAATGGAGCACAGCGCGCCATGGCCGAAGACCGGGATCCGCGTGCTCACGCTCGCGACGGAGCCTCTGGATGTGGCGCTCTCCCCCGATCACCCGCTCGCGCAGCGAGCCTCGCTGCGCCCGGCCGACGTCGTCGGCGAGCGCTGGGTGACCAGTCGAGCGGGCTACTCCCCCGACGACGTGCTGCGCACGATCTCCGCCATCACGAATCGCCCGGCGGAGATCGTGCACCGCATCAACGACTACGGCGTCGCCGCCTCCGTCATCGCGACGGGCGATGTGATCGGTGTGCTCCCGCGCTACACGACCCAGGGGACGGACGCCGTGGTGCGCCGTCCGCTGCAGTATGTGAGCACCAACCGGATGATCGACGTGCTCGCCCGGCCGGAGAACCTGCGCCGGCGCTCGGTGCGACTCGTCGCGGACGCGCTCAGCCGCGTGATGGCGGAACTCGCAGGCTGAAGTCGGCGCGGGAGCGTCGGCGCACGGAACCGGCGCGGCGCGGGGTGCCCTCATGGTCGCCCCGCGCCGCGCCGGGAATCATCTGAGTCCGCAGGACCCGATTATTGCGAGCAGGTCACCTCGGTGCGGTAGATCTGCATGTCGCCGCCTGCGGCGTGCGGGGTCACGCACTTCGTGTGGGCGATGTACATGACCTGCTGGTACAACGGCTGCAGCACCTGGTCTGCGAGCACCCCGTCCTCCGCCTTCTGCCACAGCGCATCGGCCTGCTTCTCGTCCCCGGCGGCGAGCGCCTGCTTGACCTGGTCGGCCGCCGTGGGGTTGTCGTACTTCAGCCGGTAGTTGGCGTCGACGAAGATCGACGCGATCCACTCCGAGGCACGCGGGAAGGAGGAGCCCCAGAGCTGGATGCTCGGACCGTCCAGCCCATACTTGTTGATCGTGTCGGAGAGCGTGGCCGCGGGCACCGGCTTGGGCTCGACGTCGAGGCCGATCTCCTTCGCGGAATTGGAGATCGCCAGGGCGGTCGCCGCATCGGTCGTGCTGCTGGAGGCGTAGTTCAGCGGGATGGAGCCGGTGAACCCGGCCTTGGCCAGCAAGGCCTTCGCCGCGTCGGGGTCGTACGTGCAGTACTGCCCGCAAGCGCCCTCACGATAGGCCGAGACCGAGTTCGGCATGAGCGAAGTAGCAGGCAGGGTCGCACCCTTGAAGAGGTCCTTCGAGATGCTCTCCCGGTTCACGATCATCGAGAACGCCTGCCGCACCTCGACCGGATACGTCGCGTCCAGATACGTCGGCCACGCGATGTACGTCTGCAGCGTGTTGCGGTCGATCGCCGTCAGCCCCTCCTTGCCGAGCGCGTTGCGGCCCTGCGCGATGAGGCCGGGCGGCAGGCTGCGCAGCACATCCGCGTTGCCTGCCACGACATCCTGATAGGCCGTGTTCGTGTCGGTGTAGACGCGGAAGGTGAGCGTGTCGGCCGCGCCCTTCGGCACCCATCCCTTGTACTCCGGGTCCTTCGTCAGCACCGCCTCGACCTGAGGATCGAGCGACTTCAGCGTGTACACGCCGTTGCCGATCGGCTTCTTGTCGTAGGCGACCGGATCCTTGAACGCGCTCTCGGGCATCGGACAGAACGAGAGCATCGACAGGAGATAGGGCACGTCGTTGTTCGGCGACTTCATCGTCAGCGTGAACGTGTCGTCGTCCACGAGCTTGAGCCCGGACAGCGCGGTGCCCGTCGGCTCGCCCTCGGCGGGGTTCAGCTCGTCATACCCCTGGATCTGCTCGTATGCGAAGTTGGACGGCATCGCGTTGGCGCCGTTCGCGACGAAGTCGAACGTGTCGACGTAGGTCTTCGCGTCGATCTTCGTGCCGTCCGAGAAGGTATGCCCCTTCGCGACCTTCACGGTCCAGGTGGTCTGGTCCTTGCTCTCGACGGACGCGGCGCCGCGCATGAAGATCGACCCATCGTCCGCGATGCCGGTGAGTGGCTCGCAGATCGCCATGGCGATCTGACTCCCGGCGTTCTGCGCGCCGGTGATGCGCTGGATCTCGCCGTTGTTCACCGCCACCAGCGAGGTCTTGCCGTCTGCGCCGCCGGAGGGCTGGCCGAGACACCCGGTCAGCGTCGTCGCGCAGGCCGCGGCGGCGACGATGCCCACCGCGATGCGCTTCGTCAGTCTGGTCATGGTTCTGTCCTTTCGGAGGGGGTGGAGATGGTGTAGACGGCGCCCACACGGGAGCGGCTCACCTCGGCCGCGAGATGGCAGGCGGAGCGATGCCGCGCGGGCTCGCCGGGAACCGGAACGAGTGCGGGGATCTCCGTCGCGCACCGCTCGATGGCCGTGTAGCAGCGGGTGTGGAACGGGCAACCGGGCGGCGGATCGATCGGAGACGGCGGGTCGCCTTCGAGCACGACCCGGTCGAGCCGCTCATCGGGTCCGAGTTTGCGCGGGATCGCGGAGAGCAGCGCCCTCGTGTACGGATGCGCCGTGCGGTCGTACACGTCGTCGCCATCGCCGGATTCCACGACCTTGCCGAGGTACATCGTCACGATCCGATCCGACATGTGCTGCACGACGTCGAGGTCGTGCGCGATGAAGACCATCGACAGTCCCAGCTCGCGCTTGAGACGGTTCAGCAGGTTGAGCACCTGCGCGCGGACGGAGATGTCCAGGGCCGAGACCGGCTCGTCGCAGACGAGAAGCCGGGGCTCCACGGCGAGCGCGCGCGCGATGCCGACCCGCTGCAGCTGACCGCCCGAGAACTCATGCGGATAGCGCTGGGCATGGTCCGGGTTCAGCCCGACCTGCGCGAGCAGCTCTCGCACCCGTCCGTCGATACGCGACGCGGGAAGCAGCCGGTGCGTCTCGATGCCCTCTGCGATGGACTGGCCGATCGAGCGTCGCGGATCGAGCGAGGCATGGGGATCCTGAAACACCATCTGCACCTCGCGATGCAGGATCCGCGCCCTCTCCGCCGGACGCATCGCGACGACGTCGGTGCCGTTCCAGCGAACCGCTCCTTCGCTCGGCGCCTCCAGCCCGCAGATGATCCGGGCCAGGGTGGATTTGCCGCAGCCGGACTCACCGACCAGGCCGACTGTCTCCCCCGGGTCCACCCGGAAGTCGACCCCGTCCACCGCACGGACGGGCGAGTGCCCTGCCGCAGCGAACATCGTCTTCTTCTGCCGGTAGTGCCGGCGGACGCCCTCAAGCTCCAACAGGGACATCGGAGAGCACCTCCTCGAGATGGTGGCACGCGGCGGCGCGGCCCGATGCGAAGGCCACGAGCGGCGGATCGATCGACGCGCACTCCGCGGTCGCGTAGACGCAACGCGGGTTGAAGCTGCACCCCGGCGGACGGCGGGCGATGTCGGGCGGAAGGCCGGGGATCGTCGGCAGGTCCTGACCACGGTGCGCCGCTCCCGGGATCGAGCCGAGCAGGCCACGGGTGTACGGGTGCGCCGGCCGATCGAAGACCTCGTCGATCGGCCCGTACTCGGCCACCCGCCCCGCATACATCACGAGCGCGCGGTCGGCGAGCTGGCCCGCCACCCCCAGATCGTGCGTGATCATCATCAGCGCCATGTGCCGCTCCGCGGTGACCTCGGCGAGAAGCTCGAGGATCTGCGCCTGCACGGTGGCGTCCAGGGCGGTGGTCGGCTCGTCGGCGATGAGGACGTCCGGGTCGAGCGCGAGAGCCATCGCGATCATGATGCGCTGGCGCATGCCGCCGGAGAACTGGAACGGGTAGTCATCCGCACGGTTCGCGGCGTCGGGGATGCGCACGGCCCGCATCATCTCGATCGCGCGTTCCTTCGCCTCACGGCGCCCCAGCCCTCGATGCACCCGGTAAAGCTCGGCGATCTGCGTCGACACGGTCTGCACCGGGTTGAGCGCGCTCAGCGCATCCTGGAACACCATCGCGATACGCGCGCCCTGCACGGAGCGCAGACGGGCGGCGGAAAGGGAGAGCAGGTCCGTGCCGTCGAAGCGGATCCGACCCCCGGTCACCACTGCGGCGGGCTTCGGCAGGATCCCCATCACCGCCTTGGCCGTGATGCTCTTGCCGGAGCCGGACTCACCCAGCACCGCGAGCGTCTCACCGCGGTCGAGTGTGAAGCTCACGTCCTGCAGCGCCGTGATCGGTGCGGTGCCGCGGGATCCGCGGAATTCCAGAGAGAGGCTCTGCACCTCGAGCAGCGCGGTCATCGGCGGCCCTTCGGGTCGAGGGCATCGCGCAGGTTCTCGCCGAGAACGACGAAGGCCAGCGTGGTGAGCCCCAGCATGGTCGCGGGGAACAGCATCAGGAGTGGGGCGATCTGCCAGTTGCCGTCCTGGCTGGCGGTCGCGATCTGCAGTCCCCACGAGAACGCGGGCAGCTTGAGGCCGACGCCAAGGATGGAGAACCCCGCCTCGGCGGTCATGCCCGCGCCGATCGAGAGCGTGCTCATCACGATGAGCGGGGTCACCGCGTTCGGCACGACGTGGGCGCGCAGGATCCGCCACGGACCGACACCCAGACCCCGCGCCGCCTGGATGTATTCGAGGCTCTTGACCTGCAGCACCGAGCCGCGCATGTACCGCATCGTCCCTGCCCAGCTGAACAGCACGAGCACGAAGACGATCGTCCAGACCGTGCGGGAGCGGAACTGATACAGGATGACGAGGCTCGCGATCCCGACGGGGATGCCCAGGATGACGTTCGAGATCCAGGACAGCACGGAGTCGACCACGCCGCCGAAGTAGCCGGCGAGCGCGCCCGCCACGAGTGCGATCGTGAAGCTGATCACGGCGGTGAGCACCCCGACCTCCAAGGACGTGCGCGCGCCGTAGACGATGTTCGTCCAGTAGTCGCAGCCCTGGATGTCGAAGCCCATGATGTGGCCCGGCTGCGGACCCACCCGCGACATCGCGAGGCTGCAGGAGCGCGGATCCAGGGGCGTGAACAGCGCGGGGAAGAGCGCCATCGAGGTCACCACGAGGATGATCGCGACCGCGACGAGGAAGAACGGCTTCCGCCAGAGCGCGTGCAGGCCGCTGCGCGGGCGGGCGCGACGCATGCGCGCGGTGAGCAGCGCCATCGTGGATTCGCGCGCTGCAGGATCAGACATGACGCACCCTCGGGTCGATGATCGGATACAGCAGGTCGACGGCGAGCGCGCAGACCAGGTAGAAGAGCAGCAGGAACACCGAGACCCCGACCACCACCGGCCCGTTCTGCGTCTCGATGGCACGGGACAGGGTGCCGCCGAGGCCGGGCAGGTTGAAGATGGTCTCGATGAGCACGGATCCGCCGAGCAGGCTCGCCAGGCTCAGGCCGAGATAGGTGACGACGGGCATGAACGCGTTGCGCAGGGCATGCACCCACATGATCCGCCGTGGCGGGAGTCCCTTCGCGGTCGCGGTCACGATGAAGTCAGACCGCAGCACGTCGACGAGGCTCGTGCGCGTCAGCCGCGCGAGCGGCGAAGCGGTCTCCAGCGCCAGCACGACCGCCGGCAGGATGAAGGCGATCGGGAACCCGAGCCGCACCCCGGATATCGGCAGCCAATGCAGCTTTATGCCGAAGACGTACTGCGAGAAGTAGGCGATGATGAAGCCGGGCACGGCCAGGAAGAAGATCGTGAAGAAGAGGTTGAACTTGTCCGGCAGCCTGCCCTGGCGCAGCCCCGCCCAGACACCCAGGCACACCCCGATGGCGATCTTCAGCAGGAACGCGGACAGTGCCAGCACGAGAGTGTAGGGCAGTGCCGTCGCGATGAGAGTGGACACCGCGTTGCCGTTGAAGTCACGGCCGAAGTCGCCGTGCAGCACATTCATCAGGTACTTGCCGTACTGCACGAGGAACGGATCGTCCAGGTTGTACTGGGCGCGGATCGAGGCGATCGTCGAGGGCGACAGTCGCTTCTCCCCCGCGAGCGCCAGTACCGGATCCCCTGGGACGAGGAAGACGAGGAAGTACACCAGGAAGGTCGAGCCGATGAGGGTGGGGATCATCAGCAGGATCCGCCGCAGGCTGTACCGGAGCATCAGTGCCTCGCGGACTCGCGTGCCGGCTGGTGGGCCGTGAAGTAGGCGATCATCTCGTCGGGCACAGCGGGGATCTGCTGCGGCTGGGACCCGGATCGGATGGAGAGGGCGCCGGCGACCCCGGCGGCGACGGCGTCGCGGGCCGCGAGCGGGTTCGTGTCGGTCGGGGTGCCGGAGCGCACGAACTCGACGAACTCGGCCACGGTGAGGGGATCCGCTCCCCCGTGCCCGCCGTCGCCGCCGTCCTGGATCGGATAGCGGACATGCCCCTTCTCGAGGTAGTCGCTGCGCGCGTTCCACACCCGGATCTCACCGCCGGTGCCGTCGTCGAAGTTCTCGATCCGCCCCTCGGTGCCGATCACCGTGTAGTTGCGCCAGTAGTCCGGGGTGAAATGGCACTGCTGATAGCTCATCAGCACCCCCGAGTCGGTGCGCATCATGATCATCGAGATGTCCTCGACATCGATCACCGGGTTGAGATCCTGCTGGGCGAGCGGCGGCCAGTTCGCCATCGAGAACCAGTCGCCCATCCGCCGGTCCGAGTTGTCCCGACGCGAATCCACCTGCCCGTAGACGGCGAGGTCCCCGACGCCGACCACCGTGCGCGACGATGTGCCGGCCAGCCAGTGCATGACGTCGATGTCGTGGGCGCCCTTCTGCAGAAGCAGGCTCATCGCCTTGTCGCGCTCCGCATGCCAGTCCTTGAAGTAGTAGTCGCCGCCGTGGCCGACGAAGTGACGGCACCAGATCGCCTTGACCTCGCCGATCTCGCCACGGTCGATGACGTCCTTCATCATCCGGACCACCCGCATGTGCCGCATGTTGTGGCCCACGTAGAGCTTCGATCCCGTGCGATATGCGGTCTCCAGGATCCGGTCCGCATCCTCGATCGAGATCGCGAGCGGCTTCTCCACGTAGACCGGCACGCCGCCCTCGAGCAGTTCGATCGACACCTCGGCGTGCGTGAAGTCAGGCGAGGTGATGAACGCTCCGTCGATCGCGATCCCCGAGGCGAGCAGGTCGGCGACAGAGGCGAACACCGGGATGTCGCCGAACAGCCTGGCCGCCCTCGCGTGCGTCTGCGGAGCAGGATCCACCGCCGCGACCACCGTGCCGCCCGCTGCCTCGACGTGCAGGGCCACGCCCGCACGTGCACCGACGCCGATCACCGCCGCCCGGAAGGCGGTGGTCTGCCCTGCTGCGTCCTGTTGCGCCATGTCATCCCTCTCGTTGCTGGTTGTGATGGCCGGGGCGGTCACGCCCTCGAAGCCGTAGATACCTGCGGCGTGTCGCTGGAACGCGAGCCCGAGGGCGCCGATCGCCGCGGCGTCGACGCCGAGTTCACCTCCGCGGATGAGACGCGTGCCGGTGTCGATCCCCATGACGGCGGTGCGCACGTTCTCCTCGAGCGGAGCCGCGATGAGGTCCGCGAACTCGGCGAGCTCCCCGCCGAGCACGATCACCTCGGGGTCGACGGTCAGGATCAGCGCCGCCATCGCCGGCGACATCGCCGCGCTCAGGCTGCGCAGCGCCTCGAGCCCGCGGGGGTCGGCCGGGTCGTCGCGCAGGCGGCGCAGCTCAGCGCCGACGGCGGGAACGGCCTCGAGCAGAGTTCCCTTCGGGATCTCCACATCGCTGAACGCGCGGAGCATGCCGACCTCTCCGGCGCGCCCGCGACGGCCACGCACGACGTGTCCCGCCGCCGTGACCCGGGCGGAGACGTGGTGCCAGGTGAGCGCGTAGACGCCCGTGTCGGCGTCGCGGAGCGCGCCGGAGCGCGACTCCGCCTCTGCCGCGAGGGCGAGGTCGTTGTCCACGACGACCGGGATCCCGAACGCCTCGCTGAGCAGCGTCCCGAGGTGGGTGCCGTGCCAGGAGGCGACCTGAGGCGAGGAGATCACGATGCCGTCTTCGTCGAGGAGGCCGGCAGCGGCCACGCCGATCGCAGCGACGTCCGACAGCCGGCGGCCGGCGCGCTCCAGGGTCTGGACGAGAAGGGCGCGCAATGGGGCGAGACCGGGCTGAGCGGTCGTGGGCGGGGCGATCTCCGAGCTCTGCACGCCGAGGATTCGGCCGGAGCGGTCGGCGACCAGCATCCGCACTCCGCTGCGGGTCAGATCGACACCGATGACGACCTGAGCTCCGAGGATCAGGGAATACGAGCGGGCCGGGCGCCCTGCGGACGCGCGGGCCTCGTGCTCGACCACGAGCCCTGCGTCCTTGAGCTCGGCGAGCGCCGCGGTGACCGTCGGCCGAGACAGGCCCGTGGACTCCGCGAGGTCCGAGATGGTGGCGCCGTCGTGCTCACGCAGCGCGGTCAGGCACTGGGCGACGAGGCGTGGATCAGTCGTGGACATCATGGACCTTTCGGAACCAACTTGATAAGCATTACGAAAGTGCTTTCGTCATTGATATCCGACGAGTTCGCGTCGTGTCAAGGCAATCCACCCTGACTCGGGATCCGACTCCTAGGCTCGGAGCATGACGGTCGAGACCAACCCGCTGCTCACCCCCTCCGCCCTCCCCTACGCGCTGCCCGACTACGGACGGATCCGTGCGGAGCACTATCTCCCCGCATTCCGGCGGGGTTTCGAGGAGCATCTCGCCGAGGTCCGCCGGATCACGATGGTGCGGTCCATGCCGACTTTCGAGAACACGATGGTCGCGCTGGAGCGCAGCGGAGAGCTGTTGGACCGGGCCTCGCACGCGTTCTACACCGTGAGCTCCGCCGATGCGACGGCGGAGATCCAGGCGATCGACGAGGAGCTCGCGCCGCTGATGGCGGCTCACCAGGATGCGATCCTGCTCGACTCCGCGCTGTACTGGCGCATCTCGCAGCTGCACGATCAGATCGACGCGCTGTCCCTGGATCCCGAGCAGCACCGTCTCGTCGAGCGCTGGCATCGTGAGATGACCTTGGCCGGAGCCGCACTCGACGACGATGCGAAAGCCCGACTCACCGAGCTGAACCAGCGGATCTCCGCACTCAGCACCGCATTCGAGCGAAACCTGCTCGCCGACACGAACGAGCTGGCCGTGCTGTTCGACGACGCCACCGAGCTCGACGGACTGAGCGCGGGAGAGCTGTCAGCCGCGGCCCGAGCCGCCACCGAGCGCGGGCTCGAGGGCAAGCATCTGCTCACCCTCCCGCTCTTCACCGGCCACCCGGCGCTGGCGGCCCTCACGAACCGCGAGAGCCGCCGCCGCATCATGGAGGCATCGCACGCGCGTGGAGCCCGCGGCGGCGAGCACGACAACCGCGGCGTCCTCGCCGAGATCGTGCGTCTCCGCGCCGAACGCGCGGACCTGCTCGGCTACCCCTCCCACGCGGCCGCCGTGACCGCTGACGAGACCGCGGGTACTCCTGAGGCCGTCGAGCGCATGCTGCGCGACCTCGCCGCACCGGCCGCGCGCAACGCGACGGCGGAGCGAGCGGCCCTGCAACGCCTCATCGACGAGACCGAGTCCGAGCCGTTCCCCCTGGAGGCGCACGACTGGGCCTTCTACACCGAGAAGCTGCGCACCGCGCAGTACGAGATCGACACCGCGGCGCTGCGCCCATGGTTCGAGTCGGAGAGCGTTCTGCGCGACGGCGTGTTCGCCGCCGCCGGCCGGCTGTACGGGCTCTCGTTCACCGAGCGCCCTGAGCTGCCCGTCTACCACCCGGGCGCGCGCACGTTCGAGGTGTTCCAGGAGGACGGACCGGCGCTCGGGCTCTTCGTGCTGGATCTGTACACGCGCGACAGCAAGCGCGGCGGCGCGTGGATGAATCCGATCGTCAGCCAATCCGCGCTGCGCGGCACGTTGCCCGTCGTCGCGAACAACCTCAACGTGGCGAAGCCCGCCGACGGGGAGCCGACGCTGCTCACGCTGGACGAGGTCAACACCCTGTTCCACGAGTTCGGCCACGCACTGCACGGGCTCTTCTCCGACGTCACGTACCCGCACTTCTCCGGCACCAACGTGTTCCGCGACTTCGTCGAATTCCCCAGTCAGGTCAACGAGATGTGGATGCTCTGGCCGGAGATCGTCGGCGAATACGCACGGCATCACGAGACCGGCGAGCCGCTCCCGGTCGGTCTCGTCGAGCGCCTGCAGGCCACGGAGACCTTCAACCAGGGCTTCGAGACCAGCGAATACCTCGCCGCGGCCTGGCTCGACCAGGCGCTGCACGCGCTGGCTGTGGGCGACTCGATCGATGACGTCGCAGCGTTCGAGGCTGCGGCTCTCGCAGACATCGAGCTGAACGATCCGGCCGTGCCCACCAGATACTCCTCGGCGTACTTCGCACACGTGTTCTCCGGCGGCTACAGCGCCGGCTACTACTCGTACATCTGGAGCGAAGTGCTCGATGCCGACACCGTGGAGTGGTTCCGCGACAATGGAGGGCTGACCAGGGAGAACGGGGAGCGCTTCCGACGGCGCCTGCTGGGTGTTGGCGGGTCGAAGGATCCGCTCGAGGCCTACCGCGACTTCCGCGGCCGCGATGCGGAGATCGCGCCGCTGCTCAAGCGCCGCGGGCTGGATCGCTGACGGCAGCGCTGTCGGCGGAACGCTCCGGCGCTCTGCCGACAGCGCGGCTCAGGCGCTCTTGCGCTTGCGTGCCAGCACCAGCGTGGGCGGCGCGCCTTCGTCGACCGCGGCGCGGGTCACGACGACCTTCTGCACGTCCTCCTCGGACGGGATCTCGAACATGATCGGTCCGAGCACATCCTCCAGGATCGCCCGGAGCCCGCGCGCGCCGGTCTTGCGCAGCACGGCGAGGTCAGCGATCGACTGCAGAGCATCGTCCTCGAACTCCAGCTCCACCCCGTCGAGCTGGAACATGCGCTGGTACTGCTTGACCAGTGCGTTGCGCGGCCCGGTGAGGATGTCAATGAGGGCAGCCTGGTCGAGCGGCGAGACCGAGGCGACGACCGGCAGCCGGCCGATGAACTCGGGGATGAGACCGAACTTGTGCAGATCCTCCGGGAGCACCTCGCTGAACAGATCGAGATCCTTGCCCTTGTCATGCAGCGGGGCGCCGAATCCGACGCCATGCTTGCCGACGCGGGAGGAGACGATGTCCTCGAGACCCGCGAAGGCCCCGGCGACGATGAACAACACGTTCGTGGTGTCGATCTGCAGGAACTCCTGGTGCGGGTGCTTGCGACCGCCCTGCGGCGGCACCGACGCGACCGTGCCCTCGAGGATCTTCAGCAGCGCCTGCTGCACGCCCTCACCCGAGACGTCGCGAGTGATCGACGGGTTCTCGGCCTTGCGCGCGATCTTGTCGATCTCGTCGATGTAGATGATGCCCTGCTCAGCGCGCTTGACGTCGTAGTCCGCGGCCTGGATCAGTTTGAGCAGGATGTTCTCCACATCCTCACCGACGTAGCCCGCCTCGGTGAGCGCGGTGGCGTCGGCGACCGCGAACGGCACGTTCAGTCGCTTCGCAAGGGTCTGCGCGAGGTAGGTCTTGCCGCAGCCGGTCGGGCCGATCATCAAGATGTTGCTCTTGGCGATCTCGATGTCTTCGGCCTTCTGCTCCGCCGGCTGCAGTGTGCCACGGGCTCGAACCCGCTTGTAGTGGTTGTAGACCGCCACCGCGAGCGCCTTCTTGGCCGGCTCTTGACCTACCACGTACTCCTCGAGGAAGGAGAAGATCTCTCGAGGCTTGGGCAGATCGAACTCGGCGACCTCGCCGTTCGCGGATTCGGCCATGCGCTCTTCGATGATCTCGTTGCAGAGCTCGACGCACTCGTCGCAGATGTACACGCCGGGACCGGCAATGAGCTGCTGAACCTGCTTTTGACTCTTGCCGCAGAACGAGCACTTGAACAGGTCGGCGCTCTCACCGATGCGTGCCATGTGCGTCCTCCTTCGAGACGTGGTCCGCGGTCGCCTCCGTGCTGTCACGACGGCGATCACGGCGTGGGAACACCGTGCGGCGATGCCGCTGTTCGAGCCTAACCTCAACATCCGACAACGGGTCGCATCGCCACGGATTCCGGCGATCCGACCGGTCCGCGCTCGGCGAACGGCCCGAATATGACGACACGCCCTCGCAGAGCGTCACCGCAAGCGGTCGACGTCCTGCCGGGGTGAGGCACCGAACTGCCGGCGGTACTCGCGGCTGAACTGCGATGCGCTCTCGTAGCCGACGGCGAAGGCGGCGCCGCCGACGTCGCCGGGGTGGGCGAGCAGCCGCAGCCGCGCTTCCTGCAGCCGGATCTGCTTCTGGTACTGGATCGGGCTCAGCGCGGTGACGGCCTGGAATGCTCGATGGAAGGCCGAGGGGCTCATGCTCGCGAGCCGGGCGAGCTCCTCGACGCGCATCGGCTCCGCATAGTGCTCGCGGATCCAGCCGACCACTCGGCGCACCCGGTTGAGCCCGCTGTCCGCGAGGCCGAGCTGGCGCACCGTCGCGCCGTGCTCCCCGGAGATCAGCAACCACAGGATCTCGCGCTCGATCAGCGGTGCGAGCACGGGCAGGTCATCCGGCGTGTCGAGCAGCCGCAGCATGCGAACGGCAGCGTCGAGGAGCCGCGGCGACACCGTGCCCACTGCGATGGCCGGGGCGGCGCGCGCGGCACCCACGGGGCGGAGCGACTCCGCCGCCTCGGGTGTGAGCAGCAGTTCGGCGATGGCCTCGGGACGCAGCTCCAGTCCGAATCCGAGCGCGGGCTGCTCGGGGGTGGCGTCGGTGAACTGCCCCGAGACGGGCAGGTCGACCGAGGCGACCAGGAACTGGCCGGGACCATAGTCGTGCACGGCATCGCCGACCGTCATCCGCTTGGAGCCCTGAGCGACCACGGCCAGGACGGTCCCCGTCGAGGATTCATCCGGCGACCCGGTCCCGTCCTTGCGCGACACGAGCACTGAAGGGATGGCCGTCCGGTGCACCCCGAGTGCCGCGTGCCGTCCGATCAGAGTCCGCAACTCCTCGAGATCCATGCCCCGATTGAAGCACGCGCCTCGGGGCGATGCACCGAATCCTGCCGCGCTGGAGAGGATCGGGCAAGACCGCGGGAGCTTCGCTCTAACACCGTCGACCCGGGTCCCGGTTGAGTGTGAGTATGACGAGCAAAGCGCAGGTCCTCTCCCGCGGTCGCCACCCCGGCGCCGACGTCCGCGATCAGACGGGCGAGACACCCGTGGTCATGAACGGGGCCGCTCGGCGAGCAGGCCGGAGTGGGAGATGATCCGGTGATCGGGTCCGCGGCAAGGCTCACCGCCGTGCCCACGCACGAAGGGGATCGCGTCACGACGCTGGAGCTGTTCTTCGACCTCGCGTTCGTGTTCGCGTTCACGCAGCTCAGCCGACTCATGGCCGAGCATCATGACCTCATCGGCGTGGTACAGGCGATGACGATCCTCGCACTGCTGTGGTGGACCTGGAACTCCTACGGCTGGCTCGCCAACCTCGCACACGCCGACCGCGGCTGGGTGGGCGCCGTCATGCTGGCGGCCATGGGCTCGGTCGTCGTCGTGGGCGTGACCGCCATGCACGCCTATCGCGCCCTCGAGGACGACCTGTTCGCACCGTTCGTGTTCCTCGGCGCCTATCTCGCGGCCCGGATCATCCATGCGGTCTCGTTCGCGGCCGTGTCGACGCCCGAGCTGCGTCGGCAGGCGTTCACGACCTCGGCCCTCGCCATCATCCCGTCGGGGGCGCTGCTCGTCGCGGGCGCATTCCTCGGCGGCGGCTGGCAGGTTGGCCTCTGGGCGGCTGCGGCGGCAGTCGAGCCGGTGGTCACGCAGCGGATGAGCGCAAGCGCGGACTGGCGGGTCGGTTCGACCGCGCACTTCACCGAGCGGCACGGGCTGATCGTGATCCTGGCGATCGGCGAGTCGATCATCGCGATCGGCACGGGCGTCGCATCCGTGCCGATGAGCGGCGGGATCCTGGCCGGGATCGCGCTCGCGCTCACGATCGCCGCTGCTCTCTGGTGGGCCTATTTCCGGCAGCTCGCGGAGGAGGCTGAGCAGGCACTCATCGCTCGTGCCGCACCGGAGCGGGCGCACACCGCCCGCGACGGCTACACCTACCTGCACCTCGCGATCGTGGCGAGCATCGTGGTGACGGCGCTCGGCGTCGAGGAGTCGCTCGCACGCATCGCCTCGCACGAGCCGCTCGGCTGGCTCGCCGCTTCGGCGCTCGCGGTCGGCCTCGCCGGCTATCTCGGTTCGACGGCGTGGTTCTCCCGGATGGTGGCGAGCCGGGCAAGGCCGTTCCGTGCGTTCCTCGGCGCGGGCGTTGCCGCGACCGCACCTCTGCTCGCGACGCTGACCGCCGTGCCGGCGCTCGGCACCGCGGCCGGCTTGCTTGTCGCGGGCCTCATCGCGGAAGCGCTGGTCGGACGACGCGGTGCTCGCACCCGTTCGACCACGAGCGGTTGATCCGTTCCCGGCTGGGCACCGCCGCCAGACGCCTGAAGGGCCGAGCGCGGCGCGCTCGGTCCTTCAGCGACTCGGCTCAGACCATGCTCTTCGGGTGCCAGACCGTCTTCACCTCGGTGAAGGCCGCGATCCGCTGCGGGGAGGCGACCACCTCACCCGGAGCGAGCACGCGCTTGAGCGTGTCGGCGGCGGTGATCTGCAGGTCGACCCAGTCGATTGCGCCGGCGCCGGCGAGATCGAGGGCGTTGACGTCGGCATGCGACGCGAGCCACGGCGCGAGTTCGGCCGGGGATCCGGTGAGCACGTTCACCACGCCGCCGGGAAGGTCGCTCGTCGCCAGCACCTCGGCGAGGCTGATCGCCGAGAGCGGGTACCGCTCGCTCGCCACGACGACCACGGCGTTGCCTGCGACGAGCGCCGGCGCGACGACGGAGACGAGACCCAACAGCGCGTTCTCCTGCGGCGCGACGATCGCGACGACGCCGGTCGGCTCCGGGGCGGAGATGTTGAAGTAGGCGCCCGCGACCGGGTTCAGGTTGCCGGCGACCTGGGCGTACTTGTCGCACCAGCCCGCGTACCAGACCCAGAGGTCGATGGCCTCGTCGACCTGTGCTCCTGCGGAGGCTGCCGACACGCCCTGCTGTGCCACGATCTCGTCGACGAACTGCGCCTTGCGCCCCTCGAGCACCTCGGCCACGCGGTACAGCACCTGTCCCCGGTTGTACGCGGTGGCCTTCGCCCAGCCCGCCTGCGCGGTGCGCGCGGCCTTCACCGCGTCACGCGCATCCTTGCGCGAAGCCTGGGCGGCATTCGCCAGGAACGCGCCCTTCGAAGTGGTGACCTCATAGGTGCGTCCCGATTCGCTGCGCGGGAACGCGCCGCCGATCGCGAGCTTGTATGTCTTGGGCACCGTCAGTCGCGCGCTCATGCCGCGGATCCCTTCTTCTGCGCCCTGGCCTCGATCTGGCGGGCGACCCCTGCCGGACGCAGGTACGCGGTCAGGCCCTGCTTGCCGCCCTCGCGGCCGTAGCCGGACTCCTTGTAACCGCCGAACGGGCTGGACGGGTCGAATCGGTTGAACGTGTTCGCCCACACCACGCCGGCGCGGAGGCGGTCGGCGACGGCGAGGATCCGGGCTCCCTTGTCGCTCCAGATCCCTGCGGAGAGACCGTAAGGAGTGTTGTTCGCCTTCGCGATCGCCTCGGCCGGTGTGCGGAAGGTGAGCACCGACAGCACGGGGCCGAACACCTCCTCGCGGGCGATGCGATGCGACGCCTCGACGCCGGTGAAGATCGTCGGAGCGAACCAGAAGCCCTTCTCGGGGATCACGCAGTCGGCGGTCCAGCGCTCGGCGCCCTCGTCCTCGCCGACCTGGCTGAGCTCCCTGATGCGGGCGAGCTGCTCGGCCGAGTTGATGGCGCCGATGTCGGTGTTCTTGTCGAGCGGGTCGCCGAGACGCAGCGTCGACAGGCGGGACTTCAGCCGGTCGATGACCTCGTCGTGGATCGATTCCTGCACGAGCAGGCGGCTGCCGGCGCAGCACACGTGGCCCTGGTTGAAGAAGATGCCGTTGACGATCCCCTCGACCGCCTGGTCGATCGGGGCGTCGTCGAACACGATGTTGGCGGCCTTGCCGCCGAGTTCGAGCGTCAGCGCCTTGCCCGTGCCCGCCACCGTGCGGGCGATCTCGCGGCCCACGGCGGTGGACCCCGTGAAGGCGACCTTGTCGACGTCGGGGTGGCGCACCAGCGCTGCGCCGGTCGCCCCGGCACCCGTGATGATGTTCACCACACCGGCCGGAAGGTCGGCCTGCTGCAGGATCTCGGCGAAGATCAGCGCCGTGAGCGACGTCGTCTCAGCGGGCTTCAGCACAACCGTGTTGCCGGCAGCCAGGGCCGGGGCGACCTTCCAGGCGAGCATAAGCAGCGGGAAGTTCCACGGGATGACCTGCCCCGCGACACCGTGCGCCGCCGGGTCAGGTCCTGCGCCGGCGTAGTCCAGCTTGTCCGCCCAGCCCGCGTAGTAGAAGAACCAGGAGGCGACGAGCGGCACATCGACGTCGCGGGCCTCCTTGATCGGCTTGCCGTTGTCGAGGCTCTCGGCGACAGCGAGCTCGCGGGCGCGCTCCTGTACGAGCCGCGCGATGCGGAACAGGTACTTGCCCCGGTCGCGGCCGCTCATCTTCGACCACACCTTGGTGTAGGCGCGACGTGCAGCGGCGACAGCGAGGTCCACGTCCTCATCCGACGCGTGCGCGATCGTCGCGATGCGCGACTCGTCGGCGGGCGAGATCGTGCCGAACGAGGCGCCGCGCCCCTCGACGAACTCGCCGTCGATGAAGAGCCCGTACTCGTCCTTCAGGTTGAGGATGCTCCGCGACTCGGGCGCGGGCGCGTATTCCAGGAATCCCATGCGTGGTCCTCCGTCAGTCGATCGTGACGTAGTCGGGGCCGGAGTAGTGGCCGGTGGTCAGCTTCTGCCGCTGCAGCAGCACGTCGTTGAGCAGGCTCGACGCACCGAAGCGGAACAGGTGCGGCTGCAGCCACTCCTCCCCCACGGTCTCGGCGACGTGCACCAGGTACTTCACCGCGTCCTTCGAGGAGCGGATCCCGCCGGCGGGCTTGACGCCGATCTTCTCGCCGGTGAGCCGGTGCCAGTCGCGCACGGCTTCGAGCATGAGCAGCGTGACGGGCAGTGTGGCCGCCGGGGCGACCTTGCCGGTCGAGGTCTTGATGAAATCGCCGCCGGCCAGCATGCCCAGCCACGACGCGCGCCTGATGTTGTCGTAGGTGTTCAGCTCGCCGGTCTCGAGGATGATCTTCAGCGAAGCGGAGGTGCCGTCCTCCCGGCGGCAGGCGTCCTTGACGGCCACGATCTGATCGAACACCTGGCCGTAGCGGCCGGCGAGGAAAGCGCCTCGGTCGATGACCATGTCGATCTCGTCCGCGCCGGCCTCGACCGCGTCACGGGTGTCAGCGAGCTTCACCCCGAGCGATGCACGGCCGCTCGGGAACGCGGTCGCGACGGCCGCGACCGAGATGCCGCCGTCGTCGGGGTCGCCATGCCGGGCACCGAGCGCCTCGACCGCGTACGGCACCATGTCGCCGTAGACGCACACCGCCGCGACCGACGGGCAAGTCGGATCCGAGGCATCGGGCAGCTTGGCTTTGGAGACCAGCGAGCGCACCTTGCCCGGGGTGTCCGCGCCCTCCAGAGTCGTGAGGTCGATGAGCCGCACGATCGTGTCGAGAGCCCACGCCTTCGACGTCGTCTTGATGGAGCGCGTCCCGAGCGCGGCGGAGCGCTGCTCCAGGCCCACTGCATCCACTCCGGGCAGGCCGTGCAGGAATCGGCGCAGCGTGAGGTCGTCGGGGTCGCCGCCGAGCACCTCCAGCGCGGTGCGCCGTGCGAGTTCGGTCGTCGTCACTGGTCCTCCAAGAGGGTCCGGGCGGTCGCCTCGTCGGTGACCACCATCGTGCACAGGTTCGCGGTCACGACCGTGCGGGCGATGTCGTGCTTCGCCTCTCCGGCCGTGACGAAGACAGAGGTGCGCGCCTCACGCAGCCGCTCCAGGCTGAGCCCGACCGTGCGGGCATCGAGCTCAGGATCGACGATGTTGCCGTCCGCATCGATGTAGCGGCCCAGCACGTCGCCGACCGCGCCGCGCCGGCCCAGTTCGTCGATGTCCCGGACGCTCAGATAGCCGTTGTCGACGTGGGCGGATCCGGCGTCGCAGACGCCCGCGGTGAAGAGGTAGGCGTCGGCCTGGGCGGCCTGCTCGAGCACGCCGGCGACGGTGCGATCGCGCTCGATGGCCTGCTTGGTCTCCAGCCGCTCCAGGATCGCGGGGCTGGGCAGCAGTGCGACATGCCCCGAGGCGCGCTGCGCGATCGTGGCCGCGAGCGAGGCGGCGCCTCCCGGGCGGCGGTTCACGCTCACGCCGCCGTTCATCTGCACCACGGTCACGCCACGGGCCCACCCCTCGGCCATGCGGTCGGCGATCGCAGTCAGCGTCCGCCCCCAGCTCACGGCGAGCGTCTTCGGCACGGGCCGGAGCGCCGCGAGGTGATCTGCGGCGCCCTGCGCGACGCGTGCGAGCGTCTCGGCGTCGCTCGGGCCGTTCGGGACCACGACGGCGTCGGCAAGCCCGAAGCGCTCGCGCAACTCTCGCTCGATGCCGAGCTTGCGAGCGCGCGGATGCACGATCTCGATCCGCACGATGCCGTCGATCCGTGCCTGCTGAAGGAGCCGCCCGACCTTCCAGCGCGAGATGCCCAGCAGGCCACCGATCTCGTCCTGCGTCTTGTCCTCGTCGTAATACAGCTCCGCCACACGAACGGCGAGCAGCTCGTCGTCGTCGATGGCAGATCGGGGCATTCTCCGAGGGTACCCTCCGCCACGCGCACGCGCACGTCATTGCTCATATGAGCACGGTGCGTCACTCACTCGCGCAACGGGCGGAGACGTGAAAGGGCGGCCCGGAATCGGTTCCGGACCGCCCTTTCACGGGATGTCAGCAGGTCAGCTCAGCGCCTGGCGCTTGCGGCTCGTGAGCACCTGGTCGACGATGCCGTACTCCTTGGCCTGCTCGGCGGAGAGGATGTTGTCGCGATCGATGTCGCGGTTCACCTTCTCGACCGGCTGACCGGTGTGCTTGGCCATGGTCTCCTCGAGCCACGTGCGCATGCGCAGGATCTCCGCGGCCTGGATCTCGATGTCCGACGCCTGTCCCTGACCGGCCTCGCCCATGGCGGGCTGGTGCATCAGCACGCGGGCGTTCGGCAGCGCGAGACGCTTGCCCGGCGCGCCTGCGGCGAGCAGGACCGAGGCGGCCGAAGCGGCCTGACCGAGCACGACGGTCTGGATCTGCGGCGCGACGTACTGCATCGTGTCGTAGATCGCGGTCATCGCCGTGAAGGATCCGCCGGGCGAGTTGATGTACATCGTGATGTCGCGCTCGGAGTCCTGGCTCTCCAGGACCAGCAGCTGCGCCATCACGTCATCGGCGGATGCGTCGTCGACCTGCACGCCGAGGAAGATCACGCGATCCTCGAACAGCTTGTTGTACGGGTCCTGGCGCTTGAAGCCGTAGGCGGTGCGCTCCTCGAACTGAGGGAGGACGTAGCGGCTCGAGGGCAGAGTGCCGGCGGACCGGAACGTGGGTGTGTACATGAGTGTCCTCTCCAGCCTTACTTGTCCGCGCCCGTGCCGCCGCCGCCGTGCACGTCACTGGCGTGCTCGCGCATGTGGTCGACGAATCCGTATTCGAGAGCCTCGGAGGCGGTGAACCAGCGGTCGCGGTCGCCATCCTCGTTGATCTGCTCCACCGTCTTGCCGGTCTGCGACGCGGTGATCTCGGCGAGGCGCTGCTTCATCGACAGGATGAGCTGCGCCTGCGTCTGGATGTCGCTGGACGTGCCGCCGAAGCCGCCGTGCGGCTGGTGCAGCAGCACCCGCGCGTTCGGCGTGATGTAGCGCTTGCCCTTGGTGCCGCTGGTGAGCAGCAGTTGCCCCATCGAGGCCGCCATGCCGATGCCGACCGTGACGATGTCGTTCGGCACGAACTGCATCGTGTCGTAGATCGCCATGCCGGCGGTGATGGAGCCGCCGGGCGAGTTGATGTAGAGGTAGATGTCCTTCTCGGGGTCCTCTGCGGCGAGAAGGAGGATCTTGGCGCAGATCTCGTTGGCGTTCTCGTCCCGCACCTCGGATCCCAGCCAGATGATGCGATCCTTGAGCAGCCTGTCAAAGACGCTCGTCGCGACCAGGGGTTCAGCCATTTCAGCTCCTGTTTCCGTGTTCGGTGTTTCGAATCTACCGGCGACAACGCACGCGCCCGGCCGTGTTCGCCGTCGGCATATCAGGCGTCGTCGCCTGCGATCTCGTGGGCATAGGCGGTCATCGACCGGTGGTAGCGAGGCATGTGCGGCACGAGCGCCAGGACCGCGACCCCGAGCCCGCGTTCCGGCTGTCCGGCGCTGGCGAGAGCGAGCGCATGCATGGCGGCGATCGCGTCGCGGTAGATCGAGTCCGGGTGCGCCGCGTGCTCGGACTCGATGAGCTCGAGGGCGCCCCGCACGTCGCCGAGGTTGCGCAGCGAGCTGGCGAGCTGGATCGTCGCCTGGGCGCGTCGATCGTCGTCGAGACCGAGCTCGAGGGCACGCCGGTACAGCGGCACGGCTTCGTCAGGCAGCCCCGCGGAATCGCGCGCTCCGGCGCGCTCGAACGCGGCCTCAGCGTCGTCCGGCCCGCGCTCGGCGGCGATCGCGTCGATCCTCGCGATCACCTCTTCGTCGACGAGGCCGCCTGCGGCGGCGTCCCAGACAGCGTCGATCCGCTCCTGCCAGTCCTTCATCTCTGTCCTCGCGTCTTCTCGGGATGCGAAGAGGGCGGGTGCGTGGTGCACCCGCCCTCTTCCGGATCATGGATCCGATGATTACTCGGCGTCAGCGGCCTTCTCGGCGGCCTTCTTGGCCGGAGCCTTGCGGGCGGCCGGCTTCTTCGCGGCGGGCTTCTCCTCGGCGGCGGGAGCCTCATCGGCGTCCGCGACCTTGGCGGGAGCCTTCTTCGCGGGTGCCTTCTTGGCCGGTGCCTTCTTGGCCGGCTTCTCCTCGACCGGAGCCTCGGCGGCGTCCTCGGCCTCGTCCTCGGTGGCCACGAAACCGGTCAGATCCACGGCCTTGCCGTTGGAGTCGACCACGGTGACCTTGCCGAGCGCGACTGCGAGGGCCTTGTTGCGGGCGACCTCGCCGACCAGCACAGGCAGCTGGTTCTGGGACTGCAGCGCCTCGACGAACTCCTGCGGAGCCATGCCGTACTGCGCGGCGGACTGGATCAGGTACTGGCTGAGCTCGTCCTGCGAGACCTGCACATTGGCGCTCTCGGCGATGGAGTCGAGCAGCACCTGGGTGCGGAACTGCTTGGTGCTCGCCTCGGTGACCTCGGCGCGGTGCTCGTCGTCCTCCAGGCGGCCTTCGCCCTCGAGGTGGTTGTGCACCTCGTCCTCGATGAGCTGCGGCGGGACGGGGATGTCGATCTGCTCGAGCAGCGTCTCGACGAGCTTGTCGCGTGCGGCGGAGGCCTGCGTGAACACGCCCTGCTGCTCGACCGACTCGCGCAGGCTGTCGCGCAGCTCGGCGATCGTGTCGAACTCGCTCGCGATCTGCGCGAAGTCGTCGTCAGCCTCGGGCAGCTCACGCTCCTTGACGGCCTTGACCGTGACGGAGACCTCGGCCTCCTCGCCGGCGTGGTCGCCGCCGACGAGCTTCGAGCGGAACGTGGTGTCCTCACCGGCGGTGAGGGAGTCGATCGCGTCGTCGATGCCCTCGAGCAGCTCGCCGGAACCGACCTCGTAGGAGACGCCCTCCGCGCGGTCGATCTCGGCGCCGTCGATCGCGGCGACGAGGTCGAGCTCGACGAAGTCGCCGGCCTTCGCGGGACGGTCGACCGGCACCAGGGTGCCGAAGCGGGCGCGCAGGCGGTCGAGCTCTGCATCCAGGGCGGCGTCATCGGCCTCGACGGCGTCGACGGTCACGGTGATGCCGTCGAGCGAGGGGACCTCGATCTCGGGACGGACATCGACCTCGACCTCGACCTTGAGGTCGCCGGAGAAGTCCTTCTCGTTCGGCCACTCGATGACCTCGGCCGAGGGGCGGCCGACGATACGGAGGTTGTGCTCGAGCGACGCCTCGCGGAAGAAGGTGTCCAGGCCCTCGTTGACGGCGTGCTCGATGACCGCGCCACGACCGACGCGCTGGTCGATGATCGGCGCGGGCACCTTGCCCTTGCGGAAGCCGGGGATCTGCACGTCCTGAGCAATGTGCTCGTACGCGTGCGCGATGCTGGGCTTGAGGTCCTCGGGGGTGACCGTGATGTGCAGCTTGACCCGGGTCGGGGCAAGCTTCTCGACGGTGCTGTTCGCCATGCTGGTGTGTCTCCTTGTGAATGTCCCGCGCGGAGATCCACGCGAGTGCGACGTGTGTGAACGTCGGGGCGACAGGATTTGAACCTGCGACCTCCCGCTCCCAAAGCGGGCGCTCTACCAAGCTGAGCTACGCCCCGGTTAGGACCCGCGCGCGCGGGAACGGCCTCCACGAGTCTAACGGACCAGAGCACCCCCGCCGGTCAGGTATGCTCGTGGGAGTCCGCGGTGTTGTTGCGCGGGCCGGTTCCCTCGCTCGTCGAGGGATCCGGGGCTGTAGCTTAGTGGTAAAGCCTCTGTCTTCCAAACAGATGATGCGAGTTCGATTCTCGTCAGCCCCTCCACTTCTCCCTACTCCTGCAAGGGATCTCAGGCGGATCCCGATCCGACGATCGCCGGGAAGCGCTCGATCCGCGACGGCAGGCTCATCTTCTCCCGTTCGCGGCGTAGAGTTCGCTGCGTCGAAGGGAGCGGGCATGGAGATCACCCCCGCGCGCATCACGGCACTCCAGCCGGACCAGGTGTTCGTCTTCGGCTCGAACGCCGAGGGCCTTCATGGCGGCGGCGCCGCCCTGATCGCGTACGAGCGGTTCGGCGCGGCGTGGGGTGAAGGGCACGGTCATCACGGCCAGACCTATGCCATCGACACCATGAGCGGGCTCGAGGTCCTCGCCGCAGAAGCACAGGGGTTCGTCGCATACGCGACCGCTCACCCTGCCCTGCGTTTCCTGCTCACCCCGGTCGGATGCGGGATCGCGGGCTACAGGCCCGATCAAGTCGCGCCGTCGTTCGCCGGCCTGCCTGACAATGTGTCGGTGCCGGCGAGCTTCGTCGCCTTCCTCTGAGGTCGCGGCGCCGAGCAGCCTCGACCGCATGCGTCCGAGCGGGCCCGGCTTGGCCGATCTGCATGAGAGGATGTCCGCACCTGCGACGACATCGAGCCGCCGCACGCCGCATCGCCTGGCCCCTCGGCCCCGAACGACAGGACCGTGATGGAAGAGCCCCGCCCTCCGCGCGGCGACGACGCCCCGTCGCACGTCGATGATGCTCCATCCCTGATCGGCGCGGTCCCGCCGTACCTCGACGGCGCCTCGCCGCTGGGCACGAGCGCCTCCGACCCCGAGACGGGCACAGACGACACCGACGCGACGCAGACCGCTCCCACCGACCCCGACGCCCGTCGTCGCCGGCGGCGCCGCGTCCTGGCCTGGGTGCTGCCTCCCGCGGTCGCCGTGCTGATGCTGGGCGCGTTGGCCGCCCTCGAGCTCACGGCATGGCAGAGCTTCGACCACGAGAGCACCTCGCTGAGCAAGGCACTCGACGATCAGGACGAGGTCACGCGCCAGGTCCAGTCCGCCCTCTCAGGTTCGCGCAGCGTGACCGACGCGGCGACCGCCGTCCTCGCCGTTGCGGACGGCGGGCTGCTCACCGCCGAGGACCGCACAATGCTCACCGACGTCACCCATCAGTCCACCGAGCAGTCCAGGGCCGCCTCAGCGCTGATCCCCGGCAGTCGCCCTCGTGCGGGCACACGGAAGTTCTGGTTCTGGGAGGTCAACACCGACACCGCACGACTCGAGAGGCTCGATGCGAGCGCCCGCGACCGGGCGAAGAAGCTCAGCGCCGCCGAGGGGCCGCTGCGGACCGCCACCGAAGCAACCCGCACCACGGCGTCGACCGCGCTCGCGGCGGCGGCGGGTCGCGCTGCAGCCGCGGAGGCCGCGAACGTGCCCGCCGACAACGACGCCGTGCTCGACCTCCGCTACGCCGTCGACCAGGTCAAGCAGCGCGCGTCGCCGTTCCAGCCCCGGGTGTCCGCGGACTACACAGCCCTCGCTCAAGCCGTGCAGAAGCTGCAGGAGTCGCACGCCGCCACGCTCGCCAGCGAATCCGGGCCGCTCGAGCAGTCCCGCCTCGACCTGGAGGCGTTCGCCCGGTCTCTCGCCCCGGGCCTCCTCTTGGACTTCGAATGGGCCGACCTCATCAACGGCCTGGGGGAATCCAACGGTTACCTCTCCGGGGAGACCGCCTGGTGGTACGACAGGGGCGGATACGCGACCATCCGGCTGTCGAACTCGATCGCCCAGGAATGGCCGAGCGACGCCGCCCACGCGATCGTCGCCCACGAGGTCGGGCACGCCATCACGATCCGCTGCCGCACGATGTACGACACGACGAACGATCAGACGGCGGAGGCCTGGGCCACCGCGTGGGCGATCAGCATGGGCTTCACGTCCGACGCCAACGGCACCTCCGCCTACGGCTCTCCCCCCGATTCACTGATCCAGACCGCAGCCGGCTGCCGGTGAACCCGGCGCGCCTCGTCGTCCACACCGTCCGAAGTCGCCCGGACACGACGAGAGCCCCTGCCGAAGTGAACTGGTCCCCAGTAGTTGGACTGGCCGATTGAGAGCTTAGGGTTAAGCGGCGAGGGCCTGGGTCCGGTATTGCACCGGGCTCAGGCCCTTGAGCGTTGAGTGGGCCCGTTCGGCGTTGAACCAGTCGATGTAGGTGTCGATCGCGG